>NZ_JBFAXL010000005.1:0-303467 GCF_040680795.1 Streptomyces sp. NPDC051976
TCCTGTTGTGTGTTGTTACGGCCGTGGGGGGGCCCGCCCCCAACCCATCTTGGGGGGGGGGGGGGGGGGGCGGGCCGCCCCCCCCCCCCCCCCCCCCCCCCGCCCCGGTTCCGTCAGCGGTCACGGCTCAGGAAGCGACCTGCGAGCGGCCCCGCCTCACGCGTAGACCCCGAACTCGTAGAGCGAGTAGCCGTACGCGGTGCCGCGCGCCGCCAGGTTCAGCCGCACATAGCGTCCCGACCCGCTGACGTCGAGCGTCTCCACGCCGCCCGTCCCGGTCGTCGTCGCGTACACGGTCGTCCAGTTGCTGCCGTCCGCCGACACCTGCACCTGGTACGCCTTCCCGTACGCCGCCTCCCAGCCGAGCTGGACGTGCCGGATCGCCGTCGTCCGGCCGAGGTCGACCTGCAGCCACTGCGCGTCGCTCCACTCGCTCGCCCACCGGGTGTCCCACCTGCCGTCGGTGGTGTTGGCCGGCGGGTAGGGCGCGCCGTCGCCCGTCTGCTGGTACGAGGACGCCGTCGCCGGCCTGCCGAGAGCGACGTTCGTGCCGTCCACCGGCGGCGCCACGACCCGGAACGACCTGGTCTCGATGCCGACGTTGCCGTGCCCGTCGTAGGCGTAGACGTACACCTTCCACACGCCCAGCGTCTTCGGCGCCGTCACGGTGAACCGGCCGTCCCCGGTCTGCGTGAAATCCACCTGCCGCAGTCCGGTGCCGCCGTCCACGTACTTCGAGGAGTACATCAACTGGTAGCGGACCGGGTCGCCTTCGGGGTCGCTCGCCGTGGCCGCGACGTCGAAGGTGCCGCCCGCGGGGACCGCGCCGGCGCCGGTCACCGTCATCGAGCTGATCACCGGCGGGGTGTCGGCCTGCGGCGTGCCGCCGTAGTCCTTGGCGATCGCGTAGTACGCCAGCCGGTTCCAGCCCGCGGGGCGGACGTTGAACCACACACCGCCGAAGTCGTTCTCGTTGCCGTAGTGGAACATCGTGGCGCCCAGCGCCACCCCGGTGTGCCCCGTGACGCAGCTCCACGCCGACAGGTACGCGTCCCGCTTCTGGACGTCGGTGGGCTCGGTCGGCACCCCGTTGGCGTCGTTCGGCACCTCCCACTCGCCCGCCTCGCCGGTCTCGGTCACGAGGTACGGCTTGCTGTAGCCGCCGTTGACCCAGTCCTGCTTCACCTGGCACACCGCGCCGTAGGAGTTGACCGCGTAGAGGTCCAGGCTCGGCGTGTACTGCTTGTAGTACGGCCACGCGCCCGTCCACGCGTCGGTGGAGGTCACGGGGTGATTCGGGTCGATCGCGTGGATCGCCTGCGCCACCTGCTCCACGAACTTCGCGTAGGCGATGCGCTGTTGCTCGACGGCGGCGCCCGAGTAGTGGTCCTGCGTGGTGAGGATGACCTCGTTGCCGACGTCCCACATCAGCACACCGGGATGGTTCCTGTACGCCGTCACCCACTGCTTGATGTCGGCCAGGGTGTTGTTCTTGTACGTGGTGTCGTTGACGTAGTCCGCCCCCTGGTTGAGCCAGAAGCCGTTGACCACCTTGAGGCCGTACGCGGCGGCCGAGTCGAGCAGCGGCTTGCTGGACGCGTCGGTGCCCCAGGTGCGCAGGGTGTTGACGCCCATCGCCCTGAGGTCGCGCATGTGGGCGTCGGCGGTGGTGTTGGACGGCCCCCAGGTCACGCCCTTCACCGTGTACGGGTGTCCGTCCACGGTGAGCTGCCAGTCGCCCTGGCCGCCGGTGACGTGCACGTCGCTCGCGCCGGTCGGCACCGGCGGATCGGTCAGCGGCGCGGGCGCGCTGCCGGTGGTCTGCGCCACCGACACCGAGTCCAGGCTCAGGGTGCCGCCCGACGAGGTGTCGTCGGCGGGCGAGGTGCAGCCGCACACCGCGTTGGGGTAGGAGCCGCCGATCCTGAGGCTGAAGTCGACGAACACCCCGTGGTGCACGGCGGCGTTCCAGGTGGCGACGCCGACCTGCGACTCGCTGACCTGCCACACCTGCTGGTCGTCGAGGTACCAGCGGATCTGCTCGTCGGACCTCGTGCGGTCGATGACCTCGGAGTAGGTGTGGTAGCCGCTCTGGCAGCCGGCGCAGGTCGCCAGACCGCTCGTCAGACCGTTGTACTCGGCGCAATTGCCGTCAGGCGCGGTACCGCAGTGCAGGGTCGCCGAGAGCTGGCCGCGCCCGTTGACGTCCTCCATGATGTCGCTCTCCCCGACGGCGGGCCACGCCGCGGTGTTCCCCCGGTAGGCGGCGCCCACCGCGCGGAACGACGGCCAGTAGCCCAGCGCCTTGGCCGGGTCCGGCTGCTTCAGCGTGGCGGAGATCAGCAGCTGGCCGCCGGCGGGGGCGGCGAAGTCGCTGCGCCGGGTCTCGATCCGCCCCGACGTCCAGGCGGCACCGGACTTCAGTGCGGTCAGGTTGAGGTGGCCGCTGCCGTCGAGGCCCACGTTCGCGGGGGAGTCGGTGGCGGTCTCGACCTCACCCGTGCCCCAGTTCGCCGGGCCGCCGGGGTACGCGGTGCCGGTGTCGGTGATCCAACTTCCACTGTCGGGCGGGGTGTTGGCGGCGCCGTTGAAGTCGTCGCCCCACAGCGTCGTCCAGTCGCCGGGCGGCGGGGTGCCGCTGCCGCCGGTGGTGCCGCCGGTCGAGCCGCCCGTGGCGCCGCCGGTCGAGCCGCCGCCGGAGCCGGTCGTCCCGTAGACCTGGAACTCCCACAGCGAGTAGCCGTAGCCGTTGACCCGGGTGGCGCCGTTCATCCGCACATAGCGGCCGGTGCCGCTGACGGCGAGCGTCTGGACGCCGCCGGTGCCGGTGGTCGTGGCGTAGACGGACGTCCAGTGGGTGCCGTCGTCGGAGACCTGGAGCTGGTACGCGGTCGCGTAGTTCTCCCAGTTCAGCACGATCCTGCTGAGGGTGGCGGAGGCGCCGAGGTCGACCTGGAGCCACTGCGGGTCGCTCCAGGCGCTGGCCCAGCGGGTGCCGGTGTCGCCGTCCACCGCGGCCGAGGCGGCGTATCCGGCGCCCTCGGTGCTGGACGCCGTGGCCGGTCTGCCCTGGGAGAGCAGGGCGTCGGCGGCGTGCGCGGGCGTGGTGGGGACGGCAAGCGCGTACAGCGCCAGGCCCACCGCCACCATCAGCAGCAGGACGGCGCGCAGGGGCGGGGGAAGGGAACCGGACGTTGCGGATCGCGGGGGTGAGGCTCTCATGCCGGTCTCCAGCGGGGTGGGGGGAAGGAGGCGCGGGCCCTGTGGGGAGGGTGGGGAGAGCGCTCTCCCAGTGAACGGTAGAATCACGCCGGGCGCCGCCGCCGTCAAGACGTCGCCCAGGATCGGCCTCCCCGGGGCGGGATTGATTGCCCCGGAGGCGGCCCGTAAGGTCATCGCGATCCGTCCACACATCCGATGTCTCGACGCGCGAGGTCCGGCCCATGCCCCTGCAGCCCTGGTTCGCCGACGCCAAGCTCGGCATCTTCGTCCACTACGGCGTCTACGCCGTCGACGGCGTCCCCGAGTCCTGGTCGTTCTTCTCCGGGCAGCTCACCCGTGAGCAGTACATGCGGCAGCTCGACGGATTCACCGCGTCCGCGTACGACCCCGGCGCCTGGGCCGCGCTCTTCGCCCGGGCCGGCGCCCGCTACGCGGTGCTGACGGCCCGTCACCACGACGGCGTGGCGCTGTGGGACACCGAACAGGACGGGCTGTCGGTGGTCCGCGACACCCCGGCGGGCCGCGACCTGATCGGCGGCTACGCGGACGCGCTGCGCGCGGCGGGCCTCAGGGTCGGCCTGTACTACTCGCACTCCGACTGGTCGCACCCCGACTACCCGACGGTCAGGCATCCGCGCCCGGACCCCCGCCACACACCGGTCAACGACAACCGCCTCAGCACCCCCGAGCCCGGCGCCGAGGACCCGGCCGCCTGGCGCCGCTTCCTCGCCTACCGCAACGCGCAGGTACGCGAACTGACGACCCGTTACCGGCCCGACCTGCTGTGGTTCGACGGCGAGTGGGAGCGCGACGAGGAGCAGTGGGGCATCGGCGAACTCGCCGACGAGATCCTCGCCGTCAACCCGCGCACCGTGCTCAACTCCCGCATGCTCAGCCGGGGTGACTACGCCACGCCCGAGCAGGGGGTGCCGCTGGAGGCGTCGGACGGCCCGTGGGAGCTGTGCCTGACCGTCAACGACTCGTGGGGCTACCAGGGCCACGACCACCGCCACAAGTCCGTCGGCCAGCTCGTCCGCTACTTCACCGAGACGATCGGCGCGGGCGGCAACCTGCTGCTGGACGTCGGCCCACGGGAGGACGGCACGATCACCCCCGAGCAGACCGCGCGCCTGGAGGGGCTCGGCGACTGGATCGTCCGGCACGCCGACGCGGTGTACGGCACGGTCACCGGGCTCCCCCCGGGGCACCACTACGGGCCGAGCACGCTCGCCGCCGACCGCAGGACCCTCTATCTGACCTGCTTCGACGCGCCGCGCGAGACGGTGTCGGTACGGGGTCTGCGCAACGCCGTCCGCCGCGTCACCGTGGTCGGCGCCGGGGTGGAGCTGGGCCACCACGTCACCGGCGGGCTGCACGAGGTGCCGGGAGTGCTGTGGATCGACGCCCCGCCGGCGGACGCCGTCGACCCGCACGCCACGGTGCTCGCCGTGGAGCTCGACGGCGAGCTGGACCTCTACCGGGGGCCGGGCCGTGACTGAACGCGGTCCCGGCCCCCACCGGGGCGGGGCGGGTCCGCCGCGCGCGCCGACGGGCGCAGGCCCAGCCCTCCGACGTCTGCCGACGCGCCAGCGTCCGGTCCCTCGGGAAAGCGCTTCCCGATCATCGGCACCCCGCCCGCCATCTGGCACTATGTGCCCTGTACCGCTACAGCCAGCAGCATCGGCACGAGCCATCGCGCCCGCCGCGGTTCGCAGCCGGACCAGCGAACCGGCCGAGCCGCCGGACCGACATCGTGAGGGGGACTCCGGTGAAGCGCGACGTGGGCCGGACGACGAGGGATCTCCGTCGGCACAATCGCACGTCCGTGCTGACCAGGCTCTACCTGCACGGCCCGGCCAGCCGGTTCGACCTGATGCGCGCCACCGGACTCAGCTCGGCGACGGTCAGCAACGTGGTGACGGACCTGGTCGCCGAGGGCCTGGTCGCCGAGGCCGGACTGCTGGACTCCGACGGCGGCCGTCCCCGTACGCTCCTCGAAGTACGGCCCGGCTACGCGCAGGTGGCCGGGGTGGACATCGGCGAGACGCATGTCCAGGTCGGGCTCTTCGACTGGACGCTGGACACCGTCGCCACCGCCACGTACCCGATGGACGAGGGGCGGCCGGACCCCGCGGTGCTGGCGGAGCTGGTCCGGGCGGGCATAGAGGAGGTCACGGCGAAGGCCGGGGTCGACCCGGCCGCGCTGCTCGGGGTGGGCGTCGGCGTACCCGGCGCGGTGCTGCCGGACGGGAGCGTCCACGCGCCCACCTTCGGCTGGTCGGGCGCGCCCTTCGACGCGCTGCTGCGGCCGCATGTCGCCGCGCCGCTGCACCTGGACAACTGCGCCCGTACGCTCGGCCAGGCCGAGATGTGGCGGGGCGCCGGGCGGGGCGCGCAGCGGGCGATCGTGGCACTGCTGGCCAGCGGTGTCGGCGCGGCGGTGGCCACCGGCTCACCCGGCGGCGTCACCAGTACGACCAGCGAGTGGGGGCACACCGTCGTGGAGGCGGGGGGCGCCGCGTGCCGCTGCGGTTCGCGCGGCTGCCTGGAGGCGTACATCGGGGCCGACGCCATCCTGGAGCACTACCAGGCCATCGCGGGGGAGGCGGAACTGGCCGGTGCGGGCACCGAGGCCAGGATCGCGGCCCTGGTCGCCGAGGCCGCCGAGCCGGGACCGGCCGCCGACACGGTGAGCTGGGCGGCGGAGTACCTGGGCATCGGCATCGGCAACCTGATCAACCTGCTCAGCCCCGACCGGGTGATCCTCTCCGGCTGGGTCAGCGCGGCCATGGGCCCGACGATGCTCCCCGCCGTCCGCGACGCGATGCGCCGCCACACCCTGGACTACATGGCGGGCGGCACGGTCCTCGAACTCGGCCGTCTCGGCCCCGAGGCGGTCGCCCTGGGCGCGGCCACCCTCCCGGTGCACGAACTCCTCACCTCCGGCGGCCGTTAGCAGTCGTCCGGCGGATCACGAACGGTCCGGCCGCGCCGCCGCACTCCCGCGCCGTCGGGCCGCACTCCCGCGTCGTCCCGCCGCACTCCCGCGCGCCGACGGGCCACCTCGCGCCCACCGGGCGGAAAAAAATCCGTGCAGGACGATTGACCCCCCATCCATAGCTACTTAGTTTAAGTCGCAGAAAAAGACGCGTTCCCGCGTCGGCCCGCCCGCTTCCCCACCCTCCCCTGGAGCACGTATGCCCTTCCCTCCCGGCGACGGCCGGCTGTACATCGACGGAGCCTTCGTCCCCGCGTCCTCCGGGCTCACCGCGGCCGTCGAGGAGAAGGCGACGGGCAAGGTGATCGGCAGCTACGCCCTCGGCGCGGCCGCGGACATCGACCGCGCGGTGGCCGCCGCGCGCGCCGCGCAGCCCGGGTGGGCGGCGCTGTCCGCGCCCGAACGAGCCGCGTACCTGCGGCGGTTCGCCGGCTATCTCCAGGACCACTACGAGGAACTGGTCGAGCAGAGCATGCGCGAGACCGGTGGCGTGCGGGCCAAGGCGGAGGACGAGGTCGGGACCGGTCTCAAACAGCTCGCGCTCTCCGCGGTGCAGGTCAGCGAGAACGCGGGCGACATCCTGCCGCCGTACAAGGCGGGCAAGTTGTCGCTGTCCCGGGCGGTCCCGCTCGGCGTGCTCGGCCTGATCACCCCCTGGAACTACCCGATGAACCTGGCGATGCGCGCCCTGGCCCCGGGGCTGGCCTTCGGCAACACCGTCGTGCTCAAGCCCGCCGAACTCACCCCGGTGATCGGCGGCCAGGTGCTCGCCGCGGCGGCGCGGTACGCGCAACTGCCGCCCGGCGTGCTCAACGTGGTCACCGGCGACGGCCCCGGAGCGGGCTGGCCGCTCGCCCGCCACCAGGGCGTCGACATGCTGGACTTCACCGGGTCACGCGAGGTGGGCCTGGCCATCGACCGTGCCGCGGCGGGGGAGTTGCGTGACATCCGCCTCGAACTCGGCGGCAGCAACGCCTTCGTGGTGCTGGACGACGCCGACACCGAACTCGCCGCGGACTGCGCGATGATCGCCTCCCTGGAGTTCCAGGGCCAGACATGCATCAGCGCCAGCCGCCACATCGTGCAGCGGGCCGTCGCGGACCGGTACCTGGCAGCCGTGACGCGGCGGGCCGCTGCGCTCAGGGTCGGCGACCCGTTCGACCCCACCGTGGCGCTCGGCCCGCTGATCAGCGCCGCGCAGGTCGAGCGGCTGCACCGTACGATCGTCGAACCGTCGCTGGCCATGGGCGCCCGGCTGGTCACCGGCGGTACGTACGACGGGCTGTTCTACCGCCCCACCGTGCTGGCGGACGTCACACCGGAGATGCCCGCCTTCCGCGAGGAGATCTTCGGGCCGGTGATCCCGGTGACCGTCGTCGACACCGAGGCGGAGGCGGTGGCCCTCACCAACGGCCTGCCGATGCTGATGAATTCGGTCTTCACCCGCGACCTGATCCGCGGACTGTCCGTCGCCGAGCGGCTCCAGGCGGGCGAGGTGCACGTCAACGACGCCCACGCCCGGCACGGAGCCGACAACCAGATGTCCGGCTTCACCCGGCGCCAGTGGATCGGACTGCAGCGCACCCCTCTGGAACTCCCCACCTGGGCCACCGCGCCCGCGTCAGAAGAGAGCTGAGGAAACACCCCATGACCGTGACACACGGAAGACGGCGGACCGCCTCCGTCGCCCTGCTGGCGGCCGGACTGCTCGCGACGACGGCGGCGTGCGGCGGCGGCTCCGGCAAGAAGTCCGGCGACGACAGCGCGAAGGGCCCCGCCAAGGGCAAGGTCCAACTCTCCTTCTGGGACTGGGACCCGCACATGGACGCGGTCGTCGCCAAGTGGAACTCCACCCACCCGGACATCCAGGTCAAGCTCTCCAACCCGGCGGGCGGCGACCAGCTCGTCGCCAAGATGATCACCGCCCACGAAGCCAAGAACGGCCCCGACATCGCCAAGGTCGAGTACCAGTCGCTGCCCGCCCTGGTCTCCAAGGGCGTCGTCCGCGACATCACCGACTGGACCAAGGACACCGTCGGCAAGTTCGACGCCCCGACCCTGAGGACCACCACCTTCGAGGGCAAGGTGTACGGCGTGCCGCAGGACGTGGCGCCGCTGATGCTGTTCTACCGCGCCGACCTCTTCAAGCAGTACGGCCTGGCGGTCCCCAGGACGTGGGCCGAATACGCGGCCGAGGCGAAGACCGTACGCACCAAGGCCCCCAAGTCGTATCTGACCAACTTCGACGCGGCCGACCCCGGTTGGTTCACCGGCCTCGCCCAGCAGGCCGGCGCCGCGTGGTGGTCCGCCAGCGGCACCACCTGGAAGGTCGACATCAACGGCGCCGCCACCAAGAAGGTGGCGGACTACTGGCAGGGACTCGTCGGCGACGGCACCGTCGCCAAGAACCCCTCCTTCTCGCCGCAGTGGAACAAGCAGATGAACGACGGCACCCTGCTGACCTGGATCTCCGGCGCGTGGGCGCCCGCCCAGCTCGGCGGCATAGCCCCCGGCACCAAGGGCAAGTGGGCCGTCGCGCCGCTCCCCGCGTGGACCGCGGGCGACCCGGCCACCGGCATCTGGGGCGGCTCCGCCACCACCGTGACCAGCGACTCCCAGCACCCCGCCGAGGCGGCCGAGTTCGCCTCCTGGCTCAACACCGACGACGCGGCGGTCACCGAGCAGGTCAAGCAGATCAACATCTACCCGGCGGCGACCCCCGGGCGCTCGCTGCCGATCCTGCAGTCGCCGCCCGCCTTCTTCCCCAACCAGCCCGACTACTACGACCAGGTCAAGAAGGTCGCCCCCGACGCCCGCAGCTTCCCGATGTGGGGACCGAACGTCACGGTCACCTTCACCGGCTACACCGACAACTTCAGCAAGGCGCTGCAGAGCGGCGGTTCCTTCGACGGCGCGCTCGACACCGTCCAGAACGCGAGCGTGGCCGACATGAAGAAGCTCGGATTCACGGTCGGCTGATGGCACGCCCCACTCCCTCCACCCGCCCGAGCGGCGCCGCCCGCGGGACCAGCCGGTTCCCCTACCTGCTGGTCCTGCCCGCGGTCCTGCTCTTCGCGGGATTCGTGGTGGCCCCCGGGATCTACGCGCTGGTGCTCAGCTTCCAGCGCCGCAAGATCAACGGCGGACTGCTCGGCGGCGGCACCCACACCGTCTGGGCCGGACTCGCCAACTACCGTGACGTACTGGGCGACGCGGAACTGTGGTCCGGCGTGCTGCGGATGCTCACCCTGGGCGCGATCACCGTCCCCGCCACCGTCCTGTTCGCGCTGCTCTTCGCGGTGCTGCTCGACATGGAACGCACCCGGCTCAAGCGCGTCACCCGGCTGACGATCTTCCTGCCCTACGCGGTCCCCGGTGTCATCGCCTCGCTGATGTGGGGGTTCCTCTACCTCCCCGCCACCAGCCCGATCGGCGGCGACCACGTGGACTTCTTCGGGCAGGTGGCCGTCTACCTGTCGGTGAGCAATGTGGCGGTGTGGGCCGCGGTCGGCTTCAACATGATCGTCATCTACACCGCGCTGCGCGCGCTGCCCGCCGAACTCTACGAGTCCGCACGGCTCGACGGCGCCGGCGAGTGGCAGATCGTACGGCGGATCAAGGTGCCGATGGTGATGCCCGCGGTGGTCATGTGCTGCCTGTTCACGGTGCTTGCCGCCCTCCAGGTGTTCAACGAGCCCAACACCCTCAAGCCGCTGTCCAACGCCGTCTCCTCCACCTGGGTGCCGCTGATGAAGATCTACGACGACGCGTTCGGCAACTCCGACATCTACTCGGCCGCCGCCACCTCCGTCGTCCTGACCGTCGGCGCGCTCGCCGTCTCCTTCGTGACCGCCCGGGTCATCCAGTCCCGGGTCCAGGAGGGCAAGTGAGCACGCTGACCGGGCCGCGCCGCAGGATCGCCCTCCTGCCCACCGCCGCGCTGGTGCTGGGCGCGGTCTACTGCGCCGTGCCCAGCCTGTGGATCCTCATCGCGGCCACCAAGTCCCGTACCAAGCTGTTCTCCACCGACACCTATGTGCCCTCCTTCGACCTGGGGATCCTCCGCAACATCCGCGACCTGTCCGACTACCAGCACGGCATCTTCTGGCACTGGATGCTCAACAGCTTCTTCTACGCGGCCGTCGGCGGGGTGCTCGCCTCCTTCGTCTCGGCGGCGACCGGCTACGCCCTGGCGAAATACCAGTTCCGCGGCCGGAGCACCCTGTTCAACACCATCCTGGCCGGGGTGCTGCTGCCGCAGATCGTGCTGGCCGTCCCGCAGTACCTGCTGCTGTCCAAGGTGGGGCTGACGGACAGTCTGATCGGTGTGCTGCTCCCGCAGTTGTTCAATCCCTACGGCATCTACCTGTGCAAGATCTACGCCGCCTCCGCCGTGCCCGACTCGCTCCTGGAGGCCGGGCGGATCGACGGCGCCGGTGAGGCCCGGCTGTTCTTCTCGGTCGGCCTGCGGCTGATGGGCCCCGGCCTCGTCACCGTCTTCCTGCTGCAGTTCATCGCGATCTGGAACAACTTCCTGCTCCCGTACGTGATGCTCACCAGCGACGACAAGTTCCCGCTCACCGTGGGCCTGTACAGCCTGCTGCGGCACGGCGCCGCCGAGGCGTCGCTGTACTCGCTGGTGATCACCGGGACGCTGCTGTCGGTGGTGCCCGTGATCGCGCTCTTCCTGTCGCTCCAGCGGTTCTGGCGGATCGACCTGGTGACGGGGGCGCTCAAGTAGGGTCCGCGGTTCGCGCCTGTACCGCGCCCGACTCCTGCGCGGGCTTCCCCGACGGAAGCCCGCGCAGGGGGATTGACGGGGCGCCCGTGTGAGGAGTTAATTCAACCAGCCGCATATGGGAGCGCTCCCACGAGACTCCGGGTGCGGCACTCCGTCAGGCTGCCCCGAGGAGCGCATCCGCATGACCGCACGCTTCCGCGCACGTACCGCTCGTACCGAACGCACCGCTCGCCGCGGCGCGCGGGCCGGCCGCACCGGCCGGGCGACCCGCACGCTGACCGTCGGGGTGTCCGCCGCGGCGCTGGCCGCCGTGGCCGCGGCGGTGCCCGCGCACGCCACGACCACCGCCGTTTCCGCGACACGCGCGCCCGCGGCCCTCTACACGCCGCCCGCGAACAGCGCCGCCCACACGCAGATCCTCGACCTGCTGCGGCAGGGCCACCTCAAGGACGCCGCGGGCGTGCTGGCGATGACGCTGACCCCGCAGGCCGTCTGGTACGGCGACGGGACGCCCGCCACCGTCGAGGCGTCGGTGCGCGGCACGGTCACCGCCGCCGCCAGGCGCCACGCGCTGCCGGTGCTCGCGCTCTACAACATCCCCGGGCGCGACTGCTCCCAGTACTCCGCGGGCGGCGCCGCCGACACCGCCCAGTACGAGGCATGGATCGACGCCGTCCGGCGCGGCATCGGCGCGCACCCCGCCACGGTGATCCTGGAGCCGGACTCGCTGGCGCTGCTGCCCTCCGACTGCGGCGCCGACGACGCCCAGGGCAGCAAGACCGCCGCCCGCTACGACGAGATCCACTACGCCGTCGACGCGCTCGAACCGCTCGCCGCCACGAAGGTCTATCTCGACGCGGGGCACAGCGGCTGGCACAGCGTCAACGACATCGTGCCGCGGCTGATCGCGGGCGGCGTCGGCGACGCCACCGGGTTCTTCCTCAACATCTCCAACTACCGCTCCGACAGCGAACTCGCCTGGTACGGCAAGCTCGTGTCGTCCTGCCTCGCCTACGCGGACGCCGGCGGCGACCCCGCGGCCTGCCCCAACCAGTGGTGGGCGGTCAACGACGCGCAGGCATGGCTGGACGCCCATGTGCACACCGCGCCCGCCGCCATGAAGCACTTCGTCACCGACACCAGCCGTAACGGCCAGGGCCCGTGGACCCCGCCGTCCGGCGTCTACTCCGACCCGCAGGACTGGTGCAACCCGCCCGACCGCGGCCTCGGCGCCCGCCCGACCCTGACCACCGGCGACCCCCTCCTGGACGCCCGCCTCTGGGTGAAGATCCCGGGTGAGTCCGACGGCCAGTGCACCCGCGGCACCGCGGGCCCCGACGACCCCGAGCGCGGCGCGCCCGACCCCGCGGCGGGCGCCTGGTTCCCCGCCCAGGCCCTCGAACTCGTCCACGACGCCAACCCGGCACTGCTGCCGCACTGATACCGCCGGCCGCCCTCCCCGCCACCGCGCCCTCCCCGCCCAGCGGCAGGGCGGGGAGGACGGCCTGGCCCTCCGGCTTCCCCGCGCCCCGACGCGGCGCCCCTCCTCCCGCGCGGCCGTACCGTCCGGCCCCCTCCGCGGCCCCTCCGGGACCGGGGCGGGTGGGGCGGGTGTGACGGTTTCCGCGGGTGGAGCGCTGTGGGGAGTAGGAGCGCGTGCCCGGTCGGGGCAGGCGCTCCGGGGCGAACTCGGAGGCGGTACATGCACGGTGGGCGGGCGGGGCGGTGACACCTTCCGCCGTTGCGACGCTGTACGAGACGGTACGGCTTCCCACCAGGGGCGGCCGCGGTGCCGGTACGCACAAAGAGGACACGGTGGGCAGGGCGGGTGCACGGGGGCGCGCGCGGGCCGACGACGGGGAGCTCGGCCTCGCCGTGACGCGCGCCCGCGGCGGCGACGAGGCGGCCTTCGCCGCGGTCTACCGCCAGGTGCAGCCCATGCTGCTGGGCTTCCTGCGCGGCCTGGTCGGCGACGACGCCGACGACGTCGCCTCCGACGCCTGGCACGACATCGTCCGTGACCTCGCGACCTTCCGCGGCGACGGTGCCGCCTTCCGCGGCTGGGCCGCCACCATCGCCCGCCACCGCGCCCTCGACCATCTGCGCCGGCTGAGATCCCGCCCGCGCACCACCCCCCTCGACCCCGCCGTACCCGGCCCCGTCACCGTGCCGGACTCCGCCGCCTCGGCCCTGGAGAACCTCTCCACCACCGACGCCCTGGCGATGATCGCCGCCCTGCCCCACGACCAGGCCGAGGCGGTGCTGCTGCGCGTGATGATGGGCCTGAGCGGCCCCGCCGCGGCCAAGGTCCTCGACAAGCGCCCCGGCGCGGTGCGCACCGCCGCCCACCGCGGTCTGCGCCGCCTCGCCGAGCAGCTCGCGGCAGGCGGCGACCCCGCGTCCGCCGCGGGCGACAACCCCGGGGAGGCGTGAGATGGACGACGGCCGCGACCGCGCCGCCTGGCCCGACCCGGACACCGCGGAGCGCCTGCTGCGGCGCGGGACCGCCCTCGCCGGCCGGTCCGGGGCCGACGGCCCGCACGACGACGCGGCACCCGCGTGGCCCGCGGCGCCCGGCCATCCCGACGACGCCTGGGCGGCGGCCGACCGTGCCGATCCCCGGTTCGGCGAGCTGCTGCGGCTGCTGTCCGCCGCCGCCCGGCACGGGGCGCTCGACCCCGGCCGGGAACAGGCGGCCGTCGCCGCCTTCCGTGCCGCCCGGGGCGCGGGGGCCGTACGGCGCGGCCGCCCCACCGGACTCGGCGCGCGGATCGGCTCCGGGCGGCCCGCGAAGGCGCTCGCGGGCGGCCTGGTCGCGGTCTTCGCCGTCGGCGGGGTCGCGTTCGCCGCGGGTACCGGCGCGCTGCCCACACCGTTCCGCGGGGGAGTCCACGCCAGGGCGCTGCCGGAGGCGGGCGGCGGGGACCCGGGGAAGGCGGCCAGCGGCTCCGGGGTGCCGCGGGGCCCGAGCACGGACGCGCGGGGCCGCGCCACGCCCGGCTCCGGCGGCGCCCGCTCCAGCACCGGCGCCACCGGCGTCCCCACCGCGACGGCGACACCGGCACCCTCGGTGTCCCAGCCGCCCGCCACCCCCTCAGAGCCGTCCGCGAACCGCCAGCAGCAGGTCCTCCGTGCGCTGTGCAGGAGCTATGTGGAGGCCGTACGGCAGGGCCGGGACATGGACGAGAAACCGCTCTCCCGGCTGCAGCGCAGGGCGGGCGGGCAGCAGCGGGTGGCCGCCTTCTGCAGGCGTGTGCTGGCCGCGGCGCCCGCGGGCGGGGCCGGCACCCCGCAACCCTCGGCCGACCGGTGACGACGTGGTGACGTTCGGCAGGGTGACCATGAAGTGACCGGAGAACGAAGATCCGGCACAGTGGACAGCATGAGGCCGGAACTGCCGTCACCCCACGACCCGCATTTGCGCCAGCTGCGCCGGATGTTCCTGGCGGTCGTGACGGGCAGCTTTCTCTTCCTCATCCCGTGGATCGCCTACCTGTCGGCGAGCCTGCCCACGCACCGTGTGGTCAGCCAGTGGAAGTTCGCCTGGGTCGGGTTCGACGTGGCGTTGATCTTCGCCATCGGCATCACCGCGTTCTGCGCGTGGCGGCGGCTGCAGATCTTCATCCCCTGGGCGATCATCACCGCCACCCTGCTGTGCTGCGACGCCTGGTTCGACATCGTCCTCGACTGGAACAGCAACGACCTGACCGGCGCCGTGCTGACCGCCGCCTTCGCCGAACTACCGCTGGCCGCGCTGCTGTTGTACGTCGCGCGGAAGATGATCCGGCTGACCGTGCTCATCGCCTGGCACCGCGCGGGCCGCACCGGGACCGTACCGCCGCTGTCCCGGCTGACGCTGGTCGTGCTGGCCGCCGACGAGAACTCCCGGCGCCAGAAGCCCGGCGGCGGCACATCGCGCGACGACGATGACGATCACGGCGACCGGGACCGCGGCGACGACCGCGGCCGCGACCGTGAAGGCGATCTCGACCGGCACCCCGACGGACGGCGCCGCTGACCCCCGCCGCGAGCGGGGCCTAGGTCGCCTCGATCCTGCGCACCGCCGTGTCCAGGGCGGCGTCCTGGGAGGTGAAGACCTCGCAGACCGGGTCGCCGGTGGGGGTACGGGTGTGGTCGATCTCCCACAGGCTCACCTCGCTGCCGTCCAGCAGCAGGAAGGCGTGCTCGTACAGCGCCCAGGACACCTGGCGGCCGCCGACGACGGCGCTGCGCCGGGTGACGATGCTGATGTCGTGGGCTATCGCCGCCCGCAGCCGGGCCCGCATCTCGGTGCCCGGCGCGCCCGCGTTGGTGGCGCGGCGCAGCAGCCGCCAGGCGTGCTCCGCGGAGTCGCCCTCGGTGTACGCGCGCCGGAAGGCGTCCCCGCTCGCCGCCAGGAGACCGCTCTCCACGTCCGGCGCCCCGGCCGGGAACGGCGGCGCGGACAGCGCGGATTCGTCGGCCGACAGGTCCGCGGGCCCGCTGAAGCCGCCGAACGCGGAGTCGACCTCCCACTCGGCGAGCGTGAGGTCCTCGCGGTCGGCGAAGACGGCGCGGTGCACGACGCCCTCGTCGGGCCCGGTGTTGTGCTCCAGCTCCCACAGCACCTGCACGTCACCGTCCGGCAGCAGGAAACTGTGCCGGTACGTACGCCGGTTCATCCGCCGCGGCGGTCCCTTGGTGTGGCGGCAGGACTGCAGACCGCAGTAGTGCATCAGCGCGGAACGCACCTCGGCGTGCATCAGCAGTGCCGCCTGCCGCCCGTTCTCGGCGCGGCGCAGCAACTGGTCGAGCTGCTCCGCCGGTCGGCCACCCGACCGCGCGGGCTCCGTTCCGTCCGAGTGTGCTGCGTCCATCCGGCCCTCCGGCTCCGCCGTCGCCAACCCCGCCGGCGACTCAGGGTAGTAGCGCGGTAGCCGATTGCGCCCGGGAACGACGAGATTTCCGGACGCACGGTCGGCGCATGATCGTGCGGCGCGCCCCCGCGACCCCCTTCCGGTCGGCGTCAGCGCAGGTCGAGGGCGGCGCACCAGAGCAGCGCGCCCTCCAGGGACGCGCGGAAATCGGGGTCGAGATAGGCCGATTCCAGGTGGCCGAGAGCGGTGTAGAAGGAGCGGCCCGCGCCGGGCGCGTGACACCACATCAGCGGATGGTCCGCGCCCATCGTGCCGCCCTGGTAAAGGCGTTCGTCGACGGAGGCCAGTACCCGGACACCGTCGCCGGGTGAACCGCCGGGCAGGGCGCGGGGGTTGGCGCCGAAGTCGTACCACTCGTCGGTCCATGTCCAGCGCGCCGGGAGCTTGGCGGTGGCCGGGTGGCCGTGGTCCTCGACAGTCACCACGGCCGGCTGGATCTCGGGGTGGCCGGTGAAGCGGGCGCCGAGCAGGTCCCCGTAGTACGGCCAGCCCTCCTCGGCGCAGGCGGCGGCGTGCACACCGAGGAAGCCGCCGCCACCGGTGACGTACGCCTTCAGGTGCCGCCGGGCGTTCGCGTGCAGCACCTCGCCGGTGGGGGAGAGGAAGACGACCGCCGCGCAGCCGTCCAGCACGTCGGGCCGCAGGTCGTCGGGGTCCTCGGTGTGCCGGGTCCGCAGGCCGTGCGGCGCGGCGAGTTCGGCCAGCGCGGCGGCGCCCGCGGGTATGGAGTCGTGCCGGTAGCCCGCGGTGGCGCTGAAGACCAGCACCTGGTCGGGTGCGGTCACCTGGTGTCGTCCTCGGCGTGGCCGTGGGGGCGGGTGTCGCTGTGGGCGGTGGCGTTCCCGGCGTCGGGGAACGCGGTCCCGCAGCGGGCGCAGACCGGGGACCGGGCGTCCTCGCGGAAGGCTCCGCAGTCGTCGCAGACGCGGTTCAGCCAGCAGACGGGGTCGCCGCCCTCGGTGTAGTCGTGGCCGTCACTCATGGCTCTCCCGCTCCCGTTCGCGTTCCGCATCGCGCTCCGGTGCGCGGGGTCTGCCGGACTGCCGTGAGCGGCCCGCGAGTTCGCGCTCCCGGGTGTCCCAGCGGTTCATGGCGCGGCGCAGCGAGCGCGTCTCGGCGAATCCCAGCCGGGCCGCGCGCTGGGCGGAGCCGGAGCCCTGCCGGTCGAGCCGCGCCTGCTGTTCCTGGCGGACGGCGTCCAGTTCGGTGCGCCAGGTGGTGCCCGACTCGCCGAGGCGGCGCTGCAGGGTGCGCGGGCTGACCGCGAGACGGCGGGCCGCGGCGGCCAGCGAGGGCCGTCCGTCGGGGAGTTGCTCGATGATCGCCTCCCGCAGGCCGGGGACGGCCGCGGGCAGTTCCGGTGCGGGCGGTGGCACCGCCGCCGCGGCGCGGGCGATGATCGCGGCCAGCGCGGGATCGGCGGTCGCCAACGGGCGCTCCAGGTCGCGCCGGTGGAGGGTGATCGAGTCCGCGTCGGCGCCGAACTCGAACCGCGCGTCGCCGAACGCGTCGGTGTAGCCGCGGTGCCCGCGCGGCGGCCGGTGGGCGAAGGAGACGCGGTGCGGGGAGAGCGCTGTCCCGGTGGCGTGCCGCAGCTGCGCGGTGACCACCGCGAGGGCGAACTCGGCCACCACCCCGCGCAGTTCGTACTCGCCGCGCCGTACCGCGTAGCTCACCGTCACCTCGTCGCCGTCCTCCTCGGTGGTGAGCACCGAGTTGCTGCTGACCAGGTGGATATGGGCGGCGGCCCGTCCCAGCCCCTCGCCGAGGGTGGGCGCGGTGCTGAGCAGGTAGTCGAACAGGTCGAGTGTGCCCGGCCGGTAGCCCGCGGCGGCCAGCAGCCCCGCGTCGGGGCGTCCGGTACGGGACAGCACCGCGCCCCACAGCCGGTAGGTGCTGGCCGACGGGGTGCGGGCGGTCTCGGGGTCGCGCAGGATGGTCGGCAGTCCCGCCGCCCGGACCAGCGACTCGGCCTCGCCGCGCCCGAGCGTGGCGGCGGTGGCGATGAACCGGGGCACCACGACGGACTCGGTGAGGGCGCCGGGCGTGGGGTCCGGCGCGGGTATCGGCGGATCTGTGGGGGGCATTGCCGGGCACCTCCGGCGTCCGTGGGGGTGGGAACGATGTGGCTGGATGTGCTGTTGTGCTGTGCTGAACGGGCGCTCCAGCAGCCTACGGCGGAAGTGGCGCGTTGTGCCCCTGGGCTGGCGCGTTGTGTCCTCCCGAACGGTGGCATGTCCGGGCCATGATCGGGAGCACCGGTGCCCCAGTGTGCCGGAGTGCCCGCGTCGGGGGAGTCGCGGGGACAACGGGGGACGGCCGGTGCGGATGGTCTCCATCCGCACCGGCGGGGTCCCACCCGCCCGTCATCGCGCGCCCGCCGCGCCGCGGCCGTCCGGCCGCCGCCCGC
The DNA here is from genome assembly GCF_040680795.1 of Streptomyces sp. NPDC051976. Taxonomy (NCBI): domain Bacteria; kingdom Bacillati; phylum Actinomycetota; class Actinomycetes; order Kitasatosporales; family Streptomycetaceae; genus Streptomyces; species Streptomyces sp. NPDC051976. The sequence continues at coordinate 18,288 of NZ_JBFAXL010000005.1, forward strand.
CGCGCGGGGCCCCGGAAGCCGTCGGATCCTCCGGATCGAGCCAGTGCCTGCGCCCGATGCTGATGATGCGCATCCGCAGCCGCGCCGCGTGGATGATCCGCTCCCGGGCCTCGGGGTCGTCCTCGGGGGCGTCCAGGAACGCCGCCGCCGTCATCACCATGTGGTCGACGTACAACTGCGCCAGCACATGGAGATCGCCGCGGTCCCACCCAGCCGACGAGGGCTGTGCCGCCAGTCCGTCGGCGACCTCGTCGGCGAAGCGGTCCAGTTCCGCGGCGATCGCCTCGCGGACGTCCTGCACCCCGCCGTGCCGCTCGCGGGCGATGAAGCGGATGTGCGGGCGGTGCTCGTCGACGTACGCGGCGGTTATCGCCACCGTGCGGTCGATGAGCTCCTCGGAGCTGGAACCGGCCGCCATCACGGCCCTGATGACGGTGTGCAGGCTGCCCAGCGCTTCGCCGACCAGCGCCACGCCGAGGGCGGCCATGTCGGGGAAGTGCCGGTAGAACGCGGCCGGCGAGACGCCGATCTCGCGGGTCAGCTCGCGCAGTCCGAGGCTGCTGAGGTTCTGCCGTTCCAGCAGGCGCATCCCCGCGTCCATCAGGGATTGGCGCGTCTGTTGCTTCTGGGCCTGGCGGACCCCGGAAGTGTGACTCATGTCATTCAGTAAACAACCGTTCTCCCACTTTTGCCAGAGCCGTACGGGGCTACACTGATGAAGTCAGTGAACAACTGTCATCCGAAACGTCAACTCCTCGGAGGTAGAGCCGATATGAGCCTCGTCGTCCTCCTGCTCGGCATGGGCATCCTGATGGGCGCCGCCGCGCACACCTCGCTGACCGTCTTCCTGGTCGCCGCAGCCGCCATCGCGGCCTGGCTGATCGGCTTCGCGGTCCGCGAGCGCGTCGCCCGCCACCGCGGCTGACACCGCCGCCGGTCCTCCCGTCCCCACCCACCACCACAGCTCCCGGAAAGGAACACCGTGAACACCGCAGCAGCCCACCCGGTCGCGACCGGCACACCGGCCGCGCGCAACCGTGACGCCGACGGCATGGCCGTCGCGTCCTTCCTGCTCGGACTCCCGGGCCTGCTCGTCCTCAACCTCGTCCTGGGCCCGGCCGCCATCGTGCTGGCCCTGGTCGCCCTGGCCCGCGGCACCAAGCGCCGCGCCCGCGCCTACCTCGGCCTCGCGCTCGGCGCCGCCGACCTGGTCGTGGTGATCGCGCTGACGATCGCCAACCACGGCGTGATCTGGCAGTTCAGCTAGCGCCCTTCCGGCGGATCACCACGATCCCGTCACGACCCGAGCGCGGCAGCCGCGAGCCCGCGAGCGGGCAGACGTGTCCGACCGACCGACCGGCCGGACAGGTCAGGGCCAGCGGCGCGAGGCCTGCTTCCGGGCCGACGGCCCGAGACCGCCGGCCCAGGGCGTCGCCCCGAGCCAGCCACCCTCGGCCAGCCGCCTCGCGGCGGTCAGCTCAGGTCGATCCCCGGGTAGAGCGGGAAGCCCGCGAGAAGGTCCGCGGCGCGCTTGGCCACCTGGTCGGCCACGCCCGCGTCGAGTACGTGGTGCGCCTTCGACAGGCCGCCGCTCTTCGCGGGCGCCGGCGTCGTACCGGACAGCACCGTGTCGATGAGCCCGGCGATCTCGTCCATCTCGGCGGCCCCCAGGCCGCGGGTGGTGAGCGCCGGGGTACCGATCCGGATGCCGGAGGTGTACCAGGCGCCGTTCGGGTCCTGCGGCACCGAGTTGCGGTTGGTGACGATGCCCGACTCCAGCAGCGCCGCCTCCGCGTGCCGCCCGGTGAGGCCGTAACCGGAGACGTCGATCAGCACCAGGTGGTTGTCGGTACCGCCGGTCACCAGCTTCGCGCCGCGGCGCAGCAGCCCCTCGGCCAGCGCGCGGGAGTTGTCCACGATGGCCTGCGCGTAGTCGTGGAACCCGGGCCGGGACGCCTCCGCGAGCGCCACCGCCTTCGCCGCCATCACGTGCGGCAGCGGCCCGCCCAGCACCATCGGGCAGCCGCGGTCGACATGCTCGGCCAGCGCGTCGTCGCACAGCACCATGCCGCCGCGCGGGCCGCGCAGCGACTTGTGGGTGGTGGTCGTCACCACCTGCGCGTGCGGCACCGGGTCGAAGTCACCGGTCAGCACCTTGCCCGCGACCAGGCCCGCGAAGTGCGCCATGTCCACCATCAGCGTGGCGCCGACCTCGTCGGCGATCTCCCGCATCAGACGGAAGTTCACCAGCCGCGGGTAGGCGGAGTAGCCCGCCACGATGATCAGCGGACGGAACTCGCGGGCGGTGGCGCGTACCGCGTCGTAGTCGAGCAGCCCGGTCTCCGGGTCGGTGCCGTAGCTGCGCTGGTCGAACATCTTGCCGGAGATGTTGGGGCGGAAGCCGTGCGTGAGGTGGCCGCCCGCGTCCAGGGACATCCCGAGCATCCGCTGGTCGCCGAACTCGCGGCGCAGCTGCGCCCAGTCCTGCTCCGACAGGTCGTTGACCTGCCTGGCGCCCATCCGCTGCAGCGCGGGGCTCTCCACGCGCTGCGACAGCACCGCCCAGAAGGCCACGAGGTTGGCATCGATGCCCGAGTGCGGCTGCACATACGCGTGGCTCGCGCCGAAGACGGTGCGGGCGTGCTCGGCGGCGAGCGCCTCGACGGTGTCCACATTGCGGCAGCCGGCGTAGAAGCGGCGGCCGACGGTGCCCTCGGCGTACTTGTCGCTGAACCAGTTGCCCATCGTCAGCAGCACGGCGGGGGAGGCGTAGTTCTCGCTCGCGATCAGCTTGAGCATCTCGCGCTGGTCGGCCAGTTCACCGGCGATGGCGTCGGCGACCCGCGGCTCGACGCCCCGGATCACCTCCAGCGCGCTGCGGAAGGCGACCGACTCGGTGCTGTACGGGGTGGCTGACTGCTCGGCTGCGGCCATGGGAGTCCTCCTGCTCAGGGAACGGGACGGCCCAGGCGCACGGCACTCGGTGGTGTCACAGGAGCCGCTCCCCGATGGTTGACCCCATCCCAGCGCGCCAGTCACGGCTCCCGGCGAGCCTATCAACGCGGGGCCCGCGGCGGCGACCGGGCGGCCGCCCATCCGGCTGCCCGGCTGCGCCGACCGGGTGTTTGGATGGAGGTGACGGAAGTAGAGGAACACCCGGAGAAGAACCACCGACGTCTGGAGCCGCATGGATCTGCACGCACCCCCTGTGACCACCCGTGTCAGCGCGGGGACCGGGGTGATCGCGCTCGACCGGCCCGGCGCGCTCAACGCGCTCGACCTCACCATGGTCCAGCTGATGACCGCGGCCCTGGAGGAGTGGCGGGACGACGACGCGGTGCGGTCCGTGGTCGTCCACAGCACCTCGCCGAAGGCGTTCTGCTCCGGCGGCGACATCCGCGCGGTGCGCGAGGCGGCGCTGCGCGGCGACGACGCGGCGGTGCTGGCGTACTTCTCCGCCGAGTACGCGCTCAACGCGATGATCGCGCGCTACCCCAAGCCGTACACGGCGCTGATCGACGGCTACGCGATGGGCGGCGGCCTCGGCGTGTCGGTGCACGGTTCGGCGCGGGTGGTGACGGAGCGCGCGTCGCTGGCCATGCCCGAGACGGCGATCGGCTTCTTCCCCGACATCGGCGCCAGCCACTTCCTTCCCCGGCTGCCCGGCGCGGTCGGCTGGTACCTGGGCCTGACCGGCGTACGGATCTCCGGCGCGGCGGCCGTCGAGTGCGGCCTGGCCACGCACTACGTGCCCGCCGCCGACCTGCCCGCGCTGGAGGCGGCCCTGACCGGCGGCGGCCACCCCGACCCGGCCGCGCTGCTGGACGCCTTCGCCACGGCCGCACCGCCGTCGCCCGAACTGAGCGGCCACCGGGCCGCCGTCGAGCGGTGCTTCGGCGCGCCCGACCTCGCGGGAGTGTGGGAGCGCCTCGCCGACGAGGCGGCGGCGCCGTCGGGGGCCGAGTGGGCGGCCGAGGCGCTGGACGCGCTGCGGCGGGCGTCCCCCGCGAGCCTCGCGATCACCTTCGAACTGCTGCGGTACGGCGCCGGGGCGACCCTCGAACAGTGCCTGGCACACGAACTGGAGCTGGCCCGCGCCATCGCCCGTACCCCCGACTTCGCCGAGGGTGTGCGCGCCGCGCTGGTCGACAAGGACCGCACACCGATCTGGGAGACCCGGAGGTAGAAGAGCCATGTCCAACATGTGATATTCGAATATCAAGATGCGAACGCCCGGCGTAGCGTGGGCGTCAACCCGCTGCACCTCGGCGGGAACTGACGCACCGACGAACGGAGTGCCGCGCCATGCCTCGGGAATGGGACGCCAAGACCTACGACTCCCTGCCGCTGCCACACCTCGGCTGGGGCCGCCGTACCCTCGGGCGGCTCCCGCTGCGTGGTGACGAGCGGGTGCTCGACGCGGGCTGCGGCACCGGCCGCGACACCGAGGGCCTGCTCGAACTGCTCCCGCAGGGGCGCGTGGTGGCCGTCGACGGCTCCGCCCGGATGCTGGACCAGCTGCGCGAGCGGCTCGCCGGACGGCTCGACCGTGTCGAGGTCGTCCACGCCGACCTCACGAAGCCGCTGCCCTTCGACGGCGAGGTGGACGCGGTCTTCAGCGTCGCCGCTTTCCACTGGATCGACGACCACGCCGCCCTCTTCGCCTCCCTCGCCTCCCGGTTGCGTCCCGGCGGCCGCCTGGTCTCCGAGTGCGGCGGCCAGGGCAACATCGCGGTCGTCAACGCCGCCGTCGCCGACGTCCTCGGCGGCGCCCCCGACATGTGGGACTTCGCGGGAGTCGACGACACCCGCGCCCGCCTCGCCGCCGCCGGCCTCACCGACATCGACGTCCGGCTCCGCCCCGACCCCGCCCACCTCACCCCGGGCCCCCAGCTCGAGTCCTTCCTCGCCACGGTCATCCTCGGCGCCCACCTCGACACCCTCCCCGCCGCCGACCGCACCCCCTTCGTCCAGGCCGTCGCCGCCCGCCTCCCCGCCCCGGTCATCGACTACGTCCGCCTCGAAATCTCCGCCACCCGCCCCTGACCCCCCACCCTTTCGTTACATCCGTTTCATCGTGGCGATCCCTTGACGCCCCTTGCCCCCGCGAGTTAAATCACGTCGCGATATAAGTCGTGAAACAAGTGATGAAACATCCCGGGCGCCCTGCCGCCCATCCCTCCATGTCAGGGCCATGCCATCCGCACAGGAGAAAGGCAACCGGACCCATGAGCGCAGAAACCCGGCCCCACACGGGCAGAAAACGCCTCCGCCGCACCCTCGTCGGCATGCTCGCCGCCGGGGCGGCGGCCGTCACGCCGATGCTGGCCGTTCCGGCCACCGCCCACGCGGCGGGCGAGAGCGTCCAGGTCTACCTCACCACCACCAACGACTCCGGCGGCCGTAACGTCGTGAAGGGCCTGGAACAGCAGGCCCCAATCACCTTCGCCACCGGCACCGGTGGATCGGGCCAGAACGTCACGGTCGACGAGAACACCACCTACCAGCAGTTCACCGGCGGCGGAGCCTCCTTCACGGACACCGCCGCCTGGCTGCTCAACTCCAGCGGAGCCCTCTCCGCGTCGACCCGCAACAGCGTCATGCAGAAGCTCTTCGACCCGGTGAACGGCATCGGTCTCGGCTTCCTCCGCAACCCGATGGGCGCCTCGGACCTCGCCCGCGGCAACTACACGTACGACGACATGCCCGCGGGCCAGACCGACCCGTCACTGGCGCACTTCTCGATCGCCCACGACCTGGCCGACGTGGTCCCGCTGACCAAGCAGGCCCGCCAGCTCAACCCCAACGTCAAGGTCATGGGCACCCCGTGGACGCCGCCGCCGTGGATGAAGGACAGCGGCGCGTACAGCCAGGGCTGGCTCCAGTCGCAGTACTACGCCGCCTACGCGCAGTACTTCGTGAAGTACCTGCAGGCCTACCAGGCGCAGGGCGTGCCGGTCGACTACGTGACCGTGCAGAACGAGCCCACCTGCTGCGGCGGTTACCCGTCGGCGCAGTGGAACGGCACGGGCCTGGCGTACTTCACCAAGACCAACCTGCTCCCGGCGCTGCACGCGGCCGGGCTGTCCACCAAGGTCCTGGCGCTGGACTGGAACTGGGACACCTACGACAGCTACGCCGCGCCCACCGTCACCGACGCCTCGATCCGCAACGACCCCAACTTCGGCGGTATCGCCTGGCACGGCTACGGCGGCGACGTCTCCGAGCAGACCACCATCCACAACCAGTACCCGAACCTGCCCGCCTTCGACACCGAGCACTCCGGTGGCACCTGGATCGGCAACCAGCAGAAGGAGGACATGGAGAACCTGATCGACTACACCCGCAACTGGGGCCAGAGCTGGGTCAAGTGGAGCCTGGCGGTCGATCAGAACATGGGCCCGCACAACGGCGGCTGCGGGACCTGCACCGGGCTGGTGACCGTGCACAACGGCGACAGCCGCAGCGGGCAGGTCGACTACACCATCGAGTACTACACGATGGGCCACCTCACGAAGTTCGTGAAGCCGGGCGCCACCCGGATCTCCTCCACGGACAACTCCACGCTGCGCAACGTCGCCTGGCGCAACCCGGACGGCTCCAAGGCGCTCATCGCCTACAACGAGTCCTCCTCCGCGCAGCAGTTGCGGGTCAACTGGGGCGGCGAGAACTTCTCGTACACCGTGCCCGGCGGCGCCTCGGCGACCTTCACCTGGAACGGCACCCAGGGCAACGGCGGTGGCGGCACCGGACACACCGGCGCCATCACCGGCTACGGCGGCAAGTGCGCGGACGTGGCGGGCGCCAGCAGCGCCAACGGCACCGCGATCCAGCTCTACGACTGCAACGGCACCGGCGCCCAGCAGTGGACGGCCGTCGGCAGCACCTTCCAGGCGCTGGGCAAGTGCCTCGACCTGACCAGCGGCGGCACCGCCAACGGCACCCAGGCACAGCTCTACGACTGCAACGGGTCGGGCGCGCAGGTGTGGACGCACGGGTCGAACAACACGCTCGTCAATCCGCAGTCCGGGCGCTGCCTGGACGCCACCGGACCCAGCTCCGCCAACGGCACCCGGCTGCAGATCTGGGACTGCAGCGGAGCCGCGAACCAGCAGTGGACGACGCCGGCCGCGTAGCCGAGCCGATGTCCTGACCTCGACGTAGGCTGGCGGCAGCCCTGATCACGCTGATCCGCCGCCGATCAGCCACGCCGACGGAAGGCAGCCGCCGTGTTCGCTCTGCACGCCCTGTGGAGAGCGGACCGGCGGCTCGCCGTCTGGGCGGAGGACAGCTCGGCCCGCACCGATGACGCCGCCGACGGCACGCACCCCTTCGCGGTGCCCGGCCCGCGGATCGCCGCCCTGCTCGCCGAGGGCGGCCCAGGACTGGAGTGGCTGGCCCGGCAGGCGGACACCGGCACCACCGCCCTCACCCTGCCCACCGCGGACGGCGCCACCGCCTCCGCACCGGGCCGGCCGCGGCCCTCTCCCGAACTGCGCATACCGGCGCCGCCCGAAGGACCGACCGACCGCCTCACCTCCTGGGCCGTGCCGGTCCTCCTCTTCGCCCCGGCCCAGGCCGCCCAGCTCCTCGGCGAGCTGTCGCACGCCGGCCTTCCCGACCTGCCCTACGGCGCCTCGCTGCGCTGGCTCGTGGCCGCCCACGACCTGGCCTGGCGGATGGTCGGCCGGGGCAGGCTGCTGCCCGAACTCACCCGCGAGGACGGCCGTCCGCACGCCCGCTGGCGCCCGGCCCCGGACGCCGCCGCCCACCGCGAACTGGCCGCGCTCACCGCGGCGGTCCCACCGGTCCTGACGGCGGCCCCCGGCGCGAGGGGCGCCGCCGAGATCGTCAGCGCCCTGGTGGACTGCGAGGCCCGCGCCGCACTGGAGGACGCGCCCGCCCTCGTCCGCGGCAGTACCGACGGCCGGGGCGCCGCGGAGGCGTGGACGGCCGCGCTCACCACCGCCGACGGGCGACCGGCCGACGCGGGGGAAGCGGGGGAGTGGGCCGCGCTGGAGGAGCGGCTCGCCGCCTGGCACCGCTCCTTCGCCGCCGACGATCCGCCACTGCGCCTGTGCTTCCGGCTCGCCGAGCCGCTGGGGGCGCACGAAGCGGACGACGCCTGGCGGCTGGACTTCCTGGTGCAGGCCGTGGACGAGCCGTCGCTCACCGTCGAGGCCGCCGACCTCTGGGAGGAGGGGCCCGCGCTCACCGCCCTGGAACGGTACGCGAAGCACCCGCCGCGACTGCTGCTGGAGGCACTGACCCGCGCCGCCCGTACGTACCAGGAACTGCGCGCCGCGCTGGCCGCGGACCGCCCGGTGGGGCTGCCGCTGGACCGCGAGGGGGCGCTGCGCTTCCTGCGCGACGCGGCGCCCGACCTGACCGCGGCGGGTTTCGGCGTCCTGCTGCCCACCTGGTGGCAGCGCAAGACCGGCCTGGGCCTCGCGCTGACGGTACGGCCGCCGCAGCCCGGCACCGTGGAGACCGCCAGCCTCGCCGACCGGGACAGCATCGTCGCCTTCCGCTGGCAGGCGGCCCTCGGCGACCAGGTGCTGACGGCCAAGGAACTCACCGCGCTGGCCGCCGCCCGCCAGGGGCTGGTACGGCTGCGCGGCCAGTGGACCGAGGTCGACCCGGCCCGGATCGCCGCCGCGCTGGCCTTCCTGGAACGCGCGGGCAGCGGCACCATGACCAGCGGCCAGGCACTGCGGATCGCCCTCGACCCCACCGCCACCGAGTCCGGGCTGCCGGTCGCGTCCGTCACCGCCGACGACCCGGCGGACCGGCTCGCCGGACTCGGCGCGCTGCTCGGCGCCGGGGCCGCCGACCACCGCCCGGCCGCGGTCGCCGTCCCGCCCGGCTTCACCGCGACCCTGCGCCCGTACCAGCAACGCGGCCTGGACTGGCTGGCGTTCCTGTCCCGGCTCGGCCTCGGCGCCGTGCTCGCCGACGACATGGGACTCGGCAAGACCGTCCAGACGCTGGCGCTGCTCGCCGTGGAGCACCGCCAGCGGCGGGCGCGTGACGGCGGCGGCACCGAATCCCCCACGCTGGTCGTCTGCCCGATGTCGCTGGTCGGCAACTGGCGCCGTGAGACAGCGGTGTTCGCGCCACGGTTGCGGGTCCATGTGCACCACGGCGCGCAGCGGCTGACCGGCCGGGAGCTCGCGGCGGCCGTCAGCGGCGCCGACCTGGTGATCACCACGTACGGGCTCGCGCAGCGTGACCAGGAGGCGCTGGCGGCCGTCAACTGGCGGCGGCTCGTGGTCGACGAGGCGCAGCACGTCAAGAACAGCACCACCCACCAGCACCAGGCGCTGCGCGCGCTGCCCGCCCGCCACCGGATCGCCCTCACCGGCACCCCCGTGGAGAACCGGCTCGCGGAGCTGCACGCCCTGCTCGACCTGGTCAACCCGGGGCTCTTCGGGACGGCGGGTGCCTTCAAGGAGCGGTACGCGATCCCCGTCGAGCGGGACGGCGACCCGGCGGCGGCGGCCGAACTGCGCCGCAGGACCGGCCCGTTCGTGCTGCGGCGGCTCAAGACCGACCCCGCCATCGCCCGTGACCTGCCCGCCAAACAGCACATCCGGGTGGTCTGCAACCTGACCGCGGAACAGGCCGCGCTCTACCGCGCGGTGGTCGAGGACATGCTGGCGCGGATCGAGGAGACCCGCGGCCTGCGCCGCCGCGCCCATGTCCTCGCCGCCCTCGGCAGGCTCAAGCAGGTGTGCAACCACCCCGCGCACTTCCTCGGCGACGGCTCCCCGCTGCCCGGCAGATCGGGCAAGCTCGCCCGGCTGGAGGAGACCCTCGAACAGGCCCTCGCCGAGGGCGACAAGACACTGTGCTTCACGCAGTACGCCGCCTTCGGTGCGCTGTTGCAGCCCTATCTGGCCGAACGCCTCGGTACCGAGGTGCTGTTCCTGCACGGCGGCGACCCGGCGCGGGCCCGCGAGGAGATGGTGGCCAGGTTCCAGGACCCGGCGGGGCCCGCGGTCTTCCTGCTCTCCCTCAAGGCGGGCGGCACCGGGCTCAATCTCACCGCCGCCCGGCAGGTCGTGCACCTCGACCGCTGGTGGAACCCGGCCGTCGAGGACCAGGCCACCGACCGGGCGTTCCGGATCGGCCAGCCGCGCGACGTCCAGGTGCGCACCTTCGTCTGCGCCGGGACCGTCGAGGAGCGGATCGACGCGATGATCGAGGCCAAGAGGACCCTGGCGGACGCGGCCGTCGGCGCCGTCGGCGCGGGCGAGGGGGCCGCCGCCGACTGGCTCACGCAGCTGTCCACCGCCGAACTGCGCGACGCGCTGCGGCTGTCGGAGGAGGAGGCGGTGAGCGAATGACCCCGCGCCACCCCGACCCGGGACGTCCCTGGTCGGCGCGGTTCGCCGCCCGGCTGACCGCACTCGGGCTGACCGTGGGCCCGGGCGCCGGCGCGGTCAGCCGCCTGACGGTGGAACCCGGCCTGGTCACCGCGCTGGTCCGGCAGGACGCCCGTACGGCATGGGCGGTACGGGTGGGTCTCGCCGTCCTCGGCGACGAGGAGTGGGACCAGATCGAACGGGCCATGGCCGCCGACAGCGCGGTGCACGAACAGCTCCTCGACGGTGAACTGCCGCAGGACACCGACGCGTTGTTCGCCAGAGCCGGTCTGCCGCTGCTGCCCGCCGCCGAACGCGAGCTGGTGCTGGAGTGCGACTGCCCGGACTGGGCGCAGCCCTGCGCCCCGGTGCGGGCGGTCCTCACCGAACTCGGCGCGGTCTTCGACAGCGACCCGTTCCAGGTCACCGCGTGGCGCGGCCGCGACCGCCGGGCACTGCTGGACGCGGCGCGGGCCCGTACCCGCGACGGTGCCGCGGTCAACGCGGGCGGAGCGCCGGCCGCGTCCGCCCGGCCGCCCGGCGGTTTCTGGGACGCGGGTGAGCTCCCGGCCCGCCCCCGCGGTGTGCCCGCCGCCCCCGCCGTCGCCGAACTGGCCCGCCCCGCGGTCAGCGTCCGCGGCCGCAACCTCGCCGACACCCTGGCACCCGCGTACGAGGCGTTCCTCAGCTGGTGACGCCACCCGCCCCGTGGCACGCGGCCGGGCCGCCGCGCCCCGGAATGCTCCTTCCGCCATCGCGACCTGCCGCTTTGACACGACGATGACCTGGGCGAGTGGTGTTGTTGAACGGGCGTTGCCTACCGTGGGCCCTGCAAGCGGACCACGGCGCGCCGGGGCCCGGCCGTCGTTACGGAGGCATCATGCGCCGTTCCCTCGTCCCACCACTGGTACGACCCGGGCGCCGCCGCGACACGCGGGACGGCAGCCCGCTCGACCCGTGGGCGACCGCCGCCGCCATGGCCGTCGTCGTGGTGGCCGTCGGCGTCGCGGCCGCCGCGGGATGCGCGGGCGCGGGCGGCCTGCGGGTGGACCCGGCGGACGACGGCGCCACGGCCACCGCCTCGGTCGCCTCGGCGGGCCACGCGATACGCGGCATACCGAAGGGCACGGTCTTCACCCCGTACACGGCCGAGACCGGCGGCTTCCAGGTGGCCGTACCCCAGGGCTGGCAGCACACCGAACGGGCGAATTACGCGAGCTTCGCCGACCGCCTCGACTTCGTCACCGTGCAGTGGGCCAAGGCCGCCGCCGCACCCACCGTCGACTCGGTCGAAAAGGTCGAGATCCCGGCCCTGAAGGAACACGCGAGCGTGTTCACCCTGCAGAGCGTGGAGCGGGTCGAGCGGCCCGCGGGGGCGGGCGTGGAGATCGACTACCTGCAGGGCGGCGGTCCTGACGTCGTCACCGGGCGCACGGCCGTCGACAGCGTGCAGCGGTATCTCTTCTTCCACGAGGGCGTCCTCGTCACCCTCACCCTGGCGGGTCCCAAGGGAGCGGACGACTCGCGTTCCTGGCGGACCGTGACCGACTCGCTGTTCTGGCTCCGTTGACCCGGGTGGCGCTGTGTCGTTACGACACGGGCCCCGTGGCGGCCTACTCTGGCCAAATCGTCCCTTTCGCCGCAGACCGCTAACCGATCCCCCTCGCCCACTCCTGTGACGGCCGCGCGGTCGGCCGCCCCACGGTCCGGCCGTGCCGGGCCGCACGGCTGTGCACGTCCCCCACCTGCCGTACCGCATGCGACGAGGAGTAACCGTGTCCATCGCCCGCAACGAGGGTGTCCTGTGGCAGCGCAACGCGATGCGGTCCCTCGCGGTGCTGCTGCCGGTGGCCGCGGTGGCGGTGCTGGCGGTGAGCAAGTGGCCGCTGATCGGGTCGAGTGCCGGGCGGCTCGGCGAGGCCGACGGCGCGTGGCTGACGGTGGCGGCCTTCGCCGCGTTCATGACCTGGGTGTGCTCGGCCACCGCGCAGCAGGGCGCGGTCGTCGAACCGCTGCCTCCCGGGCTGCTCCTGGCCGCGCAGTTCGCCGCCTCCGCGGCCAACCACGTGCTGCCCGCGGGGCTGGGCGGAAACGCCGTCAACCTGCGGTTCCTGATCCGCCGCGGACTCACCCCGACCCGCTCGGTCACCGCGCTCACCGTACGGGCGACGGCCGCGGTGATCGGCCGGGTGGTGCTGCTGCTGACCCTGCTCGCGCTCTTCCCCGGCGCCCTGCACCTGCACCGGCTCGCCCCGCACCGGCCCGCGCTGCCCGGCCGTCCGTCGCTGATCGTGGCGGTCGCGGTCCTGCTCACGGTGGGCGCGGTGCTGCTGACCCGGTACGCGGGCAGGCTGCGCGCGCGGCTGCGGTCCTTCCTCGCCGCGATGGCCGGTGACGTGCGGACGCTGCACGGCAACCGCGCCCGGGTGGCGGCGCTGTGGGGTGGTTCGCTGGCCTTCCCCGCGATGCACGCGGCCGTGGTGGTCGCGGTGATCCGGGCGGTGCACTCCCCGGTGCCGGTCAGCGGTGTGGTGGTGGCGTATCTGTTCGCGAGCACCGCGGCGGGCTGGCTGCCGACCCCGGCGGGGCTCGGCTCGCTCGACGCGGCGCTCGGTCTCACCCTGGTCACCGCCGGCGCCTCCGCCGTCGCGGCCACGTCCGCCGTGCTCGGCTATCGCCTGGTCACGGCGTGGCTGCCGCTCATCCCGGGAGTCCTGGTGCTGGCCGTGCTGGTGAGGCGCAGGGAACTTTAGGTACAGACCTTTGCCGGAAGTCTTGACGGCCCTCTTCTCCGCCATTTAAATCACGTCCTGAACTAAGACGTGATGTAAGTCCCCCGGGCGCCTCACCGCCCCGTGTCTTCTCTCTCTGCATGTCAGGAGCATGACTTTTTGCGGCCTTTGGGCCGTCCCCGACCGAGGAGTCCGGCATGTCGGCACCACCCCCCACCCGACACCTACGCCCCCGCCCCCTCGCGCTGCTCGCCGCCGCCGTCCTGCTGCTCTTCGGCTGGCTCCAGCAGACCGCGTCCGCCACCGCCGTCCACACCACCGCCGCCGCCCCGGCCGCGGCGAGCGCGACGGCCACCTTCACCGACGACTTCAACGGCCCGGCGGGCAGCGCGGTCGACAGCTCCAAGTGGGGCTACGAGACCGGCGACAACGTCAACAACCACGAGCGGGAGTACTACACCAGCGGCACCCACAACGCCGCGCTCGACGGCCAGGGCGATCTCGTCATCACCGCCCGCAAGGAGAACCCCGCCAACTACCAGTGCTGGTACGGCACCTGCCAGTACACCTCGGCGCGGCTGTCCACACCCGGCAGGTTCAGCCAGGCGTACGGCCACTTCGAGACCCGGATGAAACTGCCGCGCGGCCAGGGCATGTGGCCCGCCTTCTGGATGCTCGGCGGCGGCAACTGGCCCACCGACGGCGAGATCGACATCATGGAGAACGTCGGCTTCGAGCCCGGTTCCGTACACGGCACCATCCACGGTCCCGGCTACTCCGGCGCCAACGGGATCGGCGCGGGCTACACCCTGCCCGGCGGCCAGAGCTTCTCCGACGCCTTCCACACCTTCGCCGTGGACTGGGCTCCCAACTCCATCTCCTGGTCGGTCGACGGCCACGTCTACGAGACCCGCACCCCCGCCGACCTGAACGGCAACCGCTGGGTCTACGACCACCCGTTCTACCTGATCCTCAACCTCGCGGTCGGCGGCTACTGGCCCGGCGACCCCGACGGCAGCACCTCCTTCCCGCAGCAACTCGTCGTCGACTACGTCCATGTCACCACCAGCGACTCCGGCGGCGGCACCGGCACCGGCCACGCCATCACCGGCCTCGGCGGCAAGTGCGTGGACGTGGCGGGCGCCAGCAGCGCCAACGGCACCGCCGTGCAGCTCTACGACTGCAACGGCAGCGGCGCGCAAGTCTGGACCGTCGGCTCCGACGGCACGATCCGCGCGCTCGGCAAGTGCATGGACGTCACCGCCGCGGGCACCGCGAACGGCACCCAGGTGCAGCTCTACGACTGCAACGGCACCAACGCGCAGAAGTGGACCGTCACTTCCGCGCACGACATCGTCAACCCGGCCGCGAACAAGTGTCTCGACGCCACCGGGAACAGCTCCGCCAACGGCACCAGGCTCCAGATCTGGGACTGCTCCGGAGGCGCCAACCAGAAATGGACCGTGACCGGCTGATGAGAAGGCCCAGCAAGAAACTCGCGTTCCTCGGAGCCGCCGCCCTGGTCTCCGGCGGCCTGGTCGTCATGGGCGTCGACGCCGCCTCCGGCGCCGACGTGACAGGACCGATCAACGGCTACGGCGGCAAGTGCGTGGATGTGGCGGGCGCCAGCAGCGCCAACGGCACCGCGGTCCAGCTCTACGACTGCAACGGCAGCGGCGCGCAAGCCTGGACGGTCTCGTCCGACAACAGCCTGCGGGCCCTCGGCAAGTGCATGGACGTCACCGCCGCGGGCACCGCCAACGGCACCCAGGTGCAGCTCTACGACTGCAACGGCACCAACGCGCAGAAGTGGACCGCGCAGGGCGGGCAGTTGGTCAACACCGGCTCGGGCAAGTGCCTCGACGCGACGGGCGTCAGCTCCGCCAACGGCACCCGGCTGCAGATCTGGGACTGCTCCGGAGGCGCCAACCAGAAGTGGACGCTGCCCACCGGCGGCGGCACCACCCCGCCCACCACCCCGCCGGCCGGCGGCAACGGCGTGCAAGCCGTGGCCCCGTACCTCTACAACGGCTGGGGCAACCCCCCGGACCCCACGACCATCATGAACGCCACCGGCGTCAAGTGGTTCACGCTGGCCTTCGTCCTCAGCAACGGCACCTGCAACCCGCAGTGGGACGGCGGCCGTCCGCTCACCGGCGGCGTCGACCAGACCACCATCAACAAGATCCGCGCCGCCGGCGGCGACGTCATCCCGTCCTTCGGCGGCTACAGCGGCAACAAGCTGGAGTCCTCCTGCACCAGCGCCGCCGCGCTGGCCGGGGCCTACCAGAAGGTGATCAACGCCTACGGGCTCAAGGCGATCGACATCGACATCGAGGCCGACGCGTACAGCAACGGCACCGTGCAGCAGCGCACCGTCGACGCGCTCATGACGATCAAGGCCAACAACCCCGGGATCGCCGTCTACGTCACCATGGGCACCGGCCAGTCCGGCCCCGACACCAGCCTGATCAGCAAGGGCGCCGCCTCCGGGCTCACCGTCGACAGCTGGACGATCATGCCGTTCGACTTCGGCGGCGCGGGCCAGAACATGGGCAATCTCACCCTGCAGGCGGCCGACGGCCTCAAGAACGCGGTGAAGAACGCCTACGGCTACAGCGACGACCAGGCGTACCGGCACATCGGCATCTCGTCGATGAACGGCATCACCGACAACAACGAGACGGTCACCGTGGCCGATTTCCGTACCATCCTCGGCTACGCCCAGAGCCACCACCTGGCCCGGCTGACGTTCTGGTCGGCCAACCGGGACCGGCCGTGCCCCGGCGCGTACCCGAACGACGACACCTGCTCCGGCGTCTCGCAGCAGGCGTGGGACTTCACCCGCACCTTCGCGCAGTACGGCGGCTGAGACCCCCGCCACAGCTCCTCCGCTCCCCGTCCGTGTATGCATGGCTTCCGCGATGCACCATGCTGCGGATGGGGAGCGGAGGCATTTTCCTGATGACGCACACAGACACCGGTGCCGGGCCCGCCACGGGCCGGGTGCTCGTGGTCGACGACGACGCGGCGATACGCCGTTCGCTCGGCCGCGCCCTGCGGCTGCGGGGCTTCGCCGTGTCCGAGGCCGACGGCGGCGCCGCCGCGCTCGACCTGCTCGGCCGCACCCCGCCCGACGTCCTGGTGCTGGACATATCGATGCCGGACGTCAACGGCATCGAGGTCTGCCGCACCCTGCGGGCCGACGGCAGCGACCTGCCCGTGCTGGTGCTCTCCGCCCTCGACGAGGTCGGCGACCGGGTCGCCGGACTCCAGGCCGGCGCGGACGACTACCTGGTCAAGCCCTTCGCCCTGGAGGAGCTGGTGCTGCGGCTGCACGCGCTGCTGCGCCGCCGCCCGCCCCGCCCCGACGGCCAGCTCCGCGCCTGCGGCCTGGTCCTCGACCCGGCGGCCCGCACCGCCACCCGTGACGGCGAGGCGCTGGAGCTGACCCGCCGCGAGTTCGAGCTGCTGGAGATCCTGGCCCGCAACACCGGCATCGTCCTCACCCGCGACCAGCTCCTCGACCGCGTCTGGGGCTACGACTTCGAGGTCCGCACCGACGCCGTCGACACCTTCGTCAGCTACCTGCGCCGCAAACTGGAGGCAGGCGGGCGCCCGCGGATCCTGCACACCGTACGGGGCGTCGGCTTCGTGCTCCGCGACGACCGGCCGGGCGCCGCGGCCGACGGGTCCGGCCGGTGAGGCTGTCCACGCGCATCGCGCTCGCCGTCGCCGTCGTGGTGCCGCTGCTCGTCCTGGGCTCCGGCTGGATCATGGTCCGGCTGGTCGCCGCCGACGTCCACGCCCAGGCCGACGCCCATCTGCGCGACCGGGCCGCCACGGTACGGCCGGACGCCCGCAACCTGCTGCGCGCCACGGCCAACGACCGGCCGCCGAGCGTCGAACAGGCCAGGCAGCGCAAGCTCTTCACCGCCGCCCTCGATGTCGGCATCCGGGTCGTCGGGCAGGGGAACCCCGTCTCCTACGGGCCGCAGCCGGCCGCCGCAGACCTGCTGCCACCGGCCGCGGACGCCGCCCGCCCGATCACCCTGCAGTTCGACGGGAAGAGCTGGCGGGTGCTGGCCGTGCCGGTGTCGGTGACCCGGCCCGACGCGAGCGGCACCCTGTGGCTGTTCTCGTCGGACTCCGTGGGACAGCAGCAGATCACCCGGGTCAGGCGCCGCATCCTCACCGTCGCGCTGCTCACCGTGCCCGTCGCGGCCGCCGTTGCCTGGCTCGTCGCCACCCGGGCCGCCCGTCCGCTGCGCCGGCTGCAGCGCCGGGCCAGTGGCATCGACCCGCGGGTCAGCGCCACCCGCCTCGACCACGTCCCCACCCATGTCACCGAGGTCGACGAACTCGCCCGCACCCTGCAGACCGTGCTGACCCGCTACGACGAGCAGGCCGCCCGTACCGCCGAGGCGCTCGCCACCGCGCGCTCCTTCTCCGCCGCGGCCTCCCACGAGCTGCGGACCCCGCTGATGAGCATGCGGATCAACCTCGACGTGCTGGACGGCGACCCGCCGCCGCAGCCGGCGGAACGCGCCGAGATCGTCGCCGACCTGCGGGCGGAGCACACCCGGCTGCTCGGGCTGCTGGTGATGCTGCGCGCCCTCGCCCAGGGCGACCTGGTGGAGGCCGACGCCTTCGGCCCGGTCGACCTCGCCGACGTGGTCGACGCCTCGGTGGCGGCGCTGCGCCGCGAGCGCCCCGACGCCCGGGTCACCGTCAGCGCGGAGCCCGGTCTGACGGTGCACGGCTGGCCGCAGGGCCTGCGCTCGGCGGTGGACAACCTGCTGGTCAACGCCGCCGTGCACGGCGCGGGAGGCGCCGGGGACAGGGGCACGGCGCTGATCGGCGTGGCCCTGCGGGCCGGTGGCGACCCGGCGGCGCCCACCGTCGTCCTCACCGTCGACGACCACGGCCCGGGTGTGCCGCCGGCCGCCCGCCAGACGATATTCGAGCGCTTCCGGCGGCGGCCGGACAGCCCGGGCTCCGGTCTCGGCCTGGCCCTGGTCGGCCAGCAGATCGCCCTGCACGGCGGATGGATCACCGTCGGCGACCGGCCCGGCGGACCCGGCGCGCGCTTCACCGTCACCCTCCCGCTCGCCGCCGCGCACACCGCCGCGACCCTCGAACTGCCGCGGGCCCGGGACTGGTTGACCGGTGCCTCCGGCGGATCACAAGGTTTCCACAAAGACGGTTCCTAACCTCCGGCGACAAGGGCCGCACCGGTCCCCGCGCGGCGCACCGCCGCGCTCCACGCCGAGGAGGAACTCCCATGCACACCACCCGTACCGCGGTCGCCGCGGGCGCCGCGCTGGCGGCCCTGCTCGCCACCGCCGGCGCCGCGAGCGCGGACAGCGGCACGTCGACGGCCACGTCCTCGACCGCCCCGTCCGCCGCGGCCAAGGCGCACAAGGCGCCGGCCGGGGACGGCGCGCGCGCCCTGTGCCGGCGCGTGCCCAGGATCGAGGCCCGGATCTCCCGGGCTCTCAAGCGCCTCAACGGCCCCGATACCGAGATCGGCTCCGTCGCCCGGCTGCAGGAGCGGGTCAACAACGCCAAGGCCGCGGGCCACACCGAGATCGAGACCTACCTCAACAACCGGCTCACCTTCCGCAAGTCGCTGATCCCGATGCTGACCCAGCGCAACACCGACCTGGCGGGCGTCAGTTCCTGGTGCGGCACGCACGACAACGGCAAGGGCAGCGCCAAGGACGGCGGGACCGCCAAGTGACCCGTCGCACGCGGCTGTTCGCCCTGCTGCCGGCCGGTCTGCTGGCCGCGGTCCTCGTCACGGGCTGCGGCGGCCACAGCGACCACTCGGGCGCCCCCGCGTCCGACGGCACCGGCAGCAGCTCGCCGGCGCCGGACGCCTCGGAGCTCGCCCATCTGCAGAAGCTCGTCGACGGCGCCGACTCGGCGGCCTCCGCGGCCGAGTCCGACGCCGCCAACGACAAGTGACCGCACCGCGCCCAGCGGCCTGGTGCCCAGTGGCGCCCGGCGGTGACGTCGCCGTGAGCGGCGCTCGCCACCGCGGGCGCCGCGAGCGCGGACGGGCGCACGTCTTCGGCCACGTCCTCGACGGCGCCGACCGGGGACGGCGCGCACGCCCTGTGCGGGCGGGCTACTTGGCGTCCGCGTAGCACTCCACCACGTGTGTCTCCAAGGGGAACGGCACCGGGGTGGCACCGAACACCAGGCGGCGGGCCTCGTCGCCCGCCGCCGCCACCGCCCGCTCGACCTCCGGCGCCAGCGCGGCAGGGGTGTGCACGATCACCTCGTCGTGCTGGAAGAACACCAGCCGGGGCTCGGGCCCCAGGGCGGTCAGCCGGCGGCGCAGCGAGGCGAGCACGGCCAGCGCCCAGTCGGTGGCGCTCGCCTGGATCACGAAGTTGCGGGTGAAGCGCCCCCAGGAACGGGCGGCCCTGCGGTCGGGCGACGCCCCGTCCGCGGGGTCGGCCGTGTCGTCGAGCAACCGCTCGGCGGACGGCGCCGGAGAGGTACGGCCCAGCTGGGACCGTACGATCCCGCCCGCCTCGCCGGTCCTGGCCGCGGCCTCCACCAGCGCCAGGGCGGCGGGGAACCGGCGCCGCATGATGGCCAGCAACTGGCCCGCCTCGCCGCTGGTCTGGCCGTACATCGCGGCGAGCACCGCGATCTTCGCCCGCTGGCGGTCGCCGCCGAAGGCGTCGCGGGCCAGCGCCGCGTAGAGGTCGCCGTCGGCGGCGGCCGCCGCGAGACCCGCGTCGCCGGACATCGCGGCCAGCACCCGGGGTTCGAGCTGACCGGCGTCGGCGACCACCAGACGGTGCCCGGGGTCGGCGACCACCGCCGAGCGCAGCAGCCGCGGGATCTGCAGCGCCCCGCCGCCGCGGGTGGCCCAGCGGCCGGAGACGACACCGCCCACCACGTACTCCGCGCGGAACCTGCCGTCGCGCACCCAGCTCTCCCGCCATGCCCAGCCGTGGGCGGCGTGGATACGCGACAGCTCCTTGTAGCGCTGCAGCAGCGCGGCGGCGGGGTGGTCCACCTCGCGCAGCTGGTGCGAGCGGGTGGAGGTGAGATGGACGCCGACCCGGGCGAAGGCGGGCAGGATCTGCGCGGGGGAGTCGGGATTGACCGGGCGGCCGAGGGCGTCCTGGATCCTCGACGTCAGTTCGCCGAGCACCGCGGGCCGGTTGCCGCCCGCCGGGCGCGGGCCGAGCAGGCCGGTGAGCAGCGCGTCGTGGACCGTGGCACTCCACGGCAGGCCGTCGCGCCCCATCTCCACCGCGGCGAGGGCGCCCGCGGATTCCGCGGCGCACAGCAGCCGCATCCGGTCGGGGTGCTCACCCGCGGCGATCCGGCGCAATTGGGCGGCGTGCACGGCGACCAGCGCGGTCAACGGGTCGACGTCCAGCGGCAGGTGGCGCCGGTCGGCGGCGAAGAGGACCGGCTGGTCGTCGGCGCCGGGCTCGGGCGCGTCCGGCGGCTCGGGCAGCCCCTGCAGACGCGCCCAGGCGGCGCCCAGCGAACGTGGTCTGCCGTGCCTGCTCTCCTGGCCGAGCAGCAGCGACTCCACGAGCTTGACGTCATGGCAGCGGGCCACCCGGGGCGCGCCGCGGTCCAGCAGCGCCGCGTACGTCTCGTCGGTGCCCGCCCACACCCAGCGCGGTGCGTCGGCCGCCTCCCGGCGCGCCACCTCCGCGGCGAGGTCCGGCACCGCCTCGACCCCGCCGAGCACCGCCCCCTCGCCGTCGAGACGGCACAGCCTGCCGCCGCCTCCTACCGGGTCACCCACCACCCCCACCCGCATGTCTCCACCGCTCACCCCTCGACCCTAGGCCCACCCTCTGACAACGCCCTCCGGGCGCGGGTTGCGCGATCCGGGCAAACGCGGTCCGGCGGTGCCGGTCCGGGCTCAGCCCGCGGGGGCTGCTGCCGGTCCGGCACCGCCGGATACGCCGTACGGGTTGCGGGCCGTGGCGGCGGAACGAGGGTGCGGTGGGGGAGGGGTGAGGTCAGCTGCCCTGGGCCTCGGCGACGGACTTGCGGACCTCGTCCATGTCGAGGGCGCGCGCCTGCGCGATCACGTCCTCGAGCGCGGGCTCGGGCAAGGCGCCCGGCTGCGCGAAGACCGCGACCTTGTCGCGGACGATCATCAACGTCGGGATCGACTGGATCTGGAAGGCGGCCGCAAGCTCCGGCTGCGCCTCCGTGTCGACCTTGGCGAAGACCAGATCCTGGTGCTTCTCCGACGACTTGTCGTAGACCGGCGCGAACATCCGGCACGGCCCGCACCAGGCGGCCCAGAAGTCGATGAGGACGAAATCGTGCGCCGACACGACCTCGTCGAAGTTCTCCTTGGTCAGCTCCACAGTGCTCATGCCCCCCACAACGGGCGGCGGCCGCAGGAAATTCCTGGCCGTTCACTCATAAGGATGGTGCCGACCGTATGCGTAGTGGCGCGGCCCGCTTCCCTGTCGTTGGTCGGCGTATGGCAGCGACGCAGTGGAGCCCGGCGAGCGGCGAGACGAACGGTACGGAGGACGCGGGGGCGTGGCGACCCGTCCGTGGTGGAACGGTTCTGCAGGGCGCCGCGGACGCCCCGGTCTTCGCGGCACTGGCCGCCCAGTGGCGGTCCGCGGGCCGCATGGTGCCCGGCCAGGTGGACTCCGAGTGGGCCGAACTCGTAGGCCGCGTCCCCCGTCTGACCCGGGTCTGAAGGCCGTGGGCCGCACCGGGTGCGGCCCACGGTGGGCCGATGGTCGGGAAACGACAGCGACTGCCGCCCAGGGCCGGTGGTGACGCGCGCCGCCGCGGTGGCTTGTCGCGCAGTTCCCCGCGCCCCTGACGGGGGCGCGTCCACGGGCCGCACACATGGCCCGCCCGTGACGGGGCGCGGCTAGCGGCCGGGCGCTCTCAGGGGAGCGGTTGGGGTGGGCGCGGGCCCTGGTAGAGGCCGCTGGGGCGCATCCGGAGGGGCCGCTCCGCGTACTCCTCCAGGGCGTGCGCGATCCAGCCCGCGGTGCGGGCGACGGCGAAGACCGTTTCGCCCGCTTCCTCGGGCATCGCGCAGGCGACGGAGAGCACGCCGAGCGCGAGGTCCACGTTCGCGTGCAGGGGGGTGTGCCGGGCGGTGGTCGCCACCACGTCGCGGGCGGCGGCGAGCGCGTCGGAGGCGGCGGGCACCTCGGTGAGCAGGTCGAAGAGCAGGGTGGCCCGCGGGTCCTCGCCCTGGTAGAGCCGGTGGCCGAGGCCCGGGATCCGCTGCCCGGCGCGCAGTTGTCCGGCGACGACCGGCCCGGCGCCGCCCCGCTCCAGCACCTCGGCGAGCATCCGGTGGGCCAGCGCGCTGGCCTGGCCGTGCAAGGGGCCGTCCAGCGCGCCCAGGCCCGCGGACACCGCCGCGTAAGGGTGCGCGCGGGCGGAGGCGGCGACTCGTACGGCCAGTGTCGAGGCGGCCAGGTCGTGGTCGATGAGCAGGGCCAGCGCCGCGTCCAACACCCTGAGCGAGGCGTCGTCCGGCGGCAGCGCGGTCAGCCGCGACCACAGCCGCCAGGCCAGCCGTCCCGCGCCCCGGTGCGGCTGCCCGGCCGCTGGCAGGGCGTCGACCAGGGTGGGGATCAGGCTCCGGGCCGTGCCCAGCACCGCCTCGGGGGACAGGTCGAACCGCAGCGGGTCCGCGCTCGCCGCCGCGATGACGGCGACCCGCAGCCGGTCCATCGGTCCGCTGGCCGCGGGGAGCGAACCGGCCGCCCGGCGCGCCGCCGCCAGCGGCTCCGGGGGAGCGGTGAAGCGGACACCGCGCCGCAGCTCGCCGGTCCACACCCACTCCGCGACCTCCTCGTAGGAGTACGCGCGGGCCAGCGCTGTCGCGTCGACGCCACGGAAGGAGTAGCGGTCGGCCTCGATCAGGGTGACGCTGGTAGGGATCCGGCCCCAGCCGCCGTCGGCGGCGCCCTCCGCAGGCCGGTCCTGCGCGCCGCTGCCCGGCCGTCCGCGTCCGGCCAGCACCGCGACCTCGCCGGGGTCGAAGGTGCTGCCCCGCCCGCCCGGCACCCGGCGGCTGGTGAGCAGGCCGCGGCTGACGTACGCGTAGAGCGTCTCCGGCTTCACCCCGAGCCGCCGCGCCGCCTCCCGGGTGCTGATCCGTCCCTCAGAGCCAGAGCCAGAGCCAGAGCCCGATCCCGTGTCCTGCGCCGAAGCGTCAGCGTCGGCGGCCTCGGCCGCCTCGGCGGCACCTTGATCGTCCATGGCCTCACCGTATCCCGGTCAACATCAGCGTCCATATTGATTGATCGTGGATCTAATCAATGTTGACAGAAATAAAATCAATCATGGACAGTCAAGTCAACACCCAAGGAGGACACCGATGCCGACCACCGAGCAGAACGCCCCGATCGACGTACCCCGCGGTCTCAAGGGCGTGATCGTCACCGAGACATCCCTCGGCGACGTCCGCGGACTCGAGGGCTTCTACCACTACCGGGAGTTCTCGGCCGTCGAACTGGCGCAGACCCGCGGCTTCGAGGACGTCTGGCACCTGATGTTCCACGGCACGCTTCCCGACGCCGCCCAGCGCGCGGAGTTCACCGCCAGGACGGCCCCGCTGCGGCACCTGCCCCCGGACGTGGCCGACGCGCTCCCGGCGATCGCGCGCTCCACCGCCCTGTCGGGCCCGCTCGCCGGACTCCGTACCGCCCTGTCGCTGGCCGGTGCCTCGGCGGGCTTCCGGCCGCTGTACGACATCGGCCCCGAGCGGCGGCGCGAGGACGCGCTGGCGGCCTGCGCCGTCGTCCCCACGCTGCTGACCGCGCTGCACCGGCTCGGCCAGGGCCTGGAGCCGGTCGCGCCCAGGGACGACCTGCCGTACGCCGCGAACTACCTCTACATGCTGACCGGCGAGGAGGCCGACCCGGCCAGGGTCCGGGCCATCGAGAGCTATCTGATCTCGACCGTCGACCACGGCTTCAACGCCTCGACCTTCACGGCCCGCGTCATCGCCTCCACCGGCGCCGACCTGGCCGCCTGCCTGGTGGGCGCGATCGGCGCCCTGTCCGGGCCGCTGCACGGCGGTGCCCCGAGCCGGGCGCTGGACACCCTGGACGCCATCGGCAGCCCGGACCGGATCGACGGCTGGCTGCGCGAGCACATCCTCGCGGGCGACCGCATCATGGGCTTCGGCCACCCCGTCTACCGCACGGAGGACCCGCGCTCGCGGATGCTCAAGGGCATCGCCCGCGGTATCGGCGGCGACCTGGTCGACTTCGCCGTGCAGGTCGAGTCGCGCGCCGAGGCGATACTCGCCGAGTTGAAGCCCGGCCGCGAACTCCACATCAACGTCGAGTTCTTCGCCGGTGTGGTGATGGAGCTGTCCGGGCTGCCGCGGGAGATGTTCACGCCCACCTTCGCCGCTGCCCGGGTCGTCGGCTGGAGTGCCAACATCCTGGAGCAGGCCGAGGACAGCAAGATCATCCGCCCGGCCGCGCGCTATGTGGGACCGCCGCCGCCCCAGCCGGTCCCGGCGCTCTGAGGGTCCCTCTCGCGTACATACCGACCAGTCGGTAAGGTCTTCCCTGACGGAACCGCACCACCACCCGGAGGAGTCGACGTGCGCGCCATCCAGATCACCGAGTTCGGCGGACCGGAGGTCCTGCGGGAGGCGGAACTGCCCGATCCCGTGGCGGGCCCCGGCCAGCTCCTCGTCGACGTCGACTCCGCCGGCGTCAACTACGCCGACACCCACACGGTCGAGGACTCGTACCTCTCCCGCTCGACACTGCCGATGGTCCCCGGCGCCGAGGTCGTCGGCCGCACCGCCGACGGCCGCCGGGTGGTGGCCCTCACCGACAACGGCGGCTACGCCGAGAAGGCCGCCGTCCAGGCGTATCTGGCCCATGACGTGCCCGACGGCGTCACGGACGGCCAGGCGCTCGCCCTCGTCGTCCAGGGGCTCACCGCCTGGCACCTGCTGCGCACCTCGGCGCGGCTGGCCGAGGGGGAGAGCGTGGTGGTGCACGCCGCGGCGGGCGGCACCGGCTCGCTCGCCGTGCAGCTCGCGAAGGCGTTCGGCGCCGGCCGGGTGATCGCCACCGCCTCGTCCAAGGAGAAGCGCGACCTCGCCCTGGAACTCGGCGCGGACATCGCGATCGACGCCGATCCCGAGGGCATGAAGGAGCGGCTGGTCGAGGCCAACGGCGGCAAGAAGGTGGACATCGTCCTGGAGATGACCGGCGGCCCGGTCTTCGACGCCTCGCTCGCCGCGCTCGCCCCGTTCGGCCGCCTCGTCACCTACGGCATGGCGTCCAGGACACCTCCGACCCCGGTCCAGGCCGCTCAGCTCATGGGCCGCTCCCGGGCGGTCGTCGGCTTCTGGCTGATGCACTGCCTCGGCCGCCCGGGGATGTACCGCGAGCCCATGGCGGAACTGCTCGACATGACCGCGCGGGGCCGCCTCGTACCCCAGGTCGGCGGCGTCTATCCGCTCTCCGAGGTGGCCCGGGCCCACGAGGACATCCGCAACCGGCAAACCTTCGGCAAATTGGTCCTTGATGTGAGGGTCTGAGCGGAACCCGACGGCTCGTCGTCGTCGTTGAAGGGGGTGCACAGTGGAATCGGGTGCACACTCGACTACGAGGCTCGACGGGCCGTCGCCTGCGGTCCGCGCCCCGCACCTCTCGGAGGGGCCATGGTTCGCAACCGCTTCGCGGCCGACCGGGGACTGACCACCCGCATGGTGGTCACGATGTTCCTCATCGGTCTGCTCTACGTCGTCTTCGTGGGTGCGTTGCTGGCACTGCTGCGGGGAGCCTGGCCGATGATCCTGGTGATCGCGGGCCTGCTGTTCGTCGCGCAGTTCTGGTTCAGCGACCGCATCGCCGCCTTCAGCATGGGCGCCAGGGAGGTCACCGCCGAGGAGGCACCCGAGCTGCACGGCGTCGTCGACCGGATCTGCGCGCTCGCCGACATGCCCAAGCCCAAGGTCGCGATCGCCGACTCCGACGTGCCCAACGCCTTCGCCACCGGCCGTAACCAGAAGAACACCGTGGTGTGCGCCACCACCGGCCTGCTGCGCCGACTGGAGCCCGACGAGCTGGAGGGCGTCATCGCCCACGAGCTGTCCCATGTCGCGCACAAGGACGTCGCGGTCATGACGATCGCCTCCTTCCTCGGCATCCTGGCCGGGGTCATCACCCGCATCGGGCTCTACGGCGGCTTCCGCAGGAACCGCGACCCCAACACCGCCCTCATCGTCATCCTCA
This sequence comes from Streptomyces sp. NPDC051976, assembly GCF_040680795.1. Lineage (NCBI taxonomy): Bacteria > Bacillati > Actinomycetota > Actinomycetes > Kitasatosporales > Streptomycetaceae > Streptomyces > Streptomyces sp. NPDC051976. Next base: position 44,640 of record NZ_JBFAXL010000005.1, read on the forward strand.
TCCCGCTGGTCAGCGCCGTCGTCTACGCGATCAGCTTCCTGCTGACCCGGATGCTGTCGCGCTACCGCGAGCTGTCCGCCGACCGCAGCGCCGCGCTGCTCACCGGCCGCCCCTCGTCGCTGGCGTCCGCCCTCACCAAGGTCAGCGGCCACATGGCCGCCATCCCCACCGAGGACCTGCGCAAGGCCCAGCCGTTCAACGCCTTCTACTTCGCCCCGGCCCTCAGCGCCGGCGTCGGGTTCTCGCAGCTGCTGTCCACCCACCCCACCCTCGACGAGCGGCTGGAGCAGCTCGGCCGGATCACCCTCGAACTGGGCCGCCACTGATGGGGCTGCTCGACGTCCTCCTCGGCCGCACCAAACCGGTCAGGCCCGACCTCGACCAGCTCTTCGGGCTCTCCTCCGCCGCCCTCACCCTGGAGGCCGCCAGCGACCTGCGGCCCACCGGGCTCGGCTCGGTGTGCTTCGCGGCCGTCGAGGGCGGCGCCTTCGCCGAGATCCAGCAGGATCTGCACGCGCTGCTGGGCACCGAGTCCAGCCAGGACACCTTCGGCTACACCTGGCTGCTCGCCCGTCGGCAGCCGACCGAGATCACCGACCTGGTGACCGATCTGCACGCCGTCAACTCCGCGCTGGAGGAGCACGGCTTCGGCCCGCAGCTGCTCTGCTCCCTCCTCGGTTTCAAGGACGCCGTCGGCCACTCGCTGGCCCTCGTCTACCTCTACAAGCGCGGCTCCTTCTACCCGTTCGCACCATTGCCCGGCGAGAAGCGGGACAACACCCTGGAGTTGCAGGTCAAGGCGCTGGTGGCCAACGATCTGCGGTTGGAGAACGACATGGCGCGCTGGTTCCCCGTGTGGGGGGCACCGGGTCTCTGACGCCCCATCCGCCCCAGCCGCGCCTAAAGTAAGACATACTCACCCAGGAAGGCACACGCATGACGACGTCTTACGACCCGGCACAGGTGCAGATCAGCCCGGAGCAGTGGGTGGCCGACCAGGCCAGGAAGTACGAGGAGTCGGGCGGCACCGAGGGCACCGACCTGATGGGCTCGCCCTGCCTGCTCCTCGACTACCGGGGCCGCCGCAGCGGTACCTGGCGGCGTACCGTCCTGATCTACGGCCGGGACGGCGGGGACTACCTGATCGTCGCCTCCAAGGGCGGCGCGCCCGAGCATCCGGCCTGGTACCTGAGCCTCCAGGAGCACCCCGAGGTCCATCTGCGCGTCGGCCCCGAGCGGTTCCCCGCCCTCGCCGAGACGCTCTCGCCCGACGAGAAGGCCCGCGTCTGGCCGCATCTGCTCGACGTGTACGCGCCGTACGAGGACTACCAGAAGAAGACCGACCGGGACATCCCCGTCGTACGGCTGCGCAGGAGCTGACCGCTCGGGCCGCCGCCGGGGGAGGCCGGGGAGTACGGGGGAGCCTTAACCTCAGCCCTCAGCCCTCAGCCCTCAGCCCTCAGCCCTCAGCCTTCCGGCCGCGCGGCTGCGGCTGTCCGCTCGGCGAGCCGGGCGAGACTGCGGCGGCCCTCGGCGCGCACGCCCAGCGGAAGCAGCGCGGCGCGCCCCGGCAGCCGCACCCCGCCGGTGAAGGCGACGGTGGTGGTGAGCCCGTCCGGCGCCTCGGTGGCGGCGATCCCGATCAGCAGGAAGCGGCTCTGCAGCCAGCACCACCCCGGGCGCAGCACCCCGTCGAAGCGGGCCCGCGGCCCGAACCGGCTGCGGGCGACGGCTTCGAGCCGGTCGCCGTCGCGGCCGACCACCCGCACCCGGGCCATGTCGGTGACGATCCGCCCGAACTCGCCCTCCAGATCGGCCACCAGCGGCCAGACGGTGGCGAGCGGCGCGTCGATGACCCGCTCGGTCACCCGGGCGCCCCGGACCCCGGCGGCGAGCGCGTGCAGCCGGCGTACCGGATCGGGATCGGACGTGGGCCAGTGGACGGTCATGCGGACCACGCCTTTCTGAAGGTGTCACGGGCCCTGTGCAGGCGGGACTTGACGGTGCCGACGCGCAGCCCGAGGCGCTCGGCCGCGGCGCGTTCGTCGAGCCCCTCCAGGTCGCGCAGCACCAGGACGGCCCGGTGCTCGGGGGACAGCCGGTTGAGCACGTCGTGGATGTCGGCGGCGAGTTGCGGGTCGCCGGGGGCGGGCACCTCGGTCAGCTCGGCCGGGATCGCACGGGCCGAGCGGCGGGCCACCCGTACCGCCTCACGTGCGGCGATGGCCCGCACCCAGCCGTAGAGCGCGGCCGGTTCCTTCAGGCCGCGCAGATTGCGGAAGACCGCGACGAGCGCCTCCTGCGCGGCGTCGGGACCGTCGTCGAGCGCGATGGGCGCGCAGATCCTGCCGACGAACGGGGCGAGTTCGTCGAGCAGGTCGTTCATCGCCAGGGTGTCGCCGCGCTGCGCGGCCCTCACCAGACGGGCGGTGGCGGCGGAGTCCCTCGCGGGAGAGGTCGGCTGGTCAGCCACGGATCGGATCGTCTCCGCGCAGTACGGTCACGGCGGCCACCGCGAGCGCGGCGCACAGCGGAGTGTAGAGGCCGGTGTTGAGGCACCGGAACCGATCGCCCGCGGCCGGGTCGAGCCCCACATGGCTGCCGAGCGCCCACACCATCCCGGCCAGCGCCCGCGCCGACACCCCGCAGGCCACCGCCACCGTCCCGGCCTGCCACACCCGGCCGAAGCGGTGGCCGCGGCCGAGCCGGGCCCGCGCCACCACCACCCCCGCGCCGCAGAACAGCACCGTCGCCAGCGGCAGCAGGATGGGCGGGGTGAACGGCACGTCCTTGCCGAGCACCGCGAGCGACAGTGTGCGGGCGTCATGGGCGGGCCACCACCCGGCGCGCGTCGCCCAGAACAGATGCATCAGGCCGTCGGCGGTGAGCACGGTGGCGACCGCGGTGGCCGCCGCGTGCGTCGTCGATGTCTGGGTCTTCCGCGTCGTCTCCAGCACGGCCGTCTCCTCGGGTGTCGCGAATACGTCACCCTCCAGAGGAACCGGGACGGCGATTCGTTCCCGACGACTTTTCCGGCACATCAGTAAGGGACGCCCACCTGGGTGGGCGTCCCTTACTCGTTGCGTACCGCGCGGTCAGTGCGCCGCCTCCTGGTCCCTGCCCCGGACCACGATCGTCAGGACGGCGAGGACGAGTTCCAGGCCGAGGAGGAAGGCCAGACCGAGACCGAAGGCGTGCGGGTACCTGCCCGGCGCACCGTCACCGGCCGCCCCGTAGAAGATGATCCCGATCAGGGCGATGCCGAGCGCGCCGCCGATCTGCTGGATGGTGGCCACCACCCCGGAGGCGGAACCGACCAGGTGGGCGGGGACCGCGCCGAGGGCGTCGTGGGTGAGCGGGGCGATCACCATGCCCATCCCGACACCGTCCAGGACGAGTCCGGGGACGAGCTGCCACAGGCTGCCGGTGGTGCCGGAGTGCTCGGCCGCCGCCCACAGCAGACCCAGACCCGAGGCCATCACCAGCGCCCCGGCCGGGACGGTACGGCTGCCGAGGCGGGCCGCCACCAGGTGCGCGGTGGTGGAGGTGACCAGGTAGCCGCCGCCGATCGACAGGAACACCACACCCGAGCCGAGCGCGTCCAGGCCGCGGCCCGCCTGCAGGTAGAGCGCGAGGATCAGGAAGAACGAGCCCTGGCCGGTCCAGAAGACGAGCTGGGAGAGCGAACCGAGGCGGAAGGCGCGCTGCTTGAACAGTTCCAGGTTGAGCACCGGGTCGCCGCCCTTGGCGCCGAGCGCGTTCTGGTGGCGGACGAAGAGCGCGCAGAGGACGGCGGAGGCCGCGAGGCACAGCCAGGTCCACAGCGGCCAGCCGAGCGCACGGCCCTGGATCAGCGGGAGGACCAGCGCGACCACCGCGGCGGTGGAGAGCGCCACACCGGTGTTGTCCAGCCGCGGCCGCCGCGGGGCCCGCGACTCACGCAGCGCCGACGGCACCAGGACCAGCGCGGCCAGACCGACCGGCACGTTGATCAGGAAGCAGGCCCGCCAGCCGAGTCCGAGCAGGTCGGCCTTGATGAGCAGACCGCCGATGAGCTGGCCGAAGACGGCGCCTATACCCATCGTCAGGCCGTACATGCTGAACGCGCGGGCCTGGGCCTTGCCGGTGTACGCGGTCTGCAGGATCGCCAGCACCTGCGGGCCCATCAGGGCGGCGGACAGCCCCTGGAGCACGCGGGCCGCCACCAGGGTTCCGGCGGTGGGTGCGAAGCCGCACGCCGCCGAGGTCACGGTGAACAGCGCCAGACCGACGGCGAACATCCGCCTGCGGCCGAAGATGTCGCCGAGCCGTCCCGCGGTGATCAGACCGGTGGCGACGGCGAGTCCGAAGCCGGCGACCACCCACTGGATCGCGGCGGTTCCGGCGTGCAGGTCGCTCTGCACCGCCGGGATGGCCACATTGACGATGAAGACGTCGAGCGAGGTCATGAAGGTCGCGACCAGGAGGACCAGCAGGCCCAGGCCGGACCGTTCGGCGGCCGGAGCGGCGCTCCGGCGCACGGGCGGGTTGAGGGTGGAGGAGGCCGAAGCCATGACGGAACTCCTGTCGCGAAGGAACGAAAAAGCGGGGTTGAGGGGGGAGGGGAGCGGCGGCCCCGGAGGGCCGCCGCGCGACCGTCAGGCTCCGGCGGGAACCTTGTCGAGGAACCCGAGGACGCTGTGGATCCGGCCGTCGTCGCCGGTCTCGGCCACGTCGAAGCCGACCACCAGCGACTCGCCGCCCGCCGGGCCCAGCTCCCAGGTGAAGCGGGCGATGTGGTGGTGGGTGTCGACCGGGCCCAGCGTGAAGACGAAGCCCGGGAACTGCGCCTGCACGGCGCCGATCACCGCGTCGAGCGCGTCCGGCCCGGTGACGTCGGCCAGCGGGTCGGTGTACCGCGCGTCCGCCGCGAAGACCTCGTCGATCTGCTGCCGCCGGGCGGCCGCGTCGGTCTCGTTCCAGACGGCGATGTAACGCTCGACCAGGTACTGGATGTCGCTCATGACTGGTGTCTCCCTGCGGTGTGTGGCGCCGAGTTGCGCCGTCTTCCTGCAGGTCAAGAAGTTACGGACCTACGCGGACCGCGGAATCAGTCATCGTTAGGTACTTGTGTACGCGGGTGTACGTCACCGGTTGCCACCCGCGCGCGAAGGCATACCGCCGGCCGCGTCAGGGCCTGGCGTCGAGGTGGACCTTGAGGGTGTTCAGTGCCTCGGACAGCCGCGGGGAACCGCACTGCCCGGCCAGGGCGGCGGCCTCGCGGGCCAGCGCGCGGGCGCCGTCGAGGTCCGCGGTGAGGGCGCGGGCGGTCGCGGCGCGCGCCGAGTACAGGGCGCGGTCGCGGACGTAGGAGGCGTCCTGCATGGCCAGCGCCTGCTCCAGCAGCGGCCGTGCCTCGTGCGCGTGGCCGAGGTCCAGCAGCGACTGCCCGCTCTGCGCGGCGAGTTCGGCCGCGTCGAACCAGTAGAGCCACGGCGGCCCCGGGTCCGACTCCGCGGCGTCGAGCTGCCGTTCGGCCTCGGCGGTCGCCCGCCGGAAGGCGCCGTCCGCGCCCAGCGCGGCATGGGCGCGCGCCAGTCTGGCGGCGGCCAGCGCGCGGACCGCGGGGGGAGTGCCACCGGCCGCCCGTACCGCAGCCTCGGCCGCCGCCACCGCGTCGCGCGGCTGCCGGGCGATCACCGCCTGCAGGGCGAGTCCGCACCACAAGGAGACGGCCAGCGAGGCGTCCCCCGCGCTGTGCGCGAGCCGCAGCCCGGTCAGATAGTGCCGCTGCGCCGCCCCCTGCCGCCCGGTGTCGGTCGCCGCCCAGCCGCCGAGCTGCGCCAGATCGGCGGCCACCCGCAGCAGGCGTACGCCGTCCGCGCGCGCGAACCCGCCGCGCTCCAACAGCCCGTCGACCAGCCGCAGATCGGCCTCGACCCGGTGACGTACCGCCGCGCCGCCGAACCGGTCGTCGAGCCGCCGCAGCCCCAGCACCCCGGCCTCCAGCCAGGCGACCACCGATTCCCCGTCGCTGCCGGGGCTTCCGTCCGGGGCGAACAGCCCCGGGGCGCCGTCGGCCACGGCCGGCGCGTCGTCCCAGAACCCCTCGGCGCACTCCGCCGCATCGGGCAGAGCGGAGTCCGCGGCGGCCGCGTTCCACTCCGCGATGACGCCGAGGAGCGCCTGCTCGTCGGCTATGGGGAAGCCGCGCGGGTCGGCGGCGCCGTTGTCGAGGACCGCCTTCAGGGCGGTACGGCTGCCGTCGACGGTCCAGGGCAGGCAGTCGGGCATGCCGCCGTGCGCGGGCAGCCAGCGCGGCCACGGGCGGGACTCCAGCTCCGTGACCGGGATGCCGAGCGCGCGGGCCAGCGCCCGCTGGCTGTCCGCCTCCGGGACGACACCCCAGTGCTCCCAGCGCCAGACCTTCTCGCGGCGGGCCGCCATCGGCACCCCGAGGGCCCGCGCGTGTTCGGCGATCACCCTGGCCAGGTCCTGGTAGCTCCAGCCGTGGTTGCGCCGCACATAGGCGAGGGGATGCGAGGAGGCGGCCGCGCTGTCGCGAACCCTGGTCCGCGCCCTGGCCGTACCGTCGACTGTCACCCGGTCCCCACTCCGTACTCCGCAGCCCGCCCGCCCCACCACGTCCGTGCGATCGGGCTTTCGATTATCGGGTCTCGGACACCTGGCGCACGACCGCTCGCGCGGACCCGGTCCGTCCGATCCGGTCGATTCCCGCCCCCCGCACCACCCGATCCGCACCGAACCGATCCGAATGCAACGGTGTCCCAAACCCCTTTCACCATACGGGACTACACCGAGACAACAGGTCCGGCCTTGAACGCAACCGGTGCCTACCGGTTTGCTGTCCGTGATCACATGACGTAACGCGCGCCGTGGAGGGCTCCCGCGGATGACCCCACCGCCGCCACCCTTCCGCTTCACGCGTGGCAAGGACGAAGTGGCCTTCGACCCCGCCTTCGGCGACGAGGACCTGGTCGCGACCAGGGCCGCGCTCTCCCAGGGCCGCTGGACGGACACCCGTGAGCTGCTCGCCCGTACCGGCGACAACTGGGACCGCCGCGGCCACCGGCTCGTGGTGCTCGCCGAGGGCAAGAGCACCGCGGCCTGGGCCGGTGAGTGGCTGCTCGCGGAACCGGAGAGCACCGACGCCACCTCGCTGGCCGCCTGCGCCGCCGTCTTCCGCGCCGTCAACGGCAGGCAGAGCGCCGAGTCCGCACGTGAACTGTGCCTGCGCGCCGCCCGTCTGACGCCCCGTGACCCCTCCCCGTGGCTGGCCCTGCTGATCCTCGCCCGGCGCACCGGCACCGACGACGAGCAGGTGCGCGCCTTCGACCAGGTGCGCGGACGGCACCGCGGCCACCACCACGCGCACTACCTGATGACCCAGTGTCTGGCGGAGCGTCAGAAGACCGACGGCGACGACCCGTTCCACGAGGTCTTCGAGTTCACCGAGTGGGCCGCCGACGAGGCGGAGCCCGGATCGCCGCTCGCCGTACTGCCGTTGGTCGCGCTGGTCGAGCGGTACCGCGTACTGGCCGGGGCCGGTGTGCTGCCCGGCGACCCGACGGGCCAGCCGTACTGGGGCAGCCCCCGGGCGCGGCAGAGCGTGCGCAACGCCTTCGACTGGTGGCTCGAATGGGACGGCCGCGACCACCCCCGGCTGCTGCTCGACCTGAACCACCTCGCGTTCGGAAAGTTCCACGCGGGCGAGACGGTGGAAGCCGCCGCCCTGTTCAACCGGATCGGGACGCAGGCGACCTGGGCCCCCTGGTCGTACCCGAGCCGTGATCCGAAGAAGGCATACCGCGCCGCGCGCAACTACGCGCTCGGCTTCGGTTCCCGGTAGGACCGCACCACCCCCAACCCCCAGAGCGACGACCGCAGATCCCCCTCCCACCGGAAGGACACCGTTGCCATGCTGACGGGCAGTACACCTGAGATCAGCACGTTCAAGGGCGAGCAACGCGCCTTGCGCGCCGACCGGATCGGCGCCCCCGGCCTGCTCCTGTCGGTCCTCGCCGCGACCGCCCCGCTGATGGTGGTGGCCGGTGTGGTGCCGACCACCTTCGCCGCGATGGGCATCGTCGGCGTACCGCTGCTCTTCGTCATCGTCGGCGCCGTACTGGTCCTGTTCAGCTTCGGGTACGCCGAGATGAGCCGGCACGTGCACAACGCCGGTGCGCTGTACGCCTACATCGCCCGCGGGCTCGGCGGCACCACGGGCGCCGCCGCCTCCTATGTGGCGCTCTTCGCCTACAGCGTCATGCAGGTGGGCATCTACGGCATCTTCGGCTTCGAGATCTCCGGCCAGATCGCCCAGCACTGGCACCACACCGTCGCCTGGTGGATCCCGGCGCTGGGCGGGGTGGCGCTCACCGCGGTCTTCGGCGCGCTGAAGATCGACCTCAACGTCCGCACCCTCGGCGTGCTGCTGCTCATCGAGACGGTGCTGACCATCGTCTTCGACATCAGCTTCCTCGCCGACCCGGGCCCGCAGGGCGTCTCCCTGCACGCCTTCGACCCCGGCACGCTGTCCGGCGCGGGCCTCGGCACCGCGCTGTGCTTCACCATCGCGGGCTTCGTCGGCTTCGAACAGGCCCCGGTCTACGCCGAGGAGACCAGCGAGCCGCAGCGCGTGGTGTCGAAGGTGATGTTCCTCGCGATCGGCTTCGCGACCCTCTTCTTCGCCTTCAGCTCCTGGGCGATCACGGTCGCCACCGGCCCCGGCAAGGTCGTCGCGGAGTCGCAGTCGCAGAGCGCGGGCCTGATCTTCGGCCTCAACCAGGCACGTCTGGGCACCACGTTCACCGACGTGCTGCACGTCTTCTTCATCACCGGCATCTTCGCCTCGATGCTGAGCTTCCACAACGTGGTCGCCCGCTACGCGTTCGCCATGGGCCGCGACGGCCTGCTGCCCGCCGCGGTCGGCCGCACCTCCAAGTCCAGCGGTGCCCCGGCGGTCGGCTCGATGCTGCAGAGCCTGGTCGCGCTGGCCGTGGTCGTCGTCTTCGCCGCCACCGACAACAAGCCGGACGGCGACCCGACCGCGCCCGTGCTGCGGCTGTTCACCTGGGCGGGCAACGTGGGCGCGCTCGGCATCGTGCTGCTGATGGCCACCGCCGCCATCGCCGTCATCACCTTCTTCGTCAAGCGCGGCGCGGCCGGTGTGCAGGCCTGGCGGCTGGTCACCTCCGGCGTCGCCGCGGCCGCCCTGCTGGTGATCTTCGTGTACTCGATCAAGGACTTCGCCGTGCTGCTCGGCGGCGACCCCGGCAGCGGCCTGCGCTGGGCGCTGCCCGGCATCATCGCCCTGGCCGCCGTCATCGGCCTGGTCTACGGTCTGGTGCTGCGGGCCAAGCGGCCCGAGGTGCACGCCAGGATCGGCCAGGGCAACGAGGCGTTCCAGTTGGAGAAGGCCGCCGCGGAGGCGGCCTCCTGATCCGCTCCGACGGCCCGCCCCGCCCGACCGGGCGCGGCGGGCCGTTCCCGTTCTCCGGTCCGCCGCCGCGGGCCACCGCGATCCGTACCAGCTCCCGTCGTCAGGAAGCCCCATGACCTGCTGCTCCACAGACACCGAGTCCGTACCCGCCGCCGCCCCGCACCCGCTCGACCCGCTGACCGCCGACGAGATCGGCGCGGCCCGCGCCGTCCTGGAGGCGGAGGGCAAGGTCACCGCCACCACCCGCTTCCCGCTGGTGCTGCCCGACGAGCCGGACCGGCACGCGGCGCTCGCCCACCGCGAGGGCGACGGTTTCACCCGCCGGGTCCGGGTCACGCTGCTCGACGTGGCGACCGGCCGGTCCGCCGAGGCCGTCGTGGACGTCACCTCGCGGCTGCTGCTCTCCTACCGCGACCTGGACGCGGCGACCGACGGCCAACCGCCGCTGCTGTTCGAGGAGTACGACACCTGCGACGCGATCGTCAAGGCCGACCCCGGCTGGCGCAAGGCCATGGCCGAGCGCGGGATCACCGACACCTCGCTGGTGATCGCCGCCCCGCTGGCGGCCGGCAACTTCGGCATCGCGTCGGAGACCGGCCGCCGGATGCTGCGCTCGCTGACCTTCCTGCGCTGCGACGAGACCGACAACCCCTTCGCGCACCCGGTCGGCGGCCTGGTCGCCGAGGTCGACCTGACCGAGCGCCGGGTGGTGCGGCTGATCGACACCGGTGTGGTGCCCACCCCCACCGAATGCGGGCGCTACGAGGCCGAGTTCACCGGACCGGCCCGCACCGACCTGCGCCCCCTGGAGATCACCCAGCCGGAGGGCCCGTCCTTCCGCCTCGAAGGGCCGGTGCTGAGCTGGCAGAACTGGCGGCTGCGGCTGGACTTCAACGCCCGTGAGGGCCTGGTGCTGCACCAGCTCACCCACCGCGACGGCGACCGCGAGCGGCCGGTGCTGCACCGCGCCTCGATCGCCGAGATGGCCGTCCCGTACGCGGAGCCCGACGCCGCCCGCAACTGGGTCTGCTACCTCGACGCGGGGGAGTACCTGCTCGGCCGCAACGCCAACGCCCTGCGGCTGGGCTGCGACTGCCTCGGCGAGATCGCCTATGTGGACGCCGTGCTCGCCGACGACCAGGGCAACCCCGAGACGCTGCCGAACGCGATCTGCATCCACGAGGAGGACACCGGCCTGCTCTGGAAGCACACCAACATCTTCGACAACTTCGCGGTGGACAGCCGCCGTTCGCGCCGCCTGGTGATCTCCTACATCGCCACGCTCGGCAACTACGACTACGGCTTCTACTGGTACCTGTACCAGGACGGCTCGATCTCCTTCGAGGCCAAGGCGACCGGGCTGCTGCAGACCTCGGCCGCCGAGCCGGGCGCGGGCTCCCCGTACGCCACCGAGGTGGCGCCCGGCCTACTGGCGCCCTACCACCAGCACCTGTTCTGCGCGCGGCTCGACGTCGCCGTGGACGGCCCGGCCAACACCGTCGAGGAGATCGACGTGGTCCGGCTGCCGATGGGGCCCGACAACCCGAACGGCAACGCCTTCACCGCCCAGGCCACCCCGGTCGCCGACAGCGGTGACGCGGGCCGGGTGGCCGACCCCGCGGTCGGGCGGCGCTGGCGGATCAGCAACCCCGGCTCGCTCAACAGGACGGGCAAGCCCGTCGCGTACACCCTGCTGCCCGACCCCGGACCGGTGCTGCTCGCCCAGCCCGGCTCGCCGGTCGCCGAGCGGGTCGGCTACGCCGCCAAGCACCTGTGGGTGACCCGCTACCGGCCCGAGCGGCACTACCCGGACGGCGATTACCCCAACCAGCACCCCGGCGGCGCGGGCGTCAGGGAGTGGGCGCGGCCGGGCGAGGCGCTGGAGAACACCGACCTCACGCTCTGGCACTCCTTCGGCCCGACGCACCTGCCGCGGCTGGAGGACTGGCCGGTGATGCCGGTGGACGTGTGCGGTTTCACCCTGAAGCCGACCGGCTTCTTCGACCGCAACCCGGCGCTCGACCTGCCCAAGGAGACGGGCAGCGGGTCGGGCGGCCACTGCCACGCCTGAATCGGCGCCCGCGGGCCGGTGACCGTATGGGCATACACGGGAAATGTCCGGCGGGGGCGGGCTGAGCGAGCGCTCAGTCAGCCCTTGCCAAGACTGGAACGCGTTCCTAGCATCACTGATGTGACATCAGAACTGTCAAACCGGTCGGCGGCGCCCGGACCCGGCCCGGGCGCGGCACCGAGCCCGGGCGCGGACCCCGGCGCCCCCACCGGCCCGCTGGCGGGTGTGCGGGTCCTCGAACTCGCCGGGATCGGTCCCGGGCCGTTCGCCGCGATGCTGCTGGCCGACCTGGGCGCCGACGTCGTACGGGTCGACCGGCCCGGCGGCGCGGGCATCGGGGTCGCGCCGCAGTACGACATCACCAACCGCAACAAGCGCTCCGTCCTGCTCGACCTCAAGGCCGACGGGGGACCTGCCGCCGTACTCGACCTCGTCGCGCGCGCCGACATCCTCATCGAGGGCTACCGGCCGGGGGTCGCCGAGCGCCTCGGCGTCGGACCCGACGCCTGCCTGGCCCGCAACCCGGGGCTGGTCTACGGACGGATGACCGGCTGGGGGCAGGACGGCCCGCTCGCCGCGACCGCCGGCCACGACATCGGCTACATCGCGGTCACCGGCGCCCTCGGCATCACGGGTCCGGCCGACGGCCCGCCCGTGGCGCCCGCCAACCTGCTCGGCGACTACGCGGGCGGCTCCCTCTACCTGGTCACCGGCGTGCTGGCCGCCCTCCACCACGCCCGCGCGCACGGCACCGGCCAGGTCGTCGACGCCGCGATCGTCGACGGCACCTCCCACCTCACCGCGATGCTGCACGGCGTCCTGGCCAGCGGCGGCTGGCAGGACCGGCGCGCCGCCAACCTGCTCGACGGCGGCGCCCCGTTCTACGGCGTGTACGAGACGGCCGACGGCCGCCACATGGCGGTCGGCGCCCTCGAACAGCGCTTCTACGACGCCTTCACCGCGCTGCTCGGACTCACCGCGGACGACGCCGCCAAACGCGCCGAACCCGCCCGCTGGGAGGAGCTGCGCGCCGCCGTCGCCGCCCGCTTCCGCACCCGCACCCGCGACGAGTGGACCCGCGTGTTCGACGGCTCCGACGCGTGCGTGGCCCCCGTACTCTCGCTGCGTGAGGCCCCGGACCACCCGCACCTGGCGGCCCGCGGCACCTTCACCGACGCGGACGGGCTGACGCAGCCCGCGCCCGCGCCGCGCTTCTCCGTCACGCCGACCGCGGTCCGCCGACCGCCCGCCCGGCCCGGTGCGCACACCGCCGAGGTCGCCCGGGACTGGGACACGCCCGCACTCCTGAACTGACCCGTCCGCACCCTCCAGAAAGGCACGACGTTGAGCACCGACGCCTACGTCTACGACGCCGTACGCACCCCGCGCGGGCGCGGAAAGGCGAACGGATCCCTGCACGGCACCAAGCCGATCGACCTCGTCGTCGGCCTCATCCACGAGCTGCGGCGGCGCTTCCCGAACCTCGACCCGGCCGCCATCGACGACATCGTGCTCGGTGTGGTCAGCCCGCTCGGCGACCAGGGCTCCGACATCGCGCGCATCGCGGCCATCGCCGCGGGGCTGCCCGACACCGTCGCGGGCGTCCAGGAGAACCGCTTCTGCGCCTCCGGGCTCGAAGCGGTCAACCTGGCCGCCGCCAAGGTCCGCTCCGGCTGGGAGGACCTGATCCTGGCCGGCGGCGTCGAGTCGATGTCCCGCGTCGCGATGGGCTCCGACGGCGGCGCCTGGGCGATGGACCCGATGACGTCCTTCCAGACCGGGTTCGTGCCGCAGGGCGTCGGCGCCGACCTGATCGCCACCCTCGGCGGCTGGACCCGGCACGACGTGGACTCCTTCGCCGCCCTGTCGCAGGAGCGCGCCGCCGAGGCGTGGAAGGAGGGCCGCTTCGCCCGCTCGATCGTGCCCGTCGTGGACCGCAACGGCCTGACCGTCCTCGACCACGACGAGCACATGCGCCCCGGCACCACCCCGGAGTCGCTGGCCGGGCTCAAGCCGTCCTTCGCCACCATCGGCGACGCGGGCGGCTTCGACGCCGTCGCGCTGCAGAAGTACCACTGGGTCGAGGAGATCGATCACGTCCACCACGCGGGCAACTCCTCCGGCATCGTCGACGGCGCCGCCCTGGTCGCCATCGGCAACCGCGAGATCGGCGAGCGCTACGGCCTCACCCCGCGGGCCCGTATCGTCTCCGCCGCGGTCTCCGGGTCCGAGCCGACCATCATGCTCACCGGTCCCGCCCCCGCCTCCCGCAAGGCCCTCGCCAAGGCCGGGCTCACCATCGACGACATCGACCTGATCGAGATGAACGAGGCGTTCGCCGCCGTCGTGCTGCGCTTCGCCGCCGACATGGGCGTCAGCCTGGACCGGATCAACGTCAACGGCGGCGCGATCGCGCTCGGCCACCCGCTGGGCGCCACCGGCGCGATGATCCTCGGCACCCTCATCGACGAACTGGAGCGCCGCGAGAAGCGGTACGGACTCGCCACCCTCTGCGTCGGCGGCGGCATGGGTGTCGCCACCGTCGTCGAACGCCTCTGACGTCCGCCGTCCCACCCCCTTCTGGAGCCCCCGACATGAGCGAGTCCACCACCATCCGCTGGGAACAGGACGCCGACGGCATCGTCACCCTCGTCCTCGACGACCCCGGCCAGTCGGCCAACACCATGAACGCGGCCTTCGCCGACTCCCTCGACGCCACCCTCGACCGGCTGGAGGGCGCGCTCGACGGCGTCCGCGGCGTCATCATCACCTCCGCCAAGAAGACCTTCTTCGCCGGCGGCGACCTGCGCGACCTGATCCGCGCCACCCCCGACGACGCCGCCGACGTGTTCGCGGGCTCGATGCGCATCAAGCGCCGCCTGCGCCGCCTGGAGACCCTCGGCAAGCCGGTCGTCGCGGCCATCAACGGCGCGGCCCTCGGCGGCGGTTACGAGATCGCGCTGGCCTGCCACCACCGCATCGCCCTCGACCACCCCGGCACCAAGATCGGCCTGCCCGAGGTGACGCTGGGCCTGCTGCCCGGCGGCGGCGGTGTGGTCCGTACCGTACGGCTGCTCGGCATCACCGACGCCCTGCTCAAGGTGCTGCTCCAGGGACGGCAGTACACCGCCGGGCGGGCGCTGGAAGCCGGTCTCGTCCACGAGGTGGCCGCCGACCGGGACGCCATGCTGGCCGCGGCACGCGCGTTCGTCATGGCCAACCCCGAGGCCCGGCAGCCCTGGGACACCCCCGGCTACAAGATCCCCGGCGGCACCCCCAAGAGCCCGGCCTTCGCCGCCAACCTGCCCGCCTTCCCGGCCAACCTGCGCAAGCAGCTCGCCGGCGCCCCCTACCCCGCGCCGCGCAACATCCTGGCCGCCGCGGTGGAGGGCTCCCAGGTCGACATCGACACCGCCACCACCATCGAGGCCCGCTACTTCACCGAGCTGGTCTGCGGCCCCACCTCGAAGAACATGATCCAGGCGTTCTTCTTCGACATGCAGGCCGTCAACTCCGGCGCCAGCCGCCCCGCGGACGTGCCCGCCCGGCAGGTCACCAAGGTCGCCGTCCTCGGCGCCGGGATGATGGGCGCGGGCATCGCGTACTCCTGCGCCCGCGCCGGGATCGACGTCGTCCTCAAGGACGTCACCGCCGAGGCCGCCGAGCGCGGCAAGGCGTACTCCGCGGGACTGCTCGACAAGGCGCTGGCCAAGGGGCGCACCACGCCCGGGAAGCGGGACGCGCTGCTGGCCCGGATCACCCCGACCGCCGACCCCGCCGACCTCGCGGGCTGCGACGCGGTGATCGAGGCGGTCTTCGAGGACGCCGCGCTCAAGCACAAGGTCTTCCAGGAGATCGAGCACATCGTGGCGCCCGACGCCCTGCTGTGCTCCAACACCTCCACGCTGCCCATCTCGGCGCTCGCCGAAGGCGTGCAGCGGCAGCGGGACTTCGTCGGACTGCACTTCTTCTCGCCCGTCGACAAGATGCCGCTGGTGGAGATCATCAAGGGCGAGCGGACCGGCGACGAGGCGCTGGCGCGCGCCTTCGACCTGGTCCGGCAGATCCGCAAGACCCCCATCGTGGTCAACGACTCGCGCGGCTTCTTCACCTCACGGGTGATCGGCCACTTCATCAACGAGGGTGTCGCCATGGTCGGCGAGGGGCTGTCCGCGGCCTCCGTCGAACAGGCCGCCGCGCAGGCCGGCTACCCCGCCAAGGTGCTCTCGCTGCTCGACGAGCTGACCCTCACCCTGCCGCGCAAGATCCGCCGCGAGACCCGTAGCGCCGTCGAGGCGGCGGGCGGCGTCTGGCAGGAGCACCCGGCCGAGCAGGTCGTCGACCGGATGGTGGACGAGTTCGGCCGCACCGGCCGCAGCGGCGGCGCGGGCTTCTACGACTACGAGGACGGCCGCCGCACCCGGCTGTGGCCCGGGCTGCGCGAGCACTTCGGCAAGCCGGGCGCCGAACTGCCGCTGCGGGACATGCGGGAGCGGATGCTCTTCGCCGAGGCGCTGGACACCGTACGGCTGCTGGAGGAAGGCGTCCTGACCTCGGTCGCCGACGCCAACATCGGCTCCATCCTCGGCATCGGCTTCCCCGCCTGGACCGGCGGCGTCCTGCAGTACATCAACGGCTACGAGGGCGGCGTCGCGGGCTTCACCGCGCGGGCCCGCGAGCTGGCCGCCGCGTACGGCGAGCGCTTCACGCCGCCCGCGCTGCTGGTGGCCAAGGCGGAGCGGGGGGAGACCTTCACCGACGGGCGGTGATCCGCCGGAGTCGGTCCGAGGACTCAGGAGGAGGGCTGCGGGTCCGGTGCGCGCGGCGGCACCGGCCAGGCCCGCAGCTCCTCCTTGAGCGAGCGCTGGAAGGTCGTGACCAGCGCCTGCACCACCAGCGGCTGCATCTGCGCCGACAGCGACCGCATCCGCTCCGGGCTCATTCCTTCCGGGCTCTCCGGCTGCCACACCTCGTCGTGGAAGATCCGCCCCAGGTCGCGCGCCGCGGCCCGCGCGTGCGCCAGCATCACCTCGCGCGCCGCGAGGATCGTCTCCACCGGGATCGGCACGTCCAGCAGCCGCACGCCCAGGTGCAGGGTGCCGGGGTCGACGCGGAAGGTGTCGGGGTCCTCGGTGCGCTCCAGCACGTTCATGGCCGCCAGCCGGTCCAGGTCGGCCTCGCCCAGCGGGCGCCCCGCCCGGCGCTCCAGCTGCTCCCGGTCGGTCTCCTCACTGCCCTCCGGCAGCCAGGACGCCACCAGGGCGCGGTGTATCGCCAGGTCGTGGGCGCTGATGTCGGCGGGGAGCTGCTGGAGGTAGCGCTCGATCGCCGCGAGGGTGAGGCCCTGGTGCTGCAGCTCCTCGATCAGCGCCAGCCGGGACAGATGCGCGGAACCGTATCTGCCGACCCGGCGCGGCCCGATGTCGGGCGGCGGCAGCAGGCCGCGGGCGCCGTAGAAGCGGACCGTGCGCACCGTCACCCCGGCGCGGGCGGCCAGCTCGTCGATGGTGAGAGCGGTCTCGGGCATCGCAACAGTATCGCTGTCCCACCAGCGCTGTGAAAGTCCCTTCCCGCCCCCTGGGACTCGTACGCTGGCCTGCGTGCGTGCTCTCACACCGCTCCGCGCGGCCCTGTCCCTGCTGCTCGCCTGCTGCCTGCTGTCCTGCTCAGGAGGCGTGGGCGCCGGAGGCGGATCGGGCGGCGGGACCCGTTCCGACGGAGGCGGGTCGGACGCCGGGGCACCCGGCGTCGGCGACCGGCTCTTCCCCGGGGCGGGCAACGGCGGTTACGACGTCACTCATTACGGTCTTGATCTCGGCTACGATCCCGCCTCCGGCCGGCTCACCGGCACCGCCGTGATCAGCGCGACCGCGACCCGCCCGCTGCACTCCTTCAACCTCGACCTGGCCGGGCTGACCGTCACCCGCGTCACGGTCGGCGGCCGCACCGCGGCGACCCGGCGCGCGGGCACCGAGCTGACGGTGCTGCCCTCGCAGGTACTGGTCAGCGGGGCGCGCTTCGAGACCACGGTCGTCTACGCGGGCGTGCCGCACACGCTCACCGACCCCGACGGCTCCTCCGAGGGCTGGTTCCGTACCGACGACGGCGCGCTGGCCCTGGGCGAGCCGGTCGGCTCCATGACATGGTTCCCCGGCAACGACCACCCCTCGGACAAGGCCGCCTACGACGTCACCGTCACCGTCCCCGACGGGCTGACCGCCGTGTCCAACGGCGAACTCGCCGGGACCAGCAGCGCCGGCGGCCGTACCTCCTTCCACTGGCACAGCGCGGAACCGATGGCGACCTATCTGGCGACCGTCGCCATCGGCCACTTCGACGTCACCCGGTCGCGCACCTCGGGCGGACTGCCGCTCTACGTCGCCGTCGACCCCCGCTCCGACGACCCCACGACCGCGGCGACGCTGCGCCGCATCCCGGAGATCCTGGACTGGGAGATCGGGCTGTTCGGCCCGTACCCCTTCACGTCGGCGGGCGCGATCGTCGACCACCTGAAGCAGGACCAGGTCGACTACTCCCTGGAGACCCAGACCAAGCCCGTCTTCCCCGGGGACCAGGCTCCGGACGCGCCCGTGGTACCGGTGGACACCCTCGTCCACGAACTGTCCCACCAGTGGTTCGGCGACTCCGTCACCCCCGCCCGCTGGCAGGACATGTGGCTCAACGAGGGCTTCGCCAGCTACGCCGAGTGGCTCTGGAAGGAACACGAGGGCGGCCCCTCGCTGGACGACAGCGCGAACGCGGCCTTCGGCTACACCCCGAACTGGGACTTCCCCCCGGCCACCCCGCCCTCCGCCGACCAGATCTCCGCCTCCCCGGTCTACGGCCGCGGCGCCCTGGTCCTCTACGAGCTCCACCGGACCATGGGCGACGCCGCCTTCACCACCCTCCTGCGCACCTGGCCCGCCGCCCACCGCCACGCCAACGCCACGACCACCGACTTCACCTCCTTCGCCCAGCACCTCACCCCCCACGACCTCACCCCCCTCTTCACCACCTGGCTCTACGGCAAAGCCAAACCGTCCCACCTGTGATCCGGGCGCCCCGGCGGCGTTGTCAGTGGCCGGGTGCGGGCTCTCTGGCGGGGGCGGGTCAGGGGTGGTCGCGGAGGGGGGCGCCGACGTGGTGCATGTGGGTGAGGGCCTGGGCGTAGGAGTCGAGGAGGGTGGTCTCGGTGTAGGGGATGCCGACGCGGCGGCAGTGGGCGCGGACCAGCGGCTGGGCGAGGCGGAGGTGCGGGCGGGGGAGGCTGGGGAAGAGGTGGTGCTCGATCTGGTAGTTGAGGCCGCCGAGGAACCAGTCGGTGACCGGATTGCCGCGCACATTGCGGGAGGTGAGGACCTGCCGCCGCAGGTGGCCCCAGCGGGAGCCCTCCTCCGGCATCTCCATGCCCTTGTGGTTGGGCGCGAAGGCGCAGCCGAGGTGGAGGCCGAAGAGCGCGTGGTGCAGCGCGGCGAAGGCGAGGGCCTGCCAGAGCGGCATCGCGAGCAGCAGCATCGACGTGTAGAGCGCCAGGTGGGCGACCAGCAGACCGCCCTCGGTGAGGCGTTCGCGCGGCGGCCGCCGCCGCAGGTCCTGCAGGCTCGCCACCTTCAGGGCCAGCCCTTCCAGCAGCAGCATCGGGAAGAACAGCCGGGCCTGGTGCCGGGTCAGGAAGCGCGCGAAGCCCTGCCGCTCCACCGCCTGCGCCCGCGTCCACACCAGCGCGCCGACCTCGACGTCCGGGTCCTTGCCCACATGGTTGGGGTTCGCGTGGTGCTTGTTGTGCTTGTCGCTCCACCACCCGGCGCCCATGCCCAGCAGCAGATTGCCGTGGAAGAGCGCCAGCGCCCTGTTCACCCGCCGGTCCGCCGCGATCTGCTGGTGCCCGGCGTCGTGCCCGAAGAACGCCGTACGCGCCCCCAGCACCGCCGCCGGCACCGCCAGCGCCAGCACCCACCACGACCCGGTCCCGCCGACCAGCACCACCGCCGACCAGACCACCGCGACGGCCACCAGGTTCACCGCCATCGACCGCACATAGTGGTCGGTCCTGCGGCGCAGCAGCCCCGCGTCCCTGACCTGCCGCAGCAGCGGCGCGAACTCACTGCCCGCGTCCGCCGCCACCTCCGGCGCGGGCACCGGCGGGGCGGCGACGAGTGTGCTGCTGGCGGTCGGCATGAGGGCTCCTCGGAAGTCCGGCGACGTACGGGAAACGGCCTGGTCGGCCACATCTCGACGCTAGGGATCAGGCGCCACCCCGGGCCATGGCGCCATCACCCGGCCGTTCCGGGTGCCAGCCGCCGCAATCCCGGGGGATAACCCCACCCGCCCGCCGCCGCGAACTCCGGCGCCCCGCCGCCGCGGAAACCACTGCGCTGATCCGGCCGCCGGAGCCGTGAGCGGACACCGGTCGGCGTCTACGATGCAGGGCAAGGCACCACGGGCGAAGAGCCCCGCACACGAGGAGCGAGATCATCAGCGGTAACGGATCGGTCGAACGCAGGATCGCCGAGGAACTCGGCGTACGCGAAGGACAGGTGCGGTCGGCCGTCGAGCTGCTCGACGGCGGGGCGACAGTGCCGTTCATCGCGCGCTACCGCAAGGAGGCGACCGGCACCCTCGACGACGCGCAACTGCGCACCCTGGAGGAGCGGTTGCGCTACCTGCGGGAACTCGACGAGCGGCGCGCGGCCATCCTGGAGTCGGTCGAGTCGCAGGGCAAGCTCGACGACGCCCTCAAGGCGCAGATCATGGCCGCCGACTCCAAGGCCCGGCTGGAGGACATCTACCTGCCCTTCAAGCCCAAGCGCCGCACCAAGGCGCAGATCGCCCGCGAGGCCGGCCTCGAACCGCTCGCCGACACCCTGCTCGCCGAGCCCGGCACCGACCCGCAGACCGAGGCGGCCTCGTACGTGTCCGCCGACAAGGGCGTCGAGGACGCGGCGGCGGCGCTGGAGGGCGCCCGCGCCATCCTCACCGAGCGCTTCTCCGAGGACGCCGACCTCGTCGGCGAACTGCGCGCCCGGATGTGGACCCGCGGCAGGCTGGTGTCGGCGGTCCGGGAGGGCAAGGAGGAGGCGGGCGCGAAGTTCTCCGACTACTTCGACTTCGCCGAGCCCTTCACCAAACTCCCCTCGCACCGCGTGCTGGCGATGCTCCGCGGCGAGAAGGAGGAGGTCCTCGACCTCACCCTGGAGCCCGAGGAGCCCACCGAGGACGGCCCGTCCAGCTTCGAGCGCCGTATCGCGCAGAATTTCGGCATCGCCGACCGCGGCCGCCCGGCCGACAAGTGGCTCGCCGACACGGTCCGCTGGGCCTGGCGCACCCGCTTCCTGGTCCGCCTCGGCATCGACCTGCGCGTGCAGCTCCGCCAGGAGGCCGAGGACGAGGCCGTACGGGTCTTCGCCGCCAACCTGCGCGACCTGCTGCTCGCCGCCCCCGCGGGCACCCGCGCCACCATGGGCCTCGACCCCGGCCTGCGGACCGGTGTGAAGGTCGCCGTGGTCGACGCCACCGGCAAGGTCGTCGCGACCGACACGATCTACCCGCACGTGCCGCGCAACAAGTGGGACGAGTCGCTGGCCACGCTCGCCCGGCTGGCGAAGGCCCACCAGGTCGACCTGATCGCCATCGGCAACGGCACCGCGTCCCGCGAGACGGACAAGCTCGCCGCCGACCTGATCAAGCTGCACCCGGACCTGAAGCTCACCAAGGCCGTGGTCTCCGAGGCGGGCGCCTCCGTCTACTCCGCCTCCGCCTACGCCTCTGCCGAACTCCCGGACCTGGACGTGTCGCTGCGCGGCGCGGTCTCCATCGCCCGCCGCCTGCAGGACCCGCTGGCCGAGCTCGTCAAGATCGACCCGCGGTCGATCGGCGTCGGCCAGTACCAGCACGACCTGTCGGAGCTGAAGCTGTCCCGCTCCCTCGACGCCGTCGTCGAGGACTGCGTCAACGGCGTCGGGGTGGACGTCAACACCGCGTCCGCGCCGCTGCTGCGCCGGGTCTCCGGCATCACCGAGGGCCTGGCGGGCAACATCGTGGCGCACCGCGACGCCAACGGCCCGTTCCGCACCCGCAAGGACCTCAAGGAGGTGGCGCGGCTCGGCCCGAAGGCGTACGAGCAGTGCGCGGGCTTCCTGCGGATCCCCGGCGGCGACGACCCGCTGGACGCCTCCAGCGTGCACCCGGAGGCGTACCCGGTGGTGCGGCGGATCAGCGCGACGGCGAAAACGGACGTCAAGTCGCTGATCGGCAACGGATCGGTGCTGCGGGCGCTGCGCCCGCAGGACTTCGTGGACGACTCCTTCGGTCTGCCGACCGTCACCGACATCCTCGCCGAGCTGGAGAAGCCCGGCCGCGACCCGCGTCCCGCCTTCAAGACCGCGACCTTCAAGGAGGGCGTGGAGGAGATGAAGGACCTGCGGCCGGGAATGATCCTGGAGGGCGTGGTCACCAATGTGGCCGCCTTCGGGGCGTTCGTGGACGTCGGCGTCCACCAGGACGGGCTGGTCCATGTCTCCGCGCTCTCCGACTCGTTCGTCGCCGACCCGCGCGAGGTCGTCAAGCCGGGCGACATCGTGCGCGTGAAGGTGCTCGACGTCGACCTGCCGCGCAAGCGCATCTCGCTGACGCTGCGGCTGGACGACGAGCCCGGCGCATCCTCGCGCGGCGGCGGCCAGCGCGGTGACCGCGAGCAGCGCGGCGGCGGTGAGCGGCGCGGCGGTCCGCCGCGCCAGGGCGGCGGCCAGAACAGGCAGGGCGGCCAGGGCGGCCAGGGCGGTCAGGGCCGTGGCCAGGGCCAGAACCGCGGTCAGGGCCAGGGCGCCGGTCGCCGCGGCGGCGGCAACCAGCAGCCCGCGCCGGGCGGTGCGATGGCCGACGCGCTGCGCCGCGCGGGCCTCACCGGCAAGGGCTGACCCACCCGTCACACAGGGTCCCGCGGCCGCCGGCGGCCGCGGGACCGTACGGTGTCACGCAACTCCGTTGTGGCGGCCCCCTGTTGGCATGGCCGAACCAAGGGTTAGCCTCCGGCAGTGCTCTCACACACGCGGGCTGCCCGCTTCCAGTGGATCACCGTGGTGCTGGCGGTCATCGCCGCCATGGCCGCGGTCCTGATCGCCCCCACCGCCGCACGCGCCGACAGCGCCGCACGCGGCGGCACCGTACGGCACGGACTGAGTCAACCCGACTACTCCTACGCCGACGCCGTCCGAGAGGCGGTGTGGGTGGACACCGGCCTCGACGGTGACGGCGACGGCCGCACGGACCGCGTCGCCGTCGACATCGTCCGCCCCTCCGAGCCCGCCAAGGCCGGACGCAAGGTCCCCGTCATCATGGACGCCAGCCCGTACTACTCCTGCTGCGGACGCGGCAACGAGAGTCAGGTCAAGACCTACGACGCCAGCGGGAACATCGTCCAGGCGCCGCTCTTCTACGACAACTACTTCGTGCCGCGCGGCTACGCGTCCGTGCTGGTCGACCTCGCGGGCACCAACCGCTCCGACGGCTGCGTGGACGTCGGCGGGCCCTCCGACGTGCAGTCCGCCAAGGCCGTCATCGACTGGCTCAACGGCCGCGCCCACGGCTGGAGCGCACGCTCCGGCGGCCACGCGGTCGCCGCGAGCTGGGCCAACGGCAGCGTCGGCATGATCGGCAAGAGCTGGGACGGCACCATCGCCAACGGCGTCGCCGCCACCGGGGTGCGCGGTCTGAAGACCATCGTGCCGATCAGCGCGATCTCCTCCTGGTACGACTACTACTTCCACCAGGGCGCCCCGCTCCAGGACGGCCCCGAGTGGCTGTCGGACTACGTGGAGAGCGACGGCGCGCACGCCCACTGCGCCGCCGAGCAGCAGAAGATCATCGACGGCTCGCCGCGTACCGGCGACTGGACGCCGTTCTGGACCGCGCGCGACTACGTCAAGGACGCGGCGAAGGTGAAGGCCAGCGTCTTCGCGGTCCAGGGCATGCAGGACCTCAACGTACGCACCAAGCACTTCGGCCAGTGGTGGACCGCGCTGTCCGCGCAGGGCGTCGAGCGCAAGGTGTGGCTGTCGCAGACCGGCCACGTCGACCCGTTCGACTACCGCCGCACCGCCTGGGTGCCCACCCTCCAGCGGTGGTTCGACCACTACCTGCTCGGCGTGGACAACGGCATCCAGCGCGAGCCGATGGCCGACATCGAGCGCGGCGTCGACCACTGGACCACCGACCGCGTGTGGCCCGCGCCCGGCACCCGCACCACCGCGCTGAACCTCGGCCCGACGGCCACCGACGGCCTCGGCACCCTGGGCACGAAGCACGCCCGGTCCGGCGCCACCGAGTCGTTCACCGACGACCCGAGCCTGTGGGAGGAGGACTGGGCGGCCGCCGCGGACGCCGCGACCCCGGCCAAGACCGCGTTCACCACCGGCGTGCTCGCCAAGGACCTGCGGCTGTCCGGCGGCGGCACCTTCACCGTGACCGCCACCTCGTCCACCACCAGCGCCCACCTCTCGGCCGTCCTGGTCGACCTCGGGCCCGCCACCATCCGCAACTACAACGGCAACGGCGAGGGCATCACCACCGGCACCACCCGTTCCTGCTACGGCGAGAGCACCGCCGGTGACAGCGCCTGCTTCCTCGACACCAGCGCGGACACGACCACGGTCGACCACACCGTCTTCAGCCGCGGCTGGGCCGACCTCGGGCACTACGCGTCGCTCGCGCACGGCGTGCCCCTCGTCCCGGGCAAGCCCTACACGATGACGATCCAGCTCGCCGCGACCGACCATGTGGTCCCGGCCGGGCACCGGCTCGCGCTGATCGTGGCGGGTACCGACAACGGGCTGATCCTGCCGCCCGACACCACTCCCAAGGTGACGGTCGACCTGTCCCATTCGGTGCTCCGGCTGCCGCTGGTCGGCGGCTACGGGGCGCTGTCCACGCGTCCCGGCGCCCTGGCGCCGCGCACGTCGGTCGCCCTGACGCCGCCCGCTCCGGCGCCGTCGTTCACTTCCGCGGCCCGTCTGGGCTGACACCCGCCCGGTTCCCCCCGGACAATCGGGGGGAACCGGGACGGTCGTCGACGCGTTCCAGTGGGTAGGAGCGAGCGGTAAGGTGCGGCGCGGATCGTCGCGGGCCGCCGTGAACGGAGGCGGGGACATGTCGAATCGCACAAAGGTCGTCATCGGTGGTGTGGCGGTAGGGCTGCTCCTGCTGATCTTCCTGCCCTGGTGGGTGACCTTCCTGATCGTCGTCGGTGTGCCGGTGGCCGCCTACCTCACCCTCGACCCGTCCCAGCGGCGCAGGCTGCGCCGCAACAGCCGTCGGCAAATAGGTCGCTGACCTGGGACGACCCCCGATAGGGTGATCGCAGGATCATCCATTCGGACGAGGAGCGGCACCTCTGTGGACAGCGGCACGGTCATCGCGGTCAGCCGCGACGCGGAACACCGGTTCAGCAAGGCCAACGAGGACAGCATCCGGCTGCTCGCCGGACTCGGCGTCGAGGGCGACGCCCATCTCGGGGTCACCGTGCAGCACCTGTTCCGTATCGCCCAGGACCCGACACAGCCGAATCTGCGCCAGGTGCACCTCATCCACGCGGAGCTGTTCGACGAGCTGCGCCTCGCCGGGTACGACATAGCCCCCGGCGACCTGGGGGAGAACGTCACGACCCGGGGGATCGACCTGCTCGCCCTGCCCTTCGGCGCCCGGCTGCGGCTCGGCGCCGACGCGGTCGTGGAGATCACCGGTCTGCGCAACCCCTGCCTGCAGATCGACGGTTTCCGCTCCGGCCTGCTCAAGCAGGTGATCGGCCGGGACGAGGCGGGACGGATCGTCCGCAAGACCGGGATCATGGGCATCGTGCTGGAGGGCGGCGAGATCCGTCCCGGCGACACGGTGGCCGTCGAGCTGCCCGCCGCCCCGCACCGCCCCCTCGAGAAGGTCTGAGCGCGATGACGGACGTCGGGGCGGCGGACGCCCGCTCGGTGGAGCAGCTGATCGCGCACACCAGGACCGGGCAGCGGGTGAAGTACCTGGCCTTCTGGGGGCACCGCCCGCAGCGCGACGGCAGCATCGGCGCCGGCTGCCTCAGCCAGTGGTGGCCCGCGCCCTTCACCGTCGACGGCGTCACCTACGCCACCGCCGAGCACTGGATGATGGCGGGCAAGGCCCGGCTCTTCGGCGACGCGGAGGCCGAGCGGCTCGCCGTCGAGGCCGTCCACCCCAAGGCCGCCAAGAGCGTCGGCCGCACCGTACGCGGCTTCGACCAGGCGGTCTGGGAGCGGGAGCGCCTCGGCCTGGTCACCGAGGGCAGCGTCCACAAGTTCGGCAGCGACCCGGCGCTGCGCCACTTCCTGCTCACCACCGGCGACCGCGTCCTGGTCGAGGCCAGCCCCGTGGACCGGATCTGGGGCATCGGCCTCGCCGCCGACGACGAGCGCGCCGAGCGGCCCGACGCCTGGCGCGGCCTGAACCTTCTCGGCTTCGCACTGATGGAGGCCCGCGCCCGGCTGGTGGCCGCCTGACGGGGGGCCGCCGGGCGGGGGGCCGCCGGGCGGGGGGCGCCGACTGATGCGCTGCCTGACTGGGGTCCGCCGGACCGGGGTGCGAGCACTCGCGTGGCGGCCGCGCCGACTGGCGGCCGCGGGACCGGGGTGCGGCCGCCCTTGCCGGAAGCGCTCGCACCCCGGTGACCTGCGTCACCGCGCTTCCCGGAGCGGCGACGTACTCTTGGGCGCATGACCCGGACCCTGCTCGTACGGCGCCGCCACGTGGACTTCGTCCGCGTCACGAGCATGTCCTGTCACCGGCACGGCTGAATCCCCGCCTCGCTGTACCGCCGCCCGGCCTCCGGGCGTGCCCCCGCCCCAGCCGATCAGCCCGGTCCCCGTGACGCCCGTACCCCGGAAGCCGTCGCGCCCGCGGACGGCCACCGCCGCCCGCCGCCGGGTCCCACACCCGCGGATGTACCCATGTCGCAGCAGTCCCCGTTCCCCCAGCCCGGCCCCGGCACGCACGATGCCCGGCCCTCCCGGCTCCAGCTCCCGGTGATCGACCTGTCCGCCGCCACCTCGGGTGATCCCGGGGCCCGCGCGCGGCTGCGCGCCGACCTCCACCAGGCCGCCCACGGCACCGGCTTCTTCCAGCTCACCGGCCATGGCGTCACCCAGGCCGAGACCGACGCCCTGATGACGGCCGTACGGTCCTTCTTCGCGCTTCCCGAGGCCGACCGCCTCGCGGTGTCCAACCTGAAGTCGCCGCACTTCCGCGGCTACACCCGGATCGGCGACGAGCACACCGGCGGCAGCCGCGACTGGCGCGACCAGCTCGACATCGGCGCCGAGCGCCCCGCCCGGATACCCACCGCCGCGGACCCCGCCTACTGGTGGCTGGAAGGCCCCAACCAGTGGCCCGCCGCCCTGCCCGGTCTGCGCGTCGCCGCGCTGGGCTGGATGGACCGGCTCAGCGGTGTGGCCCGGCTGCTGCTGCACGAACTGCTCGCCGCCATCGGCGCCCCCGAGGACTTCTACGACGACATCTTCGCGGACGCCCCCCACCTGCACCTGAAGATGGTCCGCTACCCCGGCAGCGCCCCGGGCGCGGACGAGGGCGACGGCCAGGGCGTCGGCGCCCACAAGGACTACGGCTTCCTCACGCTGCTCCTCCAGGACTCCGTCGGCGGCCTCCAGGTGCAGCGCGACGACGGCCTCTTCCACGAAGTGCCGCCGCTGCCGGGCGCCTTCGTCGTCAATCTGGGCGAGCTGCTGGAGGTCGCCACCGACGGCTACCTGAAGGCCACCAACCACCGGGTCGTCTCGCCGCCCGGCACCCGCGAGCGCTTCTCGGTGCCGTTCTTCTACAACCCGCGCCTGGACGCGCACGTCAACGCGCTGCCGTTCCCGTACGGCGACCAGGCGCCGGGCGTCAGCCAGGACGCGGCCAACCCGCTCTTCGCCGAGTACGGCCGCAACGAGCTGAAGGGCTGGCTGCGCGCGCACCCCGAGACCGCCCGCCGCCACCACGCCGACCTCCTGGCACCCGCCTAGCAGGCAGCCGCCGCCAATTCCCGCGCCCGCGCGGCCGGGTGGCGGCGCCACGGCACCCGCGGGCATCCGGCGGCACCTGATGTGGCGCGCCACGTAGGGTTCCCAGGCGCGCACCTCGCGCGGCCGATCAGAAGGGGACCGAAGATATGACGGAACGTCTGGTGGTCATCGGCGGTGACGCGGCGGGGATGTCGGCCGCGTCCCAGGCCCGGCGCCGCAGAGCCGCGGACGACCTGGAGATCATCGCGTTCGAACGCGGCCACCACACCTCGTACTCCGCCTGCGGCATCCCGTACTGGATCGGCGGCGCCACCGACGGCCCCGACGCGCTGGTCGCCCGTACCGCGGACGAGCACCGGGCCCGCGGTATCGACCTGCGCCTGGGCACCGAGGTGGTGGCCGTCGAGCCGGACCGGGGCCGGGTCCGCAGCAGGGACGCGGACGGCCGCGAGGAGTGGACCGGCTACGACCACTTGGTCATCGCCACCGGCGCCCGGCCCGTACGGCCGCCCGTCCCCGGCATCGACGCGCCCGGCGTGTTCGGGGTGCAGACCCTGGACGACGGCGAGGCGGTGCTGCGCGGCCTGGACCGGGGCGGGGTGCGGCGCGCGGTGGTCGTCGGCGGCGGCTACATCGGCGTCGAGATGGCCGAGGCCATGCTGCGGCACGGCCTCGACGTCACCCTCGTCGACCGCAACGACCAGCCGATGAGCACCCTCGACCCCGACATGGGACGGCTGGTGCGCACCGCCCTGGAGGGACTCGGCGTCCGCGTCGTGTCCGGGGCCGCGGTGCGCGAGGTCCTCACCGGGCCCGACGGGCGGGCGTGCGGCGTCGCCACGGACGACGCCGAGTTCCCCGCGGACATCGTGGTCCTGGGCGTCGGGGTACGCCCCGGCACCGACCTGGCCCGTGACGCGGGACTGCCGCTGGGCGCGCACGGCGGGCTGCTCACCGACCGGGCGATGCGGGTCCGCGGCAGCGAGCGGATCTGGTCGGGCGGCGACTGCGTGGAGGTGCTCAACCTCGTCTCCGGCGGCCTCCAGCACATCGCGCTCGGCACCCACGCCAACAAGCACGGCCGGATCATCGGCACCAACATCGGCGGCGGCTACGCCACGTTCCCCGGTGTCGTCGGCACCGCGGTGAGCAAGGTCTGCGACGTCGAGATCGCCCGTACCGGCCTGAAGGAGTCCCAGGCGCGGGCGGCGGGGCTGGAGTTCGTCACGGCCGTCATCGAGTCCACCAGCCGGGCGGGCTACTACCCGGACGCCGCCACCATGACCGTCAAGATGCTCGCGGAACGCGGCACCGGGCGGCTGCTCGGCCTGCAGATCGTCGGCCGCGAGGGGGCCGCCAAGCGGGTCGACATCGGCGCGGTCGCCCTCACCGCCGGGATGACCGTCGACCAGATGGTCTCGCTCGACCTCGGCTACGCCCCGCCCTTCTCCCCGGTCTGGGACCCGGTGCTGGTGGCCGCCCGCAAGGCCGCGGACGTGGTGCGGGCGGACACCAGGAAGGGCTGAGCGGCGTCGGTTCAGGCCGACGCCGCGGCCAGCTTGCTGAGCGCTTCGAGCAGCGGCGGCAGTGACGGTCCTCGGCCCACCGGCAGCACCTCACCGGGTGCGTCGTCCAGCAGGACGAAGGCGATGTCGTCCGTGCGCGCCACCAGGCTCCACCCGGGCCCGTCCGCCCGCACCGCACCATGGACGGTCCGCACCCGTCCCGGCGGCGGCGGATTGCGTACGTACTCCTCGGCGCTCTCCAGCACATGGCGTATGCCCTTGTGCGAGATGCCGGTCTGGGGGGCGGCGTCGTCGGAGGAGGCATCAGATGCGGCGTCGGACGCGGGCGCAAGTGAGGTCTCCGCGTCCGGCACCTGGGAGGTGTCCGGCGCGTCCGCGGAATCCGGCACCTTGGTGTCGGATTCCGCCGTTTCCGCCGTTTCCGCCGTTCCGGCTGGGGACTCGGCGTCGGCGGGATCGGTGACTGTGTCGGTCGGCTGCGCCTTTTCCGCCGCCTCTGTTGTGTCGGCCGGCTCCGTCGCCTCCGGCTCGGCCGCTTCGGGCTCCGCCGTCTCCGCGTCCAGTTGGTCGCGCCACTCGTGCCAGCGTACGGCGATCTCGTCGGCGCCCAGGCGGCGTTGCGGCGGGCCCCAGACGGAGGTGTCGGGCGGGGAGAGCGGGGCGCGGCCGCCGTCCTCCTCGGTGGGGTCGTGCGGGTCGGGGATGCCGGGCACGGAGACGGCCACGGGGAGCGGCCAGCCCGGCAGGGACGCGGCGAGGCTGTTCTCGTCGGGGGAGAGGTCGTACTCCAGCCCGCAGTCCCAGGCGGCCAGCGCGCACGCCACCATGGCGGCGTCGGTGGTGGCCACCGTCCAGCGCGCCCCGGCGCCGTCCTGCCCGAAGACCAGGCCGTACCCGTCGGGCATCGGCTCCAGACCCAACTCGGCGCACGCCGCCGGGTAGTCGTCCCCCAGCACTCCGGGGAACCGCCCCGGTGTCAGCATCGCGGCAGTCAGCACGAACAGCGCGTCGTCGTCCTCCGGGTACTCGGCCGCGGCCATCCGGTGCCTCCCTGTTGTCTCGTCCGCGCACCTTAACCAGCGGGTAACGTCCACGTCGAGGGGTTGCGGAGGCCCGAAATCGGGTGCGACCGCGCAGGTGGGCCGCCTGCGCTCCCGCGGGGCACCGTATCCGGCGCTCCCGCTCTCAGAGCTTGGCCGCTCGGGCGGTCCGCGACGGCTTCCCGAGCGCGTCCAGCGTCGTGTGCAGCCAGCCCAGTTCGGCCTCGCTGGTGGCGCGCGCGATGGTGAGGATGCCCTGCCGGAACGGATCGTCGAGCTCCTCCGCGCGCAGTGCGCGGTCACCGTCGTAGAAGAAGCTGGAAGGCTGTTCGAGGAAGGCCAGCCTGCGGCGGAGCACGGCGGCCTGCGCGCCGCGGCCGGGCAGGTGCCGCAGGAAGGCGAGCACCGTGAACCAGCGGTTCTCGTCGCTGATGTCCAGGTCGGCGGGCTCGGCCAGCCGCCGCAGCAGTTCGTCGTGCCCCTCCGGCGTCAGCGTCAGCACATGCCGGGGCGCCGCCACCGCGCCGGGTTGCGTCTCGCGCCGCAGCCACCCGGCCTTCTCCATGCGCTTGATCGCCGGATAGAGCGTGCTCTCCGCGACCGGTTTCACGTGCCCTGTGAGCGCCGCGATGCGTTTGCGCAGCTCATAGCCGTGCAGTGGGGCCTCGTGGAGGAAGCCGAGGATCGCCAGTTCCAACATGCCCGTCATTCTGCCTCACTCTCGGAGTACCACGGTGGCGTAGTACCTCGGTGACGATGTATGTTCTTCGCATCGGACAGGCCCGAACCCCGTCCGGGGTTCGGCCGGGGAGAGGCGGTTCAGCGGTGCGGCAGACGGAATTCGGACCAGAAGGTGCGTTCATTCGCTGGACGGAGGCGGCCGGTGCGGAGCCGACGCGGGTCCATGTGCACGGACTTGGCGCCACGTCGGGCGCGTACACCGCTCATATAGGGGCGCATCCGGCACTCGCGGGACGCCGGACGCTTTACGTGGACCTGCCCGGCTTCGGGATCAGCGACCGCCCGGCCGACTTCGGCTACTCCTTGGAGGAGCACGCGGACGCGCTGGCCGCCGTTCTCGACGCGGCCGGGGTGCGCGGCGCCGAGGTGGTCGGGCACAGCATGGGCGGGGCGGTGTCCATCGTGCTGGCGCACCGGCGGCCGGAGTTGGTCTCCCGCCTGGTGCTCGCCGAGGCCAACCTCGACCCCCAGCCGGTCGTCCCCACCGGCGGCAGCGGCATCGCCGCCTACACGGAGGAGGAGTTCGTCGTCGGGGGCGGGTTCGACGAGACCCTGGAGCGGGTCGGCTGGCGGTGGCGCGCGACGATGCGGCTCGCCGACCCCGTCGGGCTGCACCGCACCGCCACCGCCCTGGCGCGGGCCACCCGGCCGACGATGCGCGCGATGCTGGTGGCCATGGACATCCCGCGCACCTACCTGGTGGGGGAGTTGAGCGAGGACCTCGACGACCGCGACGGGCTCGTGGCGGCCGGCGTCGACGTGGTCACCCTGGCGGGCGCGGGCCACTGCCTGATGTTCGACAACCCGCAGGCGTACGCGGAGGCGATCAGCGCCGCCTGACCGCCACCGCCAGATAGCGCTCCTCGCCGTCGTCGTACAGCGACAGCTCCCAGCCGGTGCGCGTCAGCAGCGGTACGAGCTGGGGTGCGGCCCTGACGTCGTCCGGGCGCAGTTCATGGCCGCGGCGGGCCGCGAGGGCGGCGCGTCCGATGGGGTGGAACAGTGCCAGCCGTCCGCCGGGCCGTGTCACCCGGGCCAGTTCGCGCAGGCCCGCCTCTGGATCGGGCAGATGGTGGACCAGCCCGGCGGCGAGGACCGCGTCGAACGCGCCCTCGCGCAGCGGCAGCCGGGCGCCGTCCCCCTCGACCAGGGCGCCGTCGTGATGGCGGCCGAGCACGGTGGCCTCGCGCAGCATCTCTGGTGTCAGATCCACGCCGACGACGGTGCCGGACGGGCCGACGGCCTCGCGCAGCAGCGGCAGCGCGCGAGCGGTACCGCACCCGGCGTCCAGGGCGCGTCCGCCGGTGGTCAGTCCCAGCTCCGCGACGGCGGCCCGGTAGGCCGGTGTGTCATCGGGGAAACGCTTCTCCCAGCCGACGGCCTTCGCCGCGAAGAACTCCCTGACCTGGCGTCGTTCCGTCTCCATGCCCATGCATCATGGTCGCATGATCCCGCTCCGCTCGGTCGCTCTCTTCGTCCTCGCAGCCCTGCTGGAGATCGGCGGCGCATGGCTCATCTGGCAGGCGGTACGGGAGCACCGCGGGATCGGCTGGGCCGCCGCGGGGATCGTCGCCCTCGGGCTCTACGGCTTCGTCGCCACCCTCCAGCCCGACGCCCAGTTCGGCCGCATCCTCGCCGCCTACGGCGGGGTGTTCGTCGCCGGATCACTGGTGTGGGGGATGGTCGCGGACGGCTACCGGCCGGACCGCTTCGACGTCATCGGAGCCGTCGTCTGCCTGCTCGGCGTGGGCCTCATCATG
Source organism: Streptomyces sp. NPDC051976 (assembly GCF_040680795.1). NCBI lineage: Bacteria > Bacillati > Actinomycetota > Actinomycetes > Kitasatosporales > Streptomycetaceae > Streptomyces > Streptomyces sp. NPDC051976. The sequence continues at coordinate 77,254 of NZ_JBFAXL010000005.1, forward strand.
TACGCGCCCCGGGGCCGCTGAACACCGTACGCGTCGGTAGGGGGGTTGCCGAAGCGCGCCCGGCAGGTCAGGCTCGGTACCGCAGTGGAGATGGGAGGCAGGTAATGACGGTGGGCAACGGGCTCGCTTGGCTGCTCGACGAACTGACGCAGCGCGTGCCGCACGTACGGCACGCACTCATCCTGTCGAACGACGGGCTGGTCACCGGCGCGAGCGCCGACATCGACCGGGAGACGGCCGAGCACCTGGCCGCCGTCTCCTCCGGATTCCACAGCCTCGCCAAGGGCGCGGGGCGGCAGTTCGGCGTCGGCGCGGTGCGGCAGACCATGGTCGAGTTCGACGAGGGCTTCCTCTTCGTGACCGCCGCGGGCGACGGGAGCTGCCTGTCCGTCCTCAGCGGGATGGAGGCGGACGTCGGCCAGGTCGCCTACGAGATGACGCTGCTGGTCCACCGGGTCGGCGAGCACCTCGGCGTGGCACCCCGTCAGCCGGGAGCCACACCCTCCTGAGCTGCGCGTTTCGCGCGGGAATCGAGTTATCCACAGGCCAGGAACGGGTGGTGGCGCCCTGCGGTACATTCGTGACTGAGAGTAATCGAATGGACCGGGGGAGTGATGACGATGAAGACCGCGAAGAACGTCAGGGCAGCGAAGCCCGCTGTGAGCGTCGCGTGGACGTCGGGGAGTGTGCCGAAGCCGGGACCGGGGGCCGCCGCCCGGCCCACGATCTCGTTGAACCGCGCGCGGGAGGAGCTGGGGCTGAGCTTCGCCGACTTCGAGCTGGCACTCCAGCTCGGGGAGATCCGCACGGTGGCGTGTGGCGGCGGCCAGTGGCGGGTCGGCGCCGCCGAGCTGGCCAGGGTGCGCGGCCGGGAGGGTCACCCGCAGGTGCTCCTCGACCGGCTGCGGCTCGTGACGTCGGGGGAGGCCGCCGAGCTGATCGGCATCAGCCGTGACCGCCTGGTGCGGCTGACCAGGGCCGGGCTGATCCGGCCGGTGCGCTGGTACGTCAACCGCTACCGGGCGCTGGTGTGGCTCTATCTCGCCCACGAGCTGCGAAGCTTCGCCGACGAGTCCCCGGCCCTGCTGCGCGGACGGCTGCCCGCCGGCCTGCGGGAGAGCCTGGACGAGGGCGAGGACCAGCGGGCCCGCGGCTGGCGCGCGCGCCGCGTCGCCCAACTCGTCAGGGACGCCCACGACCCGTGGGAGGAGGCGGCCGTCTGGGCGGCGCTCCTCGGGCCGGAGGTCGTCGGTGACGCGGTGCCCGACCCCTACGAGCGGGCCAGGCTGCGCAGGATCCGGGAGGCGCTGCCACCGGGCCGGCCGGGACCGCTCGCCGGACCCGAGCTGGTCAGAAGCATCACGACCGCCGACCACCCCGACGAGATCACCCTCGCCCTCTTCGCCCTCGACGCGGCCCTGCACCGGGCCCGCGCGGAACACCCCGCGCCACGTCCGGCGCTCACGGTCCCACCGGATCCCCGTCCGGACCCTCGCCCGGAGCCGGGTCCAGGTCCGCGCCCTGACCCGCGCCCGGCCCGGTCGTCGGCCGCTGGGCCCGCGGACCCGGCGGCGGCACCCGCGCCACTGCCCCGGCCGCCGCACCCGTCCGCGTCCCCGCGGGTGTCCCCGCCCCCGCCTCGGCCGGGTACCCGGTCCCGGCAGCGGATGGGCCTGCTGGGGAGGCTGCGCGGGCGCCGGCGGTCAGCCGCCGATCCTGCGGAACAGCCCTTCCTGCATCACGGACACGAGCAGCCGACCCCGCCGGTCGAAGATCTGTCCCCGCGCCAGGCCGCGGGCGCCGGTCGCGATGGGTGACTCCTGCTGGTAGAGGAACCACTCGTCGGTGCGGAAGGGCCGGTGGAACCACATGGCGTGGTCCAGCGACGCCATGTCGAACCCCCGCGGCCCCCACAGCGGCTCGACCGGTACGCGTACGGCGTTGAGCAGCATCATGTCGCTCGCGTAGGTCAGCGCGCAGGTGTGCACCAGCGGATCGTCACCCAGCGGTCCCACCGCGCGCATCCAGACCGCGCTGCGCGGCTCCGCGCCCCGGACCTCCTCAGGGGTCCAGCGCAGCCGCTCCACATAGCGGATGTCGAACGGCTGACGTCGCTCCATCCGCTCCAGCGCCTCTGGCAGCACCCCCAGGTGCGACCGGAGTTCGTCGCCGAGCCGCGGCAGGTCGTCCGGCTCCGGCACCTCGGGCATCGGCAACTGGTGCTCGAATCCCGGTTCCGGCTGATGGAAGGAGGCCGTCAAGTTGAAGATCGTCCGACCCTGCTGGATCGCCACCACCCGGCGGGTGGTGAAGGAGCGGCCGTCGCGGACCCGCTCGACCTGGTACACGATCGGCACCCCGGGGCGACCGGGCCGCAGGAAGTACGCGTGCAGCGAGTGGACCGGCCTGGCACCGTCGGTGGTGCGGCCCGCAGCCACCAGCGCCTGCCCGGCGACCTGGCCGCCGAACACCCGCTGCAGGCGCTCCTGGGGGCTGCGCCCGCGGAAGATGTTCTCTTCGATCCGCTCCAGGTCCAGCAGATCCACCAGCCGCTCGGCGGCGTTCGTCATCGTGGCTCCCTCACCGTGCGCCCCGGCCGCCCCGCCCGCCCGGTCACAGCTCGCCGACGCCGGTCAGCCGCACCACCGCGCGGCCCTCCTCGTCGGAGGCGGCCAGGTCGACCTCAGCGGAGATGCCCCAGCCGTGGTCGCCGTTGGGGTCGGCGAAGGTCTGCCGGACCCGCCACAGACCGTGCTCGGGCTGCTCCTCGATCTGCAGCAGCTTCGGACCGCGCGCGTCGGGCCCGGTCCCCAGGTCGTCGTACTCGTCCCAGTAGGCGTCCATGGCGTCCGCCCAGGTGTCCGCGTCCCATCCGGCGTCCGCGTCGAGTTCGCCGAGCTGGTAGTACTTCTCCAGCGCGGCCAGCTCGACCCGGCGGAAGAGGGCGTTGCGCACCAGGACCCGGAAGGCGCGGGAGTTCGCGGTGACCGGCTTGACCTGGTCGGCCTTCTCCGCCGCCTGCTCGGCCGTCTCCTCCTCCGGGTTGGCGAGCTGCTCCCACTCGTCGAGCAGGCTGGAGTCGACCTGCCGGACCAGTTCGCCCAGCCAGGCGATCAGGTCCTGGAAGTCCTCCGACTTCAGGTCGTCGGGCACGGTGTGCTCCAGCGCCTTGTACGCGCTGGCCAGGTAGCGCAGCACGATGCCCTCAGTGCGGGCGAGTTCGTAGTAGGAGGTGAACTCGCCGAAGGTCATGGCCCGTTCGTACATGTCACGGATGACGGACTTGGGCGACAGCGGGTGGTCGCCCACCCACGGGTGACTCTGCCGGTAGACGCCGTAGGCGTGCGACAGCAGCTCTTCGAGGGGCTTGGGATAGGAGATGTCCTGCAGACGCTCCATCCGCTCCTCGTACTCGACGCCGTCCATCTTCATCTCGGCGACGGCCTCACCGCGGGCCTTGTTCTGCTGGGCCGCCAGGATCTGCCGCGGGTCGTCGAGCGTGGACTCCACCACCGAGACCATGTCCAGGGCGTAGGAGGGGGACTCCTTGTCGAGCAGTTCGAAGGAGGCCAGCGCGAAGGTGGACAGCGGCTGGTTCAGGGCGAAGTCCTGCTGGAGGTCGACCGTCAGCCGGATGATGCGGCCCTCGGCGTCCGGCTCCGCGAGCCGCTCCACCACACCGCCGTCGACCAGCGAGCGGTAGATGGCGATGGCCCGTCGGATGTGGCGCAGCTGGTGCCTGCGGTCCTCGTGGTTGTCCTCCAGGAGGCGGCGCATCGCGTCGAAGGCGTTGCCCGGCCGGGCGATCACCGACAGCAGCATGGTGTGGGTGACCTTGAAGCGGGAGGTGAGCGGCTCCGGCTCGGCGGCGATCAGCCGCTCGAAGGTCAGGTCCGACCAGTTGACGAAGCCCTCCGGCGGCTTCTTGCGCACCACCTTGCGGATCTTCTTCGGGTCGTCCCCGGCCTTGGCGAGCGCCTTCTTGTTCTCGATGACGTGCTCGGGGGCCTGCGCCACCACGAATCCCGCCGTGTCGAAACCGGCCCGCCCCGCCCGCCCCGCGATCTGGTGGAACTCGCGGGCCCGCAGCGTCCTCACCCGGGTGCCGTCGTACTTGGTGAGCGCGGTGAACAGCACCGTGCGGATGGGCACGTTGACGCCGACCCCGAGGGTGTCGGTGCCGCAGATGACCTTCAGCAGACCCGCCTGGGCCAGCTTCTCCACCAGCCGCCGGTACTTGGGCAGCATCCCCGCGTGGTGGACGCCGATGCCGTGCTTGGCGTAGCGCGCGAGGTTGCGGCCGAAGGTGGTGGTGAAGCGGAAGTGGCCGATCAGATCGGAGATGGCCTCCTTCTCGGCCTTGGTGCACATGTTGATGCTCATCAGCGCCTGGGCCCGCTCGACGGCCGCCGCCTGCGTGAAGTGCACGATGTAGACCGGGGCCTGCCGGGTCTCCAGCAGTTCGGTGATCGTCTCCGTCAGGGGGGTCGTCACATAGTCGTACGACAGCGGCACCGGCCGGGTCGCCGACCGTACGACGGCCGTGGGACGTCCGGTCCTGCGGGTCAGGTCCTCCTCGAAGCGGGAGACGTCACCCAGCGTCGCCGACATCAGCAGGAACTGCGCCTGCGGCAGTTCCAGCAGCGGGATCTGCCAGGCCCAGCCGCGGTCCGGCTCCGCGTAGAAGTGGAACTCGTCCATGACCACCTGGCCGACGTCCGCGGCGCGCCCGTCCCGCAGCGCGATCGAGGCCAGCACCTCCGCGGTGCAGCAGATCACGGGCGCGTCCGGGTTCACCGAGGCGTCGCCGGTCAGCATGCCGACGTTCTCGGTGCCGAACAGCTTGCACAGGTCGAAGAACTTCTCCGACACCAGCGCCTTGATCGGCGCGGTATAGAAGGTCACCTCGTCGCGGGCCAGCGCGGCGAAGTGCGCACCCGCCGCGACCAGGCTCTTTCCGGATCCGGTCGGGGTGGAGAGGATCACGTTCGCACCCGAGACCACCTCGATCAGCGCCTCCTCCTGGGCCGGATAGAGGGCGATGCCCTGGCCTTCTGCCCACGTGGAGAACGCTTCGAAGAGGGCATCGGGGTCAGGGCTGGAAGGGAGCTGATCGATAAGGGTCACCCCACCATCTTGCCTGCCGTGGCGTCCCTGGGCGGAACCGGAGGCGGCGCCATTGATCGCCAGCGATATGGTGTGCCGTCGACGACGCGTCAACTCCGCCCGCGGGCGGCCTTGTAGGGGGCTGAGCACCACCATGATGGGACCTGCGCACTCACTGTCCGGAGCGGCGGCCTGGCTGGCCGTCGGAGCCGTGGCGGCGGGCCTCGACCACCCGATGCCGTGGCCGACCCTCGTGGTCGGCGCGCTCATCTGCGCGGGCGCGGCCCTCGCCCCCGACCTCGACCACAAGGCCGCCACGATCTCGCGGGCCTTCGGGCCGATCTCCCGCGGCCTGTGCGAGATCATCGACGGCCTCGCGCACGCCACGTACAAGGCGACGCGGAAGGCGGGCGACCCCCGCCGCGCGGGCGGCCACCGCACCCTCACCCACACCTGGCTGTGGGCGGTTCTGATCGGCTCCGGCTGCTCGGCGGCGGCCGTCTACGGCGGCCGGTGGGCGGTCCTGGCGATCCTCTTCGTGCACATGGTGCTGGCGGTGGAGGGCCTGCTCTGGCGGCAGGCGCGGATGTCCAGCGACGTCCTGGTCTGGCTGCTCGGCGCCACCAGCGCCTGGGTGCTGGCCGATGTCCTCGACAACCCGGGCAACGGCAAGGATTGGCTGTTCACGCAGCCGGGGCAGCACTACCTCTGGATCGGCCTGCCGATCGTCCTGGGCTCGCTCGTGCACTGCATCGGCGACGCGCTGACCGTCTCCGGCTGCCCGATCCTGTGGCCGATCCCGCTGGGCCGCCGCCGGTGGTACCCGGTCGGGCCGCCGAAGTTCATGCGCTTCCGCGCCGGCAGCTGGGTGGAGCTGAAGGTCCTCACCCCGGTCTTCTTCCTCCTGGGCGGCGGCTGCGCCCTCGGCGCCCTGGGCGTCTTCAGCTAGCTTCCGGGGAGGGGCCGGCCGCGGTCGGCCCCTCACGGACGACCGCCCGGTCGCCCCGGGGCCCGAACAGGTGGAGGATCTCCACGGTGCCGGTGCCCGCGGGGCCGAACCAGTGCGGCTGCCCCGTGTCGAACTCCGCCACCTGCCCGGGGCCGAGCACGAGCTCCCGCTCCCCGAGGACGAGCCGCAGCTCACCGGCGAGGACGTACAGCCACTCGTAGCCGTCGTGGGTGACGAGCTTGGGCTCGCGCGGGGCCAGCACCTGTTTGAAGACCTGCACCCGGCCCGGGTACTGGGTCAGGGGCACGAGGGTGCTGCCGTGCCCCTTGCGCAGGGGCGCGAGGTGCACGCGGGGGTCGCCGCTGGCGGGCGCGGCCACGAGCTGGTCCAGTGCGATGCGGTGGGTGCGGGCGAGCGGGATGAGCAGTTCCAGGGTCGGCCGCCGCCTGCCCGACTCCAGCCGGGACAGCGTGCTCACCGAGAACCCGGTCATGGCGGCGAGCGCCTCCAGGGTGAGCCCGCGGTCCCGGCGCAGCGCGCGCAGCCGGGGCCCGATGCCGTCGAGTATCTGCCGCAGTTCCTCTTCCATGGGTTCCATTTTGCGGCCTTCGCAAAAGTGATGGGCCGCGCCCCAGGCACCGCCTGAGCATGGCCGGGCAGAGATCCCCGGACCTGAGAGGTGGGCCGTGACCGCCACGACCACAGCCGTACGACCCGTTCCTGCACTGAGCGCGCGCAGACGCTGGACGGTGCTGGCCGTCTGCTGTCTGAGCATGTTCCTGGTGGGCCTGGACACCACCATCGTCAACGTGGGCCTGCCCGCCATCGGACGGGGTCTGGACGCCGGGACCCGACGGCTGGAATGGACCGTGGACGCGTACACCCTCGTCCTGGCCAGTCTCCTGATCTCCTCGGGCGCTCTGGCCGACCGGTTCGGGCGCCGGCGGGTGTTCCAGAGCGGCCTGGCCGTGTTCGGCGCGGCCTCCGTGCTCTGCGCGCTCGCCCCCTCGGTGGACGCGCTCACCGCCGCCCGCGCCGTGCAGGGGATCGGCGCCTCGATGCTCAGCCCGGTGGCGCTGGCGATCGTGGTCAACGCGATGCCCGACCCCAAGGAGCGGGCGCAGGCGATCGGTGTCTGGGCGTCGGTTTTCGGGATCAGCATGGCCGCCGGGCCCGTCGCGGGCGGCGCCCTCATCGACGGCTTCGGGTGGCGGTCGGTGTTCTGGGCCAATGTGCCGGTGATCGTCGTGGCCCTGGTGCTCAGCGCGGTGTTCGTCCCCGAGTCCCGGGCGCCGCGGGCGCAGCGTGTCGACCTGCCGGGCCAGGCGCTGCTGACGGTCGCCATCGGGGTCGCGGTCGGCGTCCTCATCGAGGGGCCGCACATCGGCTGGACGTCGCCGGTCGCGCTGTCCGCCTACGGGCTGGCCGTCGCGGTGGCCGCCGCCTTCGTACGGGTCGAGTCCCGGCGCCCGCAACCGCTGATCGATCCGGGACTCTTCCGCAGCCGAGTCTTCAGCAGCGCGGTGCTGGGCGCCCTGGCGGTCTTCGTCGCCCTCAATGTGACGCTGCTGCTCAACACCCTCTACCTGCAGCACACCCGGGGCTGGACACCGCTGGCCGCCGGGCTCGCGACCCTGCCCATGGCGGCCGGCGCGACCGTCTGCGCGCCGCTGTCCGGGCGGATGGTCGGCCGGGTCGGCGCACGGCCGCCGCTCCTGCTCGCCGGCAGCTTCATCACCGCCGGCGGACTGTGCCTGGTCGGGCTCGACCGGCACACCGCGGTGCCGCTGCTCCTGGTGGCCTACCTGCTCATCGGCATCGGCTTCGGCTTCGCCAACGCCCCGCTCACCAACACCGCGGTGAGCGGACTGCCCCCGGCCCGGGCGGGAGTCGCCGGGGCGATCACGTCCACCGCCCGCCAGCTCGGCGCCGCGATCGGCATCGCGCTGGCGGGCGGACTGGTGGCGGGCAGCGCCCCGGCGGGGCTGGCACACGCCTCCCGCCCCGGCTGGATCCTGGTCGCCGCCTGCGGACTGCTCCTGCTGCTCGTCGCCCGCGCCGCGCGCCCGCCGGCGCGGGTCGGCTAGGGCCTGTCCGGCGGGCGTGCGTGCCAGGCGCCGCCGGGGCCGTTCGTGATCCGCCGGACAGGCGCTAACCGTGCCAGGAGCGCCACAGCGCGGCGTACGCCCCGTCCGCCGCGACCAGTTGGTGGTGGCTGCCGAGCTCGCTGATCCTGCCCTCCTCGACCACCGCGATCACATCCGCGTCGTGCGCGGTGTGCAGCCGGTGGGCGATGGCGACCACCGTGCGGCCGTCCAGGACCCTGGATAGCGACCGCTCCAGATGGCGGGCCGCGCGGGGGTCGAGCAGCGACGTGGCCTCGTCGAGCACCAGGGTGTGCGGGTCGGCGAGGACCAGCCGGGCCAGCGCGAGCTGCTGGGCCTGCGCCGGGGTGAGCACCGCGCCGCCGGAGCCGACCTCGGTGTCGAGGCCGTCGTCCAGCGCCCGCGCCCAGCCGTCGGCGTCCACGGCGCCCAGCGCCTCCCACAGCTCGCCGTCGGCGGCCTCCGCCCTGGCCAGCCGCAGATTGTCGCGCAGGGTGCCGACGAACACATGGTGCTCCTGGTTGACCAGCGCCACATGCTCGCGCACCCGCTCGGCGGGCATCCTGGCCAGCTCGGCGCCGCCGAGCGTGACCTCGCCGACCCGCGGGCTGTAGACCCCGGCCAGCAGCCGTCCGAGCGTGGACTTGCCCGCGCCCGACGGCCCGACCAGCGCCAGCCGGGTACCCGGCGGCACATGGAGGGTGACGTCGTGCAGCACGTCGCTGCCCGCCCGGTAGCCGAAGCGGACCCGGTCGGCCGCGACCTCGCGCCCGTCGGGGGAGACCGAAGCGTCCCCGTCGTCCTCGGCGACCTCGCGGACGCCGACCAGCCGGGCCAGCGAGACCTGGGCGACCTGCAACTCGTCGTACCAGCGCAGGATGAGGTTCACCGGGTCCACCAGCATCTGCGCGTAGAGGGCGCCGGTGGTCAGCTCGCCCACCGTCACCCACCCGTGGAGCGCGAAGGCGCCGCCGATCATCAGCACCGAGGTGAGGATGAGCGCGTGCGTCAGGTTGATCACCGGGAAGAGCACGCTGCGCAGCCACAGCGTGTACCGCTCCCAGCCCACCCACTGCCTGATGCGCAGCCGGGACAGCTCCTCGCGGCGGGCGCCGAGGCCGTGCGCCTCGATGGTGCGGCCCGCGTCGACGGACTCGGCCAGCACCGCGGCGACGGCCGCGTAACCCGCCGCCTCCGAGCGGTACGCCTGCGGTGCGCGCCGGAAGTACCAGCGGCACCCGGCCAGCAGCAGCGGCACGGCGACCAGCACCGACAGCGCGAGCGGCGGTGACGTCAGGGTCAGCGCGCCGAGCAGCAGCCCGGCCCAGACCACGGCGATGGCCAGTTGCGGTACGGCCTCGCGCATCGCGTTCGACAACCGGTCGATGTCCGTGGTGATCCGGGACAGCAGGTCGCCGGTCCCGGCCCGTTCCAGCACGCCGGGCGGCAGTGCCACCGACCGTACGAGGAAGTCCTCCCGGAGGTCGGCCAGCATCTGCTCGCCGAGGATCGCGCCGCGCAGCCGCACCAGGCGCACGAAGTACGCCTGGACGGCCAGCGCGGCCAGGAACAGCGGTACGACCCGCCCGAGATGGATGTCGCGGTGACCCGCCGACAGGTCCTCGACGAGCCCGCCGAGCAGATAGGGACCGACCATCGAGGCGAGCACCGCGACGGTGTTGACCACCATCAGCCAGGCGAAGGCGCCGCGGTGCCGCCGGGCCAGCTCGCGTACGTAGCCGCGCACGGTGGCGGGCGAGCCCACGGGCAGGGTGGCGCTCTGCTCCGGCGCCGCCGGATCGTAAGCAGGCGGCCTGACGCCGATCATGCGGACTCCTCCATCGTCTCCATCGCCGCGGCGCGGCCGTCGACGGCCACGGACTCCCGCGCGGGTTCACTCTCACGGGTGACCACGGCCCGGTACTGCCCGTGCGTACGCAGCAGTTCGTGGTGGGTGCCGCTGGCGGCCACAGTGCCGCCGTCCACGAACACCACCCGGTCGGCGCGGTCGAGCACCAGCGGGCTCGACGTGAACACCACGGTCGTCCGGTCGGCCCGGATCTCCTTGAGGGCGCGGGCGATCCGGGCCTCGGTGTGCGCGTCGACCGCGGAGGTCGGCTCGTCGAGCACCAGCACCTCCGGATCGGTCACCAGCGACCGGGCCAGTGCCAGCCGCTGCCGCTGGCCGCCCGAGAGCGACCGGCCGCGCTCGGTGATGCGCGCCCGCATCGGATCGCCGGAAGCGGCCGCCGGCACCGGATCGCCGGAACCGGCCGTCCCCGACGGGGGAGCGGCCGTTGCCGTCGCCCCGCCCGTCGTGTCGTCCAGCGACTGCGCGAGCGCGTCCAGCACGTCACCGCACTGGGCCGCCGCCAGTGCCTCCCGCGCGGTGACCCGGCCCGAGGACGGGACGTCCAGCAGCTCGGCGAGAGTGCCGGACAGCAGCACCGGGTCCTTGTCCTGCACCAGGACGGCCGCGCGGGCGGCGGCCAGCGGCATCGCGTCCAGCGGCCGGCTGCCGAGCAGCGCGGACGCCTCGCCCTCGGCCCGGACCGGGCTGTGCCCGCCGAGCCGGTCGGCCAGCCGTCCCGCGGCGTCGGGATCGCCGCACACCACCGCGGTCAACTGCCCCGCGGGAGCGCGCAGCCCTGACTCCGGGTCGTACAGCTCGCCCGCGGGCGCCCGCACCACCGAGTCGGCGGCGGCCGCGCCGATCGCGGACGGCACACCGGAGGCCGCGCCGCCGTCGAGGCTGTCGCGGCGCAGCGCCAGCACCCGCGCCGCGCGCTTCGCGGACGGCCGGGAGAACGACCAGGCCATGGCGATCTCCTCGAAGTTCCGCAGCGGGAACATCAGGAACGCCACCGACCCGTAGACGGTGACCAGCGCGCCGACCGAGATCTGCCCGTCGAGCGCCAGCCGGGCCCCGTACCAGGCGACTCCGGCCAGCAGCAGACCGGGCAGCACCACCTGTACGGCACTGATCAGCGCCCACATCCGGGCGCTGTGCACCGCGGCGGTGCGCACCTGCTGCGACGCGGCGCGGTACCGCTCCAGGAAGAGGTCCTCGCCGCCGATACCGCGCAGAACGCGCAGCCCGGCGACGGTGTCGGCGGCCAACTCCGTGGCCTTGCCCGCCTTCTCGCGCTGCAGGTCGGCGCGCCGGGTGGCGGCCGGGAGCAACGGCAGGGCCGCGAGGGCGAGTACGGGCACGGAGGCGGCCACCAGCAGGCCGAGCTTCGGCTCGTACACGGCCAGGGCGACGGCGACGCCGACGGTGGCGAGCAGGGCGGAGGTGAAGCGCGCCAGCGCCTCCACGAACCACCCGATCTTCTCCACGTCGCCGGTGCTGACGGCCACCACCTCGCCCGCAGCGACCCGGCGGGTCAGCACCGAGCCCAGCTCGACGGTCTTCCGGGCGAGCAACTGCTGCACCCGGGCGGCGGCGCTGATCCAGTTGGTCACGGCGGTGCGGTGCAGCATGGTGTCGCCGAGCGCGGTGAGCAGCCCGAGCACCAGCATCAGCGCACCCGAGAGCGTCAGCCGCGACCCCGACCGGTCGACCACGGACTGCACGGCCATACCGACGGCGGCCGGGAAGGACGCGACGGCCGCCATGTGGAGGGTGCCCCACGCGGCGGCGGCGAGCTGCCCGCGCCACTGGCGGATCTCCAGCCAGAGCAGGAAGCGAAAGCCCGACCGGGCGTCGGGAACGCCCGGGTCGGACAGCGGAAGACTGCTGAGGGACGACATGGTGTCCTGGGGTCGGTACGGGTGGGGGAGTGGACCGGCGGGTCGCCACACGGGCCGGTCAAAGAGGGACGGGACAGCAGAAAACGCCCCGTCGGAACGTATCCGGCCAAAGCGTGTCGAGACCGGTGCGGAGGGGTGCAAGCGTCGCCTTGCCGCCCGCGTCCGGTCAACAGGTTTTCCGCGCGGGCGGCCGGAACGCGCCAGGGTGGTCGGCGCGTTGTCACGGGTGAGTGGGAAGATGGGGCGCGATGCGCGAGACGGCGAAGAAACGTACGGCGGTGGCGGCTGCGGCCGCCGCGCTCCTTGTCCTGACCGCCTGCGGCAAGAGCGGGAGCGACGCCGCGGACGGCTCGGCGGCCGGTCACCGCGCCGACGCCGGGCGGACCGACCGGCCCGCCGCCGCGCCGCCCCCCGCCGTCGACAGCAAGACGCTGACCGGCGTCGGCGCCGCCATGTCCGGCAAGGTGCCCGCGAACGCCCGCCAGGCCGTCGTCGTCTACGGCGCTGACCCCGCCTCCGCCGACGCGACCGTGGTGTTCTTCACCAGAAGCGGCGGCCTCTGGCACCGCGGCCCGAGCTGGACCGCGCACAACGGAGACCACGGCTGGGCCGTCCAGCACCACGAGGGCGACCGCAAGAGCCCGGTGGGCGTGTTCACCCTGCACGACGCGGGCGGTGTGCGCGCCGACCCCGGATCGCAGCTGCCGTACCACCAGTCACGGTCCTTCGCCCCGCCCGCCACCTGGGCGGCCGACTCCCAGCACGTCTTCGACTACGTGATCGCCATCGACTACAACCGCGTCGTGGGCACGTCGCCGAACGACCCCACCCGGCCCCAGGGCGAGTCCAAGGGCGGCAGTATCTGGCTGCATATGGATGACGGAAAGGGCAGCGCCGCGTGCGTGACCCTCTCCGAGGCCGGGATGCGCTATCTGCTGCGGACGCTCGACCCCGCCGCGCACCCCGTCGTCGTCATGGGCGACACCGCGCACCTCGCGGGCTGAGCCCCTCCCGGTGACCGCTGCGGGCGGAACCCCGTACGAACATCCGGCAACAACTTGCAGCAAGGGAGCGAAAGTTCTTCCGCGAGATGTATTGACGGGTGCGCGGCCACGGCGGGAAGCTCCTCCGCGAAGCCCCTAGGGACACGGGGCTTCGACCCCCCACCCGGTGGCCAGGCGCGTGGCTGCCTTCGAGGGCATCACCCTGCCCGCTTCCCGAAGGAGCCGCCCATGAGATCCCGCCTACTGAACGGCACGCTGGCCGCAGCCGTCGCCGCAGCGGGGCTGTTCGCCCTCTCCTCGCAGCAGGCGCACGCGACACCGCCCGGCACCAAGGACGTCACCGCCACGCTCTTCCAGTGGAAGTACGACTCGGTGGCGAAGGCGTGCACCGACACCCTCGGCCCCGCGGGCTACGGCTTCGTCGAGGTGTCCCCGGCCTCCGAGCAGATCCAGGGCAGCCAGTGGTGGACCTCGTACCAGCCGGTCAGCTACAAGATCGCCGGACGGCTCGGTGACGAGACGTCGTTCCACAACATGGTCAACACCTGCCACAGCGCGGGCGTCAAGGTCGTCGCGGACGCCGTGATCAACCACATGACCTCGGGCTCCGGCACCGGCACGGGCGGCACGGCCTACACCAAGTACAACTACCCCGGCTACTACCAGGACCAGGACTTCCACTCCTGCCGTACCGCCATCAGCAACTACGCCGACCGGGACAACGTCCAGAACTGCGAACTCGTGGGGCTCGCCGACCTCGACACCGGCAGCGACTACGTCCGCGGCACCATCGCCGCGTACCTGAACCACCTCATCTCGCTCGGGGTGGACGGCTTCCGCGTCGACGCCGCCAAGCACATGGCGGAGACCGACCTGGCGGCGATCAAGGCCAAGCTGAGCAACCCGAACATCTACTGGGCGCAGGAGGTCATCTACGGCGCCGGTGAGGCCGTGCAGCCGGGCGAGTACGTCAACACCGGCGATGTCGACGCCTTCCAGGGGGCGTTCGACCTCAAGCGGATCTTCACCAGCGACAAGCTGGCGTACCTCAGCAACTGGGGTGCGTCCTGGGGTGCGGGCTACCTGTCCAGCGACAAGGCCCGCACCTTCGTCGACAACTGGGACACCGAGCGCAACGGCTCGACGCTGAACTACAAGTACGGCGCCACCTACACGCTGGCCAACGTCTACATGCTGGCCTGGCCGTACGGCTCGCCCAACGTCTACTCCGGCTACGAGTTCTCCGACAACGACGCGGGCCCGCCCAACGGCGGCACCGTCAACGCCTGCTACAGCGACGGCTGGAAGTGCCAGCACGCCTGGCCGCAGATCACCGGCATGGTGGGCTTCCGCAACGCCGTCTCCGGCACCGCGGTGACCAACTGGTGGTCCAACGGCAACAACGCCATCGCCTTCGGCCGCGGCAGCAAGGGGTACGTGGCGATCAACCACGAGGGCGCCTCGCTCACCCAGACCTTCACCACCTCGCTGCCCGCCGGCACCTACTGCGACGTGCAGCACAGCGGCGCCCCGTACACCGTCGGCTCCGACGGCCGTTTCACCGCGACCATCGGCGCCAACGACGCCGTCGCGCTCTACGTGGGCGCGCCGTGCGGCAGCGGCGGCACCACCGGGTCGACCAGCAGCGGGACGACCGGCGGCACCAGCACCACGGGGGCGTCCTTCGCGGTGAACGCGACCACGGTGGTGGGCCAGAACATCTACGTGGTGGGCGACAACTCCACCCTGGGCAACTGGAACACCGGCAGCGCCCTGCTGCTGTCCTCGGCGAGCTACCCCGTGTGGAAGCTGGACGTCACCATGGCCGCAGGGACCACCTTCGCCTACAAGTACATCCGCAAGGACGGCAGCGGCAACGTCACCTGGGAGTCGGGCGCGAACCGCACCGCCACGGTGCCGTCGACCGGTGAGGTGACCTTGAACGACACCTGGCGCAACTGACCGCACCGTCGGATCCGATCACCCGATTACCCCTCTGTGGCCAGGAGCGGCACACTGTGGTCTTCCAATTCTGACTACAGAGGGGACCCCCCACCCATGAAGGGCTTCCGTACGTTCCTGCTGCGCGGCAACGTGGTCGACCTCGCCGTCGGCATCGTCGTCGGCGCGGCCTTCACCGCGCTCGTGAACGGCTTCGTCAAGGCCTTCCTGACACCGATCATCGGCATGGTCTCCGGCGCCACCGGCAACTTCAGCGCCAAGACGTTCACGGCCTCCGGCGTCACCTTCCCCTACGGGGTGTTCATCGACGCCACCGTCAGCTTCGTGATCGTGGCCGCCGTGATCTACTTCCTCGTCGTCCTGCCGATGAACCGGATGCAGGAGAAGTTCTTCCCCAGGGCCAGCAGCGCGCCGATGCGTGAGTGCCCGGAGTGCCTGACCGCGATACCGGCCGCCGCGCGCCGCTGCAGCTCCTGCACCGCGGAGGTGGGCCCGACGGTGGTCAGCCAGAACGGCCCGGTCCAGAGCGGCCCCGCGAAGTAGCACCGGCCACGGGCCGGCCGGCCGGCGGGCCAGGGGGACCCGCCGGCGGCCGCGGGGCCGCGGCTGGCTCAGTGGCCCGCGTCCGGCCCGGCCGCCGCCTCGTCGAGCACGGCCAGCAGCGCGGTGAGTGCCTCGCGCTGCTCGTCGTCCAGCGGCGCGAGCAGCTCGGCGGCGGCGATACGGCGCGCCCTGCGCAGCTCCAGCAGCGCGGTGTGCCCCTTGTCGGTCAGTTCGATACGGATCACCCGCCGGTTGTGCGGGTCGGGTGCCCGGCGCACCAGTTCGTGCGCCTCCAGGCCGTCCACCAGGGACGTGACGGCGCGCGGCACCACATCCAGCCGCTGCGCCAGGTCGGCCATCCGCGGCGGCTCCTCGCAGTGCGCCAGCGAGCGCAGCAGCCGGGCCTGGGCGGGGGTGATGCCCAGCGGCTCCAGCAGATGGCGCTGGAAGCGGTGCAGGCGGCGGCTCAGCCGCAGCAGCTGGTCGGAGAGCCGCCCGGTCAGCTCCTCCACCGCGGGCGCCGAACCGGTGGCGCCGAGCGCCTCGGCCTGAGCCTGGGCCCTGGCCCGCTCATGAGCGGCGGCGAGTGCGACGGCGGAGGCGCGGGATTCCATGTGACGAGAATATCAGGACGACCCTCATTGTGAACATAGGTAACAATGACCTACACTCTCAATGCCGCACCCGTCCTGGGCCGGCACTGTCCTGAGCCCCGCAAGGAGTCCATTGCGCCCCGACCACGACGTCTCCTCCCGGTGGACGCCACCGAAGAAGAAACCCACCAGCCCGAACGAAGTGCGCCGCATCATGCGGCTCTTCCGCCCCTACCGCGGCCGCCTGGCCGTCGTCGGCGCGCTCGTCGGCCTCTCGTCCCTGGTGTCCGTCGCCTCGCCCTTCCTGCTGCGGGCGATCCTCGACACCGCGATCCCCCAGGGCCGCACCGGGCTGCTCAGCCTGCTCGCCCTCGGCATGATCGCCACCGCCGTCGCCACCGGTGTCTTCGGCGTACTCCAGACCCTGATCTCCACCACCGTCGGCCAGCGGGTGATGCACGACCTGCGGACGGCCGTCTACGAACGCCTGCAGCGCATGTCGCTCGCCTTCTTCACCAAGACCCGCACCGGTGAGGTGCAGTCCAGGATCGCCAACGACATCGGCGGCATGCAGGCCACCGTCACCTCCACCGCCACCTCGCTGGTCTCCAACCTGACCGCGGTCGTCGCCTCCGTCGTGGCCATGCTCGCCCTCGACTGGCGGCTCACCCTGGTGTCGCTGCTGCTGCTCCCCGTGTTCGTCTGGATCGCCCGCCGGGTCGGCCGCGAGCGCAAGAAGATCGCCACCGACCGGCAGAAGCAGATGGCGTCGATGTCCGCGATCGTCACCGAGTCACTCTCGGTCAGCGGCATCCTGCTCGGCCGCACCATGGGCCGCTCCGAGTCCCTCACCCGCGACTTCGCGGCCGAGTCCGAGCGCCTGGTCGACCTCGAGGTGCGCTCCAACATGTCGGGCCGCTGGCGGATGTCGGTCATCGGCATCGTGATGTCGGCGATGCCCGCGCTGCTGTACTGGGCGGCCGGTCTGACCGTCTCGCACGGCGCCCCCGCCGTCTCCATCGGCACCCTGGTCGCCTTCGTCTCGCTCCAGCAGGGCCTGTTCCGCCCGGCGGTCTCGCTGCTGGCCACCGGCGTGTCGGTGCAGACATCGCTGGCGCTGTTCCAGCGGATCTTCGAGTACCTCGACCTGCCCGTGGACATCACGGAACGCCCCGGCGCCGTACGCCTGGACGACGTCCGCGGCGACATCCGCTTCGAGGGCGTCGACTTCTCCTACGACCCCGACGGCACCGCGCCGCCCACCCTCCAGGGCATCGATCTGGCAGTCCCCGCGGGCAGCACCCTCGCCGTCGTCGGCGCCACCGGCTCGGGCAAGAGCACCCTCAGCTACCTGGTGCCGCGGCTGTACGACGTGACGGGCGGCCGGGTGTCGATCGACGGCACGGACGTCCGCGACCTGACCTTCGACACCCTGGCGGACGCGGTCGGCGTCGTCTCGCAGGAGACCTACCTCTTCCACGCCTCGGTCGCGGAGAATCTGCGGTTCGCCAGGCCGGGCGCCACCGACGAGGAGATCCACGCCGCGGCCAGGACCGCCCAGATCCACGACCACATCACCAGCCTGCCCGACGGCTACGACACCCTCGTCGGCGAGCGCGGCTACCGCTTCTCCGGGGGCGAGAAGCAGCGGCTGGCCATCGCCCGCACCATCCTGCGCGACCCGCCGGTGCTGATCCTCGACGAGGCGACCAGCGCCCTCGACACGCGCACCGAGCGCGACGTCCAGGAGGCGATCGACTCGCTGTCCGAGGGGCGCACCACGATCACCATCGCCCACCGCCTGTCCACCGTGCGCGACGCCGACCAGATCGTGGTCCTCGACGAGGGCCGGATCGTGGAGCGCGGCACCCACGACGAACTCCTGGCGCGGGACGGCCGGTACGCGGCACTGGTCCGGCGCGACTCGCAGCTCGCGACCGTCGCTCCCTGAGGCGGGCCTTTCGGGAACGGGGCCGGAGGGCTTGCCAACCTCAGGCTACTCACCAGTAGGGTGAGCGTGCCGAGCGGCGGGACGCCCCCGCCCCGCCCAGGAGGTCACGGTGCCCGCACCCGTACGATCCGCCCAGCTCCTCGCCGGACTGCTCGCCGTCGCGGGGACGACGCACTTCCTGCGGCCCGAGCCCTACGACGCCCTCGTGCCGGACGCGCTGCCCGGCAGCGCCCGCACCTGGACACGGGTGAGCGGCGCCGCCGAACTCGCCCTCGCCGCCGCGGTCGCCCTGCCCGCCACCCGGCGCACCGGCGGACTGCTGACGGCGGGCTTCTTCGCGGCGGTCTTCCCCGCCAACATCAAGATGGCGTACGACTGGCGGCACCGCCCGGCGCCGCTGAAGGCCGCCGCCTACGCACGGCTCCCCGTCCAGGTGCCGCTCGTCCTGTGGGCACTGCGCGTGGGCCGCGCCGCCGCCCGCCCCTGAGAGCCGGAGCCTGAGGCGCCGACCGCTGCGACACCGGCCCGGCGCTCGCGGCTCAGCTACTGGTGACGATCACGACATCGAGCCTGCGGGGGCCGTGGACGCCCTCCACCCGGTCGAGTTCGATGTCGCTGGTCGCCGAAGGGCCGGAGATCCAGGTCAGCGGGCGGGTCGGGTCCAGGCGGGGCATCGCCTGCGGGACCGAGCCGACGACCTGCTCCGGTGCGCGCACCACGCAGATGTGGTGGTCGGGGACGAGGGTGATCCGGCGGCGCCCTTGTGCGGCCGAACCGTCCAGCACCAGGGTGCCGGTTTCGGCGATGGCCAGCGCGCAGCCGGTGACGACACTGTCGACCTCGTCGAGCCGCCGCGGCGTCAGATCCGCTGCGTCACGCAGCAGTTCCACGCCCGTCAGCGCCGTCAGCCACTCCTCGGGCAGACCGTCGGGGACCACCGCGCTGCGTGTGCCGTGCTCGGCCAGCAGCCGCGCCACGGTTCCCGGCAGTCCCGCCTCGTCGGTGCGGTGCACATGCGCCCGGTAGTCGGCGAGGTGCTCCGCGAGCAGATCGGCGGTCTGCGCCGGGGTGCGTTCCGCGTGCACCAGGTCGTAGTCCCGGGGCACCGGCACGTCCCGCGGCGTCTGCTCGCGCGGCACGTCCGCCAGCGCGGCCCGCACCCGGCGCAGCACCTCTTCACGACTGCTGGAGCTGGCGTGCGTCACTGCTGGTCGCCCTTCTCCTGAGTTCCGTCGGCCGACCGGCCGCCTTGCGGTGCGGCGGAGGCGGACGGTCGCTCCCGTTTGCGCCACCAGTCGCGGAACGACTCCGCGGGGACGGCGGGCAGGTCGCGGGTGTCCGTCCACGCCTTGCCCGTACTGCCGGGGAGCCGCCGGGGATGCAGTCCGCGGGTGCCCGCGGTGAGCTTCTGCGCGGTTCGCCACGCCGCGGGGTGGTCCAGCGTCCAGCGGGCGGCCCGCATCGCGGCCCGCTCGGCCGCGTGCCCCTTGGCGGGCTTGATGGTGACCGCCGTGCCGCGCGTGGTGACCGGGCCGCCCTGCACCACGCGTTCGCGCAGGTGCACCAGGATCTCGGGGATGTCGATCGCCACCGGGCAGACGTCGTAGCAGGCGCCGCACAGGCTGGACGCGTACGGCAGCGAGGCGTCCAGCTCGCTGGCGATGCCGCGCAGTTGGGGCGTGAGGATGGCGCCGATCGGGCCGGGGTACGCGGAGCCGTACGCGTGGCCTCCCGCGCGCTCGTAGACCGGGCAGACGTTGAGGCACGCCGAGCAGCGGATGCAGCGCAGCGCCTGGCGGCCGGTGGTGTCGGCGAGGGTGTCGGTGCGGCCGTTGTCGACCAGCACCAGGTGGAAGGTGCGCGGCCCGTCGTCGTCGGTGGTGCCGGTCCACATCGAGGTGTACGGGTTCATCCGCTCGGCGGTCGAGGAGCGCGGCAGCGTCTGGAGGAAGACCTCCAGGTCCCGCCAGGTGGGGACGATCTTCTCGATGCCGACGACGGAGATGAGGGTCTCCGGCAGGGTCAGGCACATCCGGCCGTTGCCCTCGGACTCCACCACCACCATGGTGCCGGTTTCCGCGACCATGAAGTTGGCGCCGGAGACGGCGACCTTGGCCCGCAGGAACTTCTCCCGCAGGTGCAGCCGGGCGGCCTCCGCGAGGTCGGCAGGGGTGTCGGTCAGCCCGTCGGGCGCGGGACGGCCCCAGGACGCCATCTTCTCGGTGAAGATGTCGCGGATCTCGGTGCGGTTCTTGTGGATCGCCGGCACCAGGATGTGCGACGGCAGGTCGTCGCCGAGCTGCACGATGAGTTCGGCGAGGTCCGTCTCGTAGGCGGTGATGCCGGCGGCGGCCAGCGCGTCGTTGAGTCCGATCTCCTGGGTGGCCATCGACTTGACCTTGACGACCTCGCTCTCGCCGGTCGCCCGCACCAGCTCGGTCACCAGGCGGTTGGCCTCGGCGGCGTCCACCGCCCAGTGGACCGTGCCGCCCGCGGCGGTCACGGCGGCCTCCAGCTGCTCCAGGTAGTGGTCGAGATGGCGCAGCGTGCGGTCCTTGATCGCGGCCCCGGCGGCGCGCAGCCGCGCCCAGTCGTCGAGTTCGCCGACGGCCGCGGCGCGCTTGTCGCGGATGGTGTGCGTCGCGTGGGTGAGGTTCGCCCGGAGCTGCTGGTCCTTGGTCGAGTCCTTCGCGGCCCGGGGGAAGGAGGGCAGGCCCAGATACGTACCGCTCATCGGGCCTCTCCCGGCCGGTAGGGGTGTTCCTCGGTGGACGCCAGGATCTCCGCGAGGTGCACCGCCCGCAACGGGGCGCCCTGCCGGGACAGGATGCCGTCCAGGTGCATCAGGCACGAGTTGTCCGCGCCGCACAGCACCTGCGCCCCGGTGTCGACGGCGTGCCGCACCTTGTCGGCGCCCATGGCGGCGGAGACGTCGGGATTCTTGACCGCGAAGGTGCCGCCGAAGCCGCAGCACTCCTGCGCGCCCTCCAACTCCCGCAGCTCCAGGCCCTTGACGGCCTCCAGCAGCCGCCGCGGCCGCTCGCCGAGCCCCAGCATCCGCAGCCCGTGGCAGGACGGGTGGTACGTGACGGTGTGCGGGAAGTACGCGCCGACGTCCGTCACTCCCAGCACGTCCACCAGGAACTCGGTCAGCTCGTACGTCTTCGGCACGGCCCGCGCCGCGGCCTCGGCGAGCCCGTCGTCGGCGCGTCCCTCGGCGGCGGCCCTGGCGGCGATCCGCGGGTAGTTGTCGCGCACCATGGCCGCGCAGGAACCCGACGGAGTCACCACGTGGTCGTAGCCGTCGAACGCGGCGGCGTAGCGGCGTACCAGCGGCTCGGTCTCGTGCCGGTAGCCGGTGTTGAACTGCGGCTGCCCGCAGCACGACTGGGCGGCGGGGAAGTCCACCTCGACGCCGAGGCGTTCGAGCAGGGTGACGACCGCCCGCCCGGTGTCCGGATACAGCATGTCGTTCACGCATGTCACGAAGAGCGCTACGCGCATGTGCCCTCCGTGCTGCTGCGGAGCCGGCGGCGCGGCTGACGATCACCCATGGGGGTCATACTGCCGCAACGGTGTCCTGCTGGGAAGCAGACATCGGATGTCTGTTGGTGCGGGATGGCTCACTCGGCCCGTCCGGGGCGCCGCGGTCCGTTCCGAGGAGGGCGCGGATCTCGCGCACGGCGGTGCGGCCCGCCCGGTTGGCGCCGATCGTGCTGGCCGAGGGGCCGTAGCCGATGAGGTGGACCCGCGGGTCCCTGACCACGCGGGTGCCCTCCACCTGGATGCCGCCGCCGGGCGCGCGCAGCTTGAGCGGGGCGAGGTGGTCGAGGGCGGCGCGGAATCCGGTGGCCCACAGGATGACGTCGGCGTCGAGGGTGCGGCCGTCGTTCCAAGCGACGCCGTGCGGGGTGATCCGGTCGAAGACCGGCTCGGGGCGCAGGATGCCGCGGGCCTGCCCGTCGAGGACCGCGTCGGTCGCCGCGAGCCCGGTCACGCTCACCACGCTCTGCGGCGGCAGTCCCCGGCGCACCCGCTCCTCCACCATGGCGACCGCCGAGCGGCCCCACTCCTGGTCGAAGGGCGTGGCCCGGAAGACGGGCGGGCGCCGGGTCAGCCAGGTGGTGTCGGCGACCTCGGCCAGCTCCAGCAGGAGCTGCACCGCGGAGGTGCCGCCGCCGACGACCAGGACGCACCGCCCGGCGAACTCCGCGGCCCCCCGGTAGTCCGCGGTGTGCAACTGCCGTCCCCTGAAGGTCTCCTGGCCCGGGTAGTACGGCACGAAGGGCCGGTCCCAGGTGCCCGTGGCGTTGACCAGCGCACGGGTGGACCAGACGCCCGCGTCGCTCTCGACCCGCAGCCGTCCGCCGACGCCCTCCCGTACCGCGGTCACGTTCACCGGGCGCCGCACCCGCAGGTCGAAGGCGCTCTCGTAGCGGGCGAAGTACGCGCCGACGACCTCGGACGACGCGCGCGCGGGGTCGGCGCCCTCCAGGGGCATGCCCGGCAGCTCGTGGACGCCGTGCGCCTTGCCGAAGGTGAGCGACGGCCAGCGGTACTGCCACGCGCCGCCCGCCGCGGGGGAGTGGTCGAGGACGACGAAGTCCGTGCCGGGCGAAAACCCTGCGCGACGCAGGAAATACGCGGCCGAGAGCCCCGCCTGCCCGGCCCCGACCACCACCACGTCGACGGCGGTTTCCGCGCCCTGTGCGCCACCCAAGTCGTTCATGTTTCTACCAACCGCGGGTGGGAGCCAATGCTTCCCCGCGCCGGGGTGCGGGCGGGGGAGTCGGGTGCGCGGCGAGTGTGGCGTGCGCGTCGCGAGAGCCGCGGTCTGCCAAACTGTCTGCGTCACGCAGGCAAATCGTACGGAGAGACCGCGGAGGAACCATGCCGCAGACCGACAGCCCCACCGGGCGCCGCGCCGATCTGCTGACCGACCTCTCGGTGGCGGCGCGTCACTACACCGCGTCGTACGCCCTCTTCAACCAGGCGCTCGCCGACTACTTCGGGATGCACCCCACCGACGTCCAGTGCCTCAACCTGCTCAGCCTGGAGCGCGCCCCGGTCACCACCGGTCGGATCGCCGATCTGACCGGTCTGACCACGGGTTCCGCGACCCGGCTGGTGGACCGGCTCGAGCGCGCGGGGTATGTGACGAGGGAACGGGACCCCGCCGACCGCCGCCGGGTGCTGGTCACCACGGTCCCCGCGCGGATGGCCGAGTTCGGCCGCGTCTGGGGCGGGCTCAGCGGCGGCTGGTGGCGGATGTTCGACGACTACGACGACGACCAGCTCGCCGTGCTGCTCACCCATATGCGGCGCACGATCGACCTGAGCGCCGTGCAGGTCGCCCGGCTGCGCGCGGGCGACGTCGAGTGAGGCGGACTCCCGTGCCGGGCTCGTCAGGTCTGCCGGGTGAAGGCGGCGGAGTGGTCGGCGGCCCACTCCTCGAAGGTGCGGGGCGGGTGGCCGATGAGCCGCTCCAGGGTGTCGGTGAGCGCCACCGGTGAGTCGTCGTGCGACTTCCAGTAGGCGAGCAGCGCGTCGGCGAACGCCTCCGGCATGTACTCAGCCGTCTCCGCCTTCCACTCCTCGGGCGTGATGGCGACGGCGCGGATGTCCAGGCCGGTGACCTGGGCGAGCGTGGTGATCTGCGCGGCGAAGGTGACGGACGCCGGACCGGTCAGGTGGAAGGTGCCGCCCCGCACGTCCGGTGCGGTGAGCGCGGCGAAGGCGGCCTCGGCGAGGTCCGCCTCGTGGACGGGGTCGGTGTGGGTGCCGGGGTAGGGCAGCCGCACGGCGCCCGTCGCCTTGATCGGCCACGCCCACTGCAGCGCGTTGCTGGCGAAGGTGCCGGGCCGCAGGACCGTCGTGGCGATCGGCGAGGCGGCCAGCGTCTCCTCGACGGCCACATGGTGCGCGGCGAGCGGATCCTGGTCGGCGTCGGGTGCGAGCACGGAGCTGGAGGAGAGCAGCACGATGTGCTGCACGCCCGCCGTCTCCGCGGCGGCGACGAACTCCGCGGTGCGGGACGCCTCCGCGTAGAGGAAGACGGACCGCACGCCGTCGAGCGCGGCCGCGAAGCCCGCGGGCTCGTCGAGGCTGAGCGGCACCGCCGCCACCCCGCCCGGTGGGTCGAGCGACTCCGGGCTGCGCGATCCGGCGCGCACGGCGTGGCCCGCGGTGTGCAGCAGTGCGGTGAGGGTGCGGGCGACGCGGCCGCGGCTGCCGGTGATGAGGACGGTCATGAGGGATACCCGTTTCTGTGCCGAAGGTGCGGCCCTGGGGGCGCGCGAAGGGAGGTGGCGCAGTCGCGACGAGGAAGCCTTCGTGTGCGTCGCGCAGAATCTGCGTCACGCAGATAAATATCCGCGAGGCGCCCTCCGCTGTCAAACGTGTTTTCCGGCACCTGGGTCAGTGCCGCGGCCCGCCTCGGCTCGGCTCACCCCGCCCGAGCCCGCCAGGATCCACCCGGGCTCAGCCCTCGCGGCTCGCCGCCGCCCGCTCCGCCGCGGGCATGCGCGGCTCCGAGGCCCAGCGGCGCAGCCGGGCGACCCGCTCGGCGGACTCCTCCAGGCGGGCCACCGGCAGATCGCCGTCGGCGACGGCGCGGGCCGCGGCGGCGTGGATGGCGTCCCGGACGCCGGCGCCGCTGGCGGGGCCGAGGCGGACCAAGTCCACTCCGGCGATCCAGGCGAGGACCGCGGCACCCGGCACGCCGTACCCGTCGACGATCGCGGGCGCGTCCAGGGTGTCGCTCACCACGACACCGCCGTAGCCGAGTTCGCCGCGCAGGATGCCGGTGATGGCGGGCCCACTGAGTGTGGCGGGGACCCCGTCCTCGCCCGGGACGGGGGAGTGCCCCACGCTGATCGCGCGCACTCCGGCGGCGGCGCCCTCGGCGAAGGGCCGCAGGCTGCCGGAACCGGTGAACGGCCCCAGCGCGGCGGCCACTCCGTGCGTCTGGAGGTCGGTGACGAAGACCCGCGTCGCGTCGGCGCGGACCCCCGGCCGTACCGCCAGATGCAGATTGGCGCCCGCCGCGACGAGTTCCGCCGCGGCCGCGCTGCCGCCGCCCGGGCGGTGCGGGCCCGGGTGCCCGGTGAGCGCGTCGGGCAGAGCCGCGCGCAGGGCGTCGGAGGCGGCGCGGGCGGCCGGGCCGCGCGCGTGGACGGCCGCACCAGGGGTGCCGCGTTCGAGGCCGCGCAGGATCCAGTCGGGCAGTCTCTCGCCCTCGCCGCTGACCGAGGGCAGCAGGCACGAGTCGACGAGCACGGCGAGCCGGTGCAACGCGTTCACGTCGGAGTCCCCCTTCGGGGCGCGGCAGCGGAGGGCGGAGTGGCAGTGGGGAAGGCCCGGTGAATGGTACAGACCAATTGCCGCCCGCGGCAATCGTGACCCCGAGCCCGGCCGGAAGGGCGTTCTTGCGCCGGGCGCCCGCAGTTGGGGCACGCCGCACGCCCGGCGGGCCCCGGCGACCCGCACGCGGTGGGTGACCATGGACGTATGTCCGACACCTTCAGCACACGCGTCATCGACATCACCACCGGCCCGGCGGAGACCGTCCACGACCTGACCGATTCCTGCGCCTCCTTTCTGCGCGAGGCCGCCGGCGGCAGGGACGGGCTCCTCAACGTCTTCGTCCCGCACGCCACCGCGGGGGTCGCCGTCATCGAGACCGGCGCGGGCAGCGACGACGACCTGCTCGCCGCGCTGCGCGACCTGCTGCCCGCCGACGACCGCTGGCAGCACCGCCACGGCGCACGCGGCCACGGCCGCGACCACGTACTCCCCGCCCTGGTGCCGCCGCACGCCACCCTGCCGGTGATCGGCGGACGGCTGGAACTCGGCACCTGGCAGTCGGTCGTCCTGGTCGACACCAACAGGGACAACCCCCACCGCCAGGTGCGGCTGAGCTTCCTGGGCTGACCCCTGGCGCCGCCGAGCCTCCCGGCCGCGCCCACCGATCCGCACCGACCGCGGAGGTGAGGCAACGCGACCGGTGTCCCGACCGGTTGACCGGACGTGAGGGAAAAAGCACCGACAGGGACACCATGGCAAGGACACGCAGGTGAAGGGCGCCGCACCGCCGGGCTTCGAGGAGTTCGTCGCCGCCCGTGGGCCCCGACTGCTGCGTGTGGCCTGGCTGTTGACGGGCGGCGACACCTATATGGCGGAGGATCTGCTGCAGACCGTGCTGGCCAGGGTCTGGCCGAAATGGCAGCGGATCGCGGAGGAGAGCCCGGAGGCGTACGTCCGCAAGGCGCTGGTCAACACCCACGCCTCCTGGCGCCGCCGCCGCTGGCACGGCGAGGTGCCGCACGACGAGGTCCCGGACACGGTCGCGGCGGCCTCCTCGGACCTCGACGTGGAGCACGTGGTGGCGGCCGCGGTACGGCGGCTGCCGACCCGGCAGCGCGCCGTGATCGTCCTGCGCTTCTTCGAGGACCTCAGCGTCGAGGAGACCGCGCAGGTGCTGGGCTGCCGCCCGGGCACCGTCAAGAGCCAGTCGTCCAAGGCGCTGCGAACGCTGCGCGGCGCCCTCGTGGTGGGGGAGGCGGCTGATGTCCGTGGAGATGATGGACCGCGCTGACGACGAGCGGGACCTACGCCGGTGGCTGGAGCACACGGTGCCCGCGCCGCCCGCGCCCGCCGCGCGGATGCGGCAGGTCCGCGACCGGATGGCGCGCAGAAGGCGGCGCCGTACGGTGGCGCTGCTGATCGGCCTCACCGCCGTCTCGGCCGCCGTGGCCGTACTCGCCCCGCTGGCCGGCGGCCTGACGTCCGCCCCGGCGGCGGGGCGGACCTCCGCGCCCGCCTCGCCGCCCGCCCCACCGCCGCCCGGCGGCACGCACATCGGGACGGAGGTGCCGCAGCCGTTCCCCGACCTCTTCGGGCTGAGCGTCGAGGTGCCCAGGGACTGGACCGCCAAGGGCGGCACGGACGCGCTGTCCCAGGTCGCCGGATTCACCGTGACGAAGGCGCAGCCGCGCCCGAAGGCCAAGACGTCCTGTCAGGGAACCGACTTCGACGGCCTGTTCTGCGTCCCCCAGCTCAACCTCCTCGACGGGGGTGTGCTGATCGCGTTCGGGCAGTCCGCGGAGCATCCGAAGGGCGACGGCTCGGAGACCTTCGCCGTCACCGGGCCGTACGGCCCCGGCGCGGACTGCCGCGCCATCGGCGGCACCGAGGAGATGACCGGCTGGGGATCGGCCGCCCCGGACGGCGGCCGCCCGGTCATCGACGCCCATGTCTGCCTCAGCCACCCGTCGGCGGCCACCCGCGCCACCGTCCGGGCGATGCTCGCCACCGCGGCTTTCGCCTCGGACTGACCCCCGGGCGGCCACACCCCTGGCGCGCGCCGCCACCGCACGCCCCTACCGGCAGTCCGCACCGCCCGCCCGTACCCGACCTCCCGCGCCCGCCGGTCACG
Source organism: Streptomyces sp. NPDC051976 (assembly GCF_040680795.1). Lineage (NCBI taxonomy): Bacteria > Bacillati > Actinomycetota > Actinomycetes > Kitasatosporales > Streptomycetaceae > Streptomyces > Streptomyces sp. NPDC051976. The sequence goes on from NZ_JBFAXL010000005.1 coordinate 104,656, forward strand.
GCCACGGGACCATCCCCCCTCCATCGAAAGGCCCGCCATGTCCGCCCGCCCGCCCCACCTCTCCGCGTCCGTCCTGGCGCCCGTCCTCGTGATGGCCGCGATCGGCGCGCTCACCGGCTGCGGGCCCGCCCTGGGCGCCTCCGCGCAGAACCAGGTGGCGGCCCCGGCCGTCACCGTGGTGCCGCCGCGGCCCTCGCCGACCCTGGTGGTGGCCTCACCCGCACTGCCCTCGCGGCTGCCGGGGCTCGGCGCCAAGACGCTGGCGCAGGTCCCGGCCGGCTCCCGGCAGGTCGTGGTGGTGACCGGCAGGGGCGTGGACTCCGCCCTGTCGTCGGTGGTGGTCTACCAGCGGACGGCCACGGGCTGGCGGGCCGGAGCGCCGTGGCCGGCGCGCAACGCGCTGCGCGGCTGGTCCCGCGACCACCACGCGGGCGATCTGCGGTCACCGGTGGGGGTGTTCACCCTCTCCGACGCGGGCGGCCGGCTCGCCGATCCCGGCACCAGGCTGACGTACGACCACTCGCCGCGCGGCTTCTCCATCGCCGGGACCGGCTTCGACGGCGAGTCACTGGCAGGGGCCTTCGACTACGTGGTGGCCATCGACTACAACCGCGGCAGAGGGCTGTCCCCGCTCGACTGGACCCGGCCGCTGGGCGACGGCAAAGGAGGCGGCATATGGTTCCACGTCGACCACGGCGGCCCCACCCACGGCTGCGTCAGCCTCTCCCTCGCCCATATGAAGCAGCTGCTGGACACGCTCGACCCGGCACGCCATCCCGTGGTCGTGATGGGCGACGCCGCCTCCCTCAGCCGCTGAGCCCGCGCCACGGCGCACCGCGTCATGGCACACCCCGTCAGGGCGTCCCGCACCCGCCTACGCGCCGCCCAGGATCTCCGCCAGGTCGTAGCCGACCGGCTCCTCCAACTGCGCATAGGTGCAGCCGTCCGGCTCGCGGTCGGGGCGCCAGCGGCGGAACTGCGCGGTGTGCCGGAAGCGGTCGCCCTGCATGTGGTCGTAGGCGACCTCCAGCACGCGCTCGGGGCGCAGCGGCAGCCAGGACAGGTCCTTCTTCCCCGTCCACCGGCTGGGGCCGCCGGGCAGCCTGCCGGACGCCTGCGCCTCCTCGCTCGCCCACTCCTCCCAGGGATGGCCCTCGACCGACTCCATCCGCAGCGGCTCCAGCTCCGTCATGAGCTCCGCGCGCCGCTTCATCGGGAAGGAGGCGCAGACGCCGACGTGCTGGAGCCGCCCGGCGGCGTCGTACAGGCCGAGCAGCAGCGAGCCCACCATCGGCCCGCTCTTGTGCAGGCGCAGGCCCGCCAGCAGGCAGTCGGCGGTCCGCTCGTGCTTGACCTTGATCATGGCCCGCTCGCCCGGCCGGTACGCCAGATCGAGTGGTTTGGCGACGACACCGTCCAGACCGGCGCCCTCGAAGCGTGCGAACCAGTCGCGGGCCACGTCGATGTCCTGCGTGAAGGGCGCCGTGTACACGGGCGGCGCGGCGTCCCGCAGCGCCTCGGTGAGCGCCTGCCTGCGGGCGTGCTGCGGCACCGCCAGCAGCGACTCGTCGCCGAGGGCGAGCAGGTCGAACGCCACGAACCCCGCGGGCGTCACCTCGGCCAGATGGCGTACCCGGGACTCCGCCGGGTGGATGCGCTCCAGCAGCGCGTCGAAGTCCAGCCGGCCCTCGCGGGCGATGACGATCTCGCCGTCCAGCACGCAGCGCGGCGGCACCTGCTCGCGCACGGCGGCGACGACCTCGGGGAAGTACCTGGTGAGCGGTTTGCCCGAGCGGCTGCCCAACTCGACCTCGTCGCCGTCGCGGAACACGATGGCGCGGAAGCCGTCCCACTTGGCCTCGTACTGCATACCGGGCGGAATGGCCGCGGCGGACTTCGCGAGCATCGGCTGCACGGGTGGCATCACGGGGAGGTCCATGCCCTCGATTGTCCGGCCGTACGGCGAGCGGCGCCCACCGACGGGCGGTACCCGGCGGTACGCCCTAGCGTGAGGGCATGGCAGAAGCGCTGGAGCTGACGGTCGGCGAGCGTACGGTCCGGGTGTCCCACCCGGACAAGGTCTACTTCCCGCAGCGCGGGCTCACCAAGGCCGACCTCGTCCAGTACTACCTGAGCGTCGGCGACGGGATCCTGCGCGCCGTCAGGGACCGGCCCACCACGCTGCAGCGCTACATCGAGGGGGTGGAGGGCGACTCCTTCTTCCAGAAGCGGGCGCCCAAGAACCTGCCCGACTGGATCCCGACCGCCAGGATCGCCTTCCCCAGTGGCCGGTTCGCCGACGAGATCTGCCCCACCGAGACCGCCGCGGTGCTCTGGGCGGCGAATCTGGGCACCTTCACCTTCCACCCGTGGCCGGTGCGCAGGGGCGACACCGACCACCCCGACGAGCTGCGCATCGACCTCGACCCGCAGCCGGGCACGGAATACGCCGACGCGGTGCGCGCCGCCCTCGAACTCCGCGAGGTCCTGGACGGGCTGGGCCTGACCGGCTGGCCCAAGACGTCCGGCGGCCGCGGCCTGCACGTCTTCGTCCCCATCGCCCCCGAGTGGACCTTCACCCAGGTGCGGCGGTCCGCGATCGCGGTGGCCAGGGAGCTGGAACGGCGGGCGCCCGAGCGGATCACCACCGCCTGGTGGAAGGAGGAGCGCGGTCCCAAGATCTTCGTGGACTACAACCAGACCGCGCGCGACCGCACCATCGCCAGCGCCTATTCCGTACGGCCGTTCCCGCACGCGCCGGTGTCCGCGCCGCTGCGCTGGGACGAGGTGGAGAGCGCGGTACCGGGCGACTTCGACCTGGTCACCATGCCCGCGCGCTTCGCCGAGGTCGGCGATGTGCACGCCGACATGGACGAGCACGCCTTCCGGCTGGACGCCGCGCTGGAGCTGGCCGACCGGGACGAACGCGAGCACGGACTGGGCGACCTGCCCTACCCGCCGGAGTACCCGAAGATGGCGGGCGAGCCCAAGCGGGTGCAGCCCAGCCGCGCCAAGAAGTAGCGCCCCCGGCAGGCTCCGACGGCACGCACCGACGGCCCCCGCGCCGGGCGGCCGCCCCTCCCGGCCGCGCGCCGACGCCACCGCGCTGACGACAGCGTCTCCCGAGTCCCCGCGCTCTGCGCCGCCGCCGGGCCCGCCCGCCACTGCGGACGCTTCAGGAGAACGTCTCCACGTACTCCTCGGTCGGCCCCAGTTCCGGCCGGTCGCGCAGGTCCACGCGGTCGCCGAATCGCTCGAGTTCGAGGACGGTCACGGTGTTGCGGCCGGGAACGACCAGCGGGGCGGGCACATAGAGGGTGACCTGCGGGCCGATCTCCCAGTAGCGGCCGAGGAGTTCGCCGTTGATCCAGGCGAAGCCCTTGGCGAAGCCGGGGAAGGCCAGGAAGGTGTCCGCGGCCTCCTCGGCGGTGAAGTGCGCCGTGGCGAAGCCGGACCCGCCCGCGGGCGCCGCCGCGGCCGCCGCACGGCGCAGTGCGTCGGGGGTCCACTCGTCGAGCGGCAGCGGGTGCATCCGCCAGCCCTGCACCAGGCGGCGGTCGATCCGTACGCTGCCGAGGATGCCCTTGCCCTGGCCGAGCAGCGGACCGTAGTTGATCCGGCCCTGGTTCTCGACCAGCAGATCGAGCCGTACCCGCGCGCCCGCGCCCTCGACGGCCAGCGACCCGCTCTCGCGGTCCAGGACGCCCAGCGGGGCGCCGTCGACGAAGACCTGGGCGCGGTCGTGCAGGCCGTCCACCGCCAACTCGTGCGTGCCCCGGGGCAGCAGCGGGTGCGCCCGGTAGAGCACCAGCCCCGACGCCTGACGCAGCTCCTCGAAGGTGAGCGGGTGCGGCGACGCCACCGGGGCCGACACGGCGGCGAGCGCGTCGAGCAGCGCCGCCCCGGGGACCGGCTCCAGGGAGCGCGGCGCGAGCAGCGGCGCGGCGGCGGGCAGCGGGCGCCCGGCCTCGCCGGTCAGCGCGAGCAGCCGGTCGCGCATGGCGAAGAACTTCGCCCGCGGGGCGCCGTGTTCCGCCACGGGCGCGTCGGAGTCGTAGCTGGTGACGGTCGGCTGCAGCGCGGTGCCGTCGTGGTTGGCGCCCGCCCAGAGACCGAAGTTGGTGCCGCCGTGCGCCATGTAGACGCTGACCGAGCCGCCCGCGTCCAGGATCTCGCCCAGGGCGCCGTCCGCGCCGGTGACCGCGCGGACGTGGTGCTTCTCGCCCCAGTGGTCGAACCAGCCGTTCCAGAACTCGGCGCAGACGAAGGGCTCGCCGTCGCGGCGCGCGCGCAGCAGCGCTGCGGCGTCGGCGCCGTGCGAGCCCAGTGTCGCGGTCGCCAGCACCCCGGGCAGGGTGCCGCCGTCGAGCATCAGCTCGGTGGGTCCGTCGGCGGTGTAGAGCAGTTCGGTGATGCCGTGCTCGACCAGCGCGTCACGCACCCACGCCACATAGGCGCCGTCGTCGCCGTAGCTGCCGAACTCGTTCTCCACCTGGACGGCCACCACAGGGCCGCCGCGGCCCGCCTGCGCCGCCGCCACCCGGGGCAGCAGTTCGTCGAACCAGCGCTCCACCTCGTCCAGGAAGGGGCGGTACGACGAGCGCGGCCGCATCCCGGGAAGGCCGGTCAGCCAGGCGGGCAGCCCGCCGTTGTCCCACTCCGCGCAGATGTACGGGCCCGGCCGGACGATGACGTCGAGACCCGTCTCCTGGGCGAGCGCGAGGAAGCGCTCCATGTCGCTCGAGCCGTCGAAGCGGAACCGGCCGCGGGTGCGCTCGTGGAAGTTCCACGGCACATAGGTGTCGACGGTGTTGAGCCCCATGGCGGCGAGACGCGCCAGCCGGTCGGCCCACTGGCCGGGGTGGACCCGGAAGTAGTGCAGCGATCCGGCGAGCACCCGGTGCGGCCGTCCGCCGCGCAGCAGCTCGCCGTGCGGGTGGGTGAGCAGAGGTCCGCCGGCGGCGGCAGGCGATGAGAGCGATACCGCCTCGTCGGTCACCGGTCTCCCCATCATGGCCTCCCCCTTCTCGCCGGCCACACCCGTGGCGCAGCAGAACCTTGGCACAGGATGTTATCGATGCCAAGACGGGCCCAGACGAACCTCCGCAATGCTGGCGAACACCCCCTGTGATGAGGTGCGACCGCTAGCATCTTCAGGAGCAGTAGCAGGCGGACCTGGGAAGGCGTCCATGAACAAGCACGGTGTACGCGACGCGGCGCGTCCCCCCGGGATGGCCGATGTGGCGCGGGTGGCCGGAGTGTCGGCCCAGACGGTGTCGCGGGCGCTCGCGGGCCACCCCAACGTGCAGGAGGAGACCCGGGCCAAGGTGCTCGCCGCCGTCGAGCAGCTCGGATACCGCAGGAACAACGCGGCCCGCATGCTCTCGTCCGGCCGCAGCCGCACCATCGGTGTCGTGACGCTGCAGACCGGCTTCTACTCCCGCACCGCCGTCACCGTCGGCATCGAGCGCGCCGCCCAGGAGGCCGGTTACGCGGTCAGCGCGGCGACCACCGCCTCGCTCGACACCTCCGCCATCGAGAGCGCCATGATGCGGCTGGCCGACCAGCACGTGGAGGGCGTCATCCTCGCGGTGCCGCTGATCCATGTGAGCCGCCAGATCGAGCAGCTCACCAGCGCGGTGCCGACCATCACCATCGACGGCTCCCGCACCTCGGCGACCGAGGTGGTGGCGGTCGACCAGTCGCTGGCCGCCCGGCTGGCCACCCGCCACCTGCTCGACCTCGGCCACTCGACCGTCTGGCACGTCTCGGGGCCGAGTGAGTGGCTGGACGCCGCGAGCCGCGCCCGGGGCTGGCGGGCGGTGCTGGAGGAGGAGGGCAGGGTGGTGCCGCCGGAGCTGGCGGGCGACTGGTCACCGGCCTCCGGATACCGCAACGGGCTGATCCTGGGCCGTATCCCGGATGTCACGGCGGTCTTCGTGGCCAGCGACGAGATGGCCTTCGGGGTGATCCGCGCCCTGCACGAGTTGGGCAGGCGGGTGCCCGAGGACATCTCCGTCGTGGGTGTCGACGACATCGCGCTGGCCGAGTACTGCTCGCCGTCGCTGACCACCGTGGCGCAGCCGTTCGCCGAGATGGGGGAGCTGGCCGTCTCCCACCTGCTGCGGTACATCGCCGACCCCGACGCCTCGCTGGAGCCGGCCACCGTCGAGCCCACGCTGGTCGTCCGGGCCAGCACCGGTCCTGCTCCTGTAGGGCGCTAACACCCAACACGTCTCCCAGTGAACTTGCCACGATGTTCTCTGGTGTTATCGATGCCATCGGCATTACAGTCTGCCTCACCCTGCGCTCCAAGGACCCTCGGAAGCTCATAGGTGGTAGGTATGACCCCGCGCTTCACCCGCGCACTGCCGGTCGCAGTGCTCCTCAGCGTCACCGCCCTGTCGGTGGCCGCCGTGCCCGCCCAGGCGCGCCCGGCGCAGCTCGCACCGGCCGCCGACGCCGGCACCCCCATCGACCCCGCCCAGTACGCACTGGTCTACGCCGACTCCGAATCGCCCGCCTACCCCGCGCCGCCCGCACTGGACGGCACCGCGCTCGCCGCCTTCGACAAGGACCCGGCCACACAGTGGACCGTGGCCTACGACGTCGTGGGCGGCGTCGGCGTGGCGAAGACCCCGATGCCGCACTGGCTCACCCTCGACGTCGGCGGCTCCTTCAGCCTCACCGGCGTCGACTACTCGGTGAAGAACCAGGCCAACGGGCCGGTCAAGGACTACCGGATCTTCGTCACCGACGACGCGGCCGTGGCGAAGGACCCGAAGGCCGACTGGGGACAGCCCGCCGCCACCGGCTCCTTCCACCAGCCGGCCGCCAACTCCGACGTGCAGACCGTGGTCTTCGACAAGCCGGTCACCGGCCGCTACGTGAAGATCGAGGCCGACAGCGCCGTCAACGGCACCGACAACGCCTCGATCTCCGAGGTCCGGGTCCGCGCGACCGGGGACACCACCCCCGCCCCCGTCGACCCGACGCCCCCGGCCCACCCGGCGACACCGGTCACCCTCAGCCGCGGCGGCCTCAAGGTCACCGTCGCCAAGGAGTTCCCGCAGGTCATCTCGTACGCCATGAGCGGCGGTTCGCTCGCCGGGCAGGCATCGGTCCTGAACACGTTCGACATCAACGGGACCGCGCACACCGCGACCACCACGATGACCGCGGGACGGGACACGGCCACCTACACCTCCGTCTTCGCCGATCTGCCGCACCTCACCATCACCTCGACGATCACGGTGACCGGCGGGAAGACGGTGGTGTTCGCCGTGAAGTCGATCACCGGCGACGCGGCACGCGGCGTCGACCAGCTCGCGATACCGGGGCAGTCACTGGTCTCGGTGGACTCCTCCGACCCGCACGCCAGTCTGGCGCGCACCAGGATCTCCACCGACTCGACGACCACGGCCGACCGGTTCACCACGATCAACTCCGCCGCCACGCCCGACAAGGCGCCGGTGGGCACGCCCTACGGCTTCGTCAGCAACTCCACGCTCGCCGCGGGCCTGCTCACCAACGCGACCGACGACGCCGCGCAGGACAACAACGACAACGGCAACACCCGCCTCCAGTCGCAGATCGTGGACGCCGGCGGCGGCGCCCGCAGAGCCGAACTGTCCGTCGGCAACTACACCTACGCGGCCAAGGGCGCCACCGACACCCGGGTCGCGCTCCACGCGCTGCCGAAGACCACCGTGGTGCTCGCCGCGGACGCCAACGGCGACGGGAAGGTGACCTGGGAGGACGGCGCGATCGCGTACCGCGCCGCGATGCCGCACCCGCTGGGCGCCGACCGGGTGCCCGAACGCGTCGTCCAGCACATCCCGTTCAACTTCGCCAGCGAGGCCACTAACCCGTTCCTCAAGACGCTCGACAACGTCAAGCGGATCTCGCTGGCCACCGACGACCTCGGCCAGTGGGTGCTGGAGAAGGGCTACGCCAACGAGGGCCACGACTCCGGCCACCCGGACTACGGCGGCGACTACAACGTCAGAGCGGGCGGCCTCGCCGACCTCACCACACTCGCCTCCGTCGGCGCCCGCTACAACTCCGACCTCGCCGTCCACGTCAACGTGACCGAGGCGTACCCGCAGGCGAAGCACTTCAGCTCCGGCCTGATCCAGGGCCAGGTCAACGGCTGGGACTGGCTCAACCAGTCGTACCACATCGACCAGCGCACCGACCTGGGCTCCGGCGCCGTCCTGGACCGGTTCAAGGAGCTGCGCAAGGAAGCGCCGGGAATCAGGACCGTCTACATCGACGCGTACTACTCCAGCGGCTGGCTCGCCGACGAACTGGCCACGCAGCTGCACGCGATGGGCTTCGAGGTCGCCAGCGAGTGGGCGTACAAGTTCGAGGGCGACTCGATCTGGTCGCACTGGGCCAGCGACAAGGGGTACGGCGGGCCCACCAACAAGGGCATCAACTCCAACATCGTCCGCTTCATCGCCAACTCCGACCGCGACGTGTGGAACGTCGACCCGCTGCTCGGCGGCTCGTCCATCAAGGAGTTCGAGGGCTGGACCGGCCAGGACGACTGGAACGCCTTCTACGGCAACATCTGGGCCAACAACCTGCCGACCAAGTTCCTCCAGCACTTCCCCGTGACGAACTGGGACTTCGGCACCTCCGCCGACCTCACCGGCGGCGTCCACGTCGCCATGGCGGGCGGTGTGCGCCAGGTGACCATGGGCGGCGCGCTGGTGCTCGACGGCGGCAGCTACCTGCTGCCCTGGGGTGAGGCCGCGCACGGCGACGGCACCTCGTCGCCGGAACACGCCGACAAGATGTACTACTACAGCGCCACCGGCGGCTCCCACACCTTCGGCCTCACCCGCCAGTTCGCCGGGACCCAGCGGTTCGCCCTCTACAAGCTCACCGACCAGGGCCGGGTGAAGGCCGGGACCGTCACCCCGGTGAACGGTCAGGTGACGCTGACCGGGGACAAGAACCAGCCCTATGTGCTGGCCCCGCTGTACGACGCCGCGCCGCACACCGCGGTGGACTTCGGCCAGGGCAGCGCACTGCGCGACCCGGGCTTCAACGCCGGCGACCTGGACGTCTGGCACCCGTCCGGCGGCGCGGCCGTCGCGCGGACCGACAACGGCGACAACGTGGCACGCCTCGGGACGGACGCCTCCGGCGTCTCGCAGCGGGTCACCGGCCTCACCCCGGGCAGGACCTACACCTTCAGCGCCGACGTCGAGATCGCGGCGGGCGAGCGCCGGGCCACCACCCTTGTGGCCGGTCCCGCCGCGCACCCTGTCCTGAACACGTTCGACACCACTCCCGCCGCCAACGAGGTGGCGGCCGACGCGAAGGAGGGCACCTATGCGCAGCGCGCGTCCGTGACCTTCACCGCGCCGCGCGACGGCACCGCCACGGTGGCCGTCAGGGCGGTCGCCGGTACGGCGGCCGTCACCCTCGACGACCTGCGCCTGATGGCGGACGCCAAGGTGCCGCTGCCGCGAGCGGCGAGTGGCACGAGCGGCGGCACGGTCGTCGCCGCCGACGACTTCGAGGGGAACCAGCCCGGCTGGGGACCGTTCGTGAAGGGCGACGCGGGAGAGGTCACCGACCCGCGGACCAGCATCAGCGACCTGCACGCGCCCTACAGCCAGAAGACGTGGAAGAACACCTACGCGCCCTACGCGTCGGGCACGCTCAAGGGGCAGGCGGTGGACGACGTCATCGGCGGCGACCACTCGCTGAAGGCGCACGAGGAGAACACCGGTCTGGTGTACCGCACGGTGCCCGCCACCGTGCCGTTCGTCGCGGGACACACCTATGCGGTGTCGTTCAGGTACCAGACCAACGTCGACGGCCAGTGGGCCTGGGTGACGGGCGCCGACACCGTCGGCGGCGGCAAGGTCGCGTCGAAGGACGTCACCCGCGAGGTGCTGGCGCCCGCGCTGGACACCGCGACCTACTCCCGGCAGATCGTGGCCGGCTGCGGCGACACCTGGGTGGGCCTGCGCAAGCTCGGCGGCGCCGCGGGCACGGACTTCGTGCTCGACGACTTCCGCGTCACCGACCTGGGCCCGGCGAGCGCGGGTCCCGCCTGCGCGAGCGTGACGACTCCGGCCTCGGCCGAGCTGAGCCCCGGCGTGCCGAGCGAGTACGTCACCACGTTCACCAACAGCGAGCTGACGCCGGCCACCGGTGTGGTGGTCTCCCTCGACGGGCTGCCCGCGGGCTGGACCGCGGCGGTGAAGGAGCAGCACGGCAACGCCTTCGCCAGTGTGGCGCCGGGCGCCTCGGCCACCACCACCTGGCTGCTGACACCGCCCGCGGGCGCCGCGGGCACCTCGGCCGCCTGGAAGGCCACCGCCGCCTACACCAACGGTGGCGCCGTCAAGACGGTGTCGGCCGACGCCAAGGCGACGGTGGCGACGGAGCCGGTGCTCTCGCCGAGTTCGATGACGGCCACCGCGGACTCGGAGAATCTCTCCTCGGGCCCCGCCGAGGGTCCGGTGTCGAACGTGCTGGACGGCGACCCCGGCACCATCTGGCACACCGACTACACCGACTCCGAGGCGCCGTACCCGCACTGGGTGACGCTCAAGCTGGGCGGCCCCGCCGACGTGGACGGCTTCGGCTACCTGGACCGGCAGAGCGGCGGTCCCAACGGCCGCGTCGCCGGGTACGAGGTCGCCGTCTCCGACGACGGCGCCACCTGGCAGACCGTCGCCCACGGCACGCTCGTCGACTCTCCCCAGACGCAGCGGATCACCTTCGCGCCGGTACGGGCCTCGTACGTCCGCTTCACCGCTCTCGGCGCGCTCAACGGGCAGCCGTTCGCCGCGGCGGCCGAGATGCGGGTGTACGGCGGCTACGCCGACGCGCCGGTGGGCTTCCCGCCGGACCCGCGGACGCCCGCGGTCACCACGACCGGCGCCGTCCGGTCGGCGGCCCGGCGCGCGGGGAGGCGGGCGCGCGACTGATCGGGTGACCCGGAAATCGGGGCACCCGCCTCCTCCGGCGGCGTACCGGAGGATGCGGGTGCCCGTTCCCCTCGCCCGCGGCGGTACGGAGGTGCGCTCACGCACCCCGACCGCCGCGGGCGGCTCAGTTGGCCAGCGGCAGCGGCGTCCGCAGGGCCAGGTCCCGCATCAGGTCGAGCGGGACCAGCTCCTCGGTGCGGTCGTCGATCACCGAGACGCGGACGGCGGGGCTGGGGGTCGTGTCGATGGTGGACGTCAGGTCGAGCGCGAACAGGACGCTGACCGGATGGGCGCCGCGGGCGTCCTCGTGGACCCCCGCGAAGCGCAGGATGCGCCAGCCCTCGTCGTCCCAGTGGTCGAGCAGCGCGGAGCGGACGAGGGGAGCGGCGGCCAGCCAGGCCAGGGAGTGTTCGAGCAGTTCCACGGACGCGGCGACCGGCGCGCGCTCACCGGGGCCCGCCAGCGGACTGCCGAACACCCGCAGCCGCAGTTTGCGCAGCGGCAGCAGCCAGAGCCGGTCGAGGTCGGCCGAGAGTCCGAGGACGGCCGAACCCGCGACCAGCAGGAAGGCGGCCGAGGCCACCGGGTGCCGGGGGAGCTGCGACCACCAGGCGCGGTCCGCGGTCGCGGCCACCAGGCCGCCGAGGACGACGAGCCCGGCGCGGGTGAAGGCCCGCGCCCCGATCGGCCCCTCGTCCCGGGCGCTGCACCCGCAGGACGACTCCGGCGCGGTCGCCTTCGCGTAGCCGAGGTAGGCGGTGAAGCCGGCGCCCAGCACGGCCGTCGCGATGCCGGGCGCCACCGTGTCCGGCGCGGCCAGCAGCGCCGCGGCGACGGCGAGTTCGGCCGCCCCGACGCCGCGCAGAGCCAGGGCGGCCCGCCGTCCGTCGCCCAGCACCCGTACCAGCACGGTGTTCGCGGCCAGTTGCGCGGTGCGGCGGCCGAACAGTTTTCCCGCACCAGTGGCGGCGAGCAGCATTCCGCACACCAAGGGTGCGAGATTCGGGATCAGTGAGGTCATCGCAGCCCCTTCCTCAGTGGCCGACGGTCACGCGGGCGATGTCGATCGTGTCGTCGTCGGGCCGCCAGGCGCCGAGTATCTGCGCCGCCTGTCCGATCCGTACGCGCGACAGGTCCGAGGTGAGCGCGCCGCCGAGGTACGAGGCGGTGGTCGTCTCGGCGACGATCCTGCCCACCACGGCGTGGTTGCCGTGGGCGAGGTGCAGCCGGTCCTTGGCGATGCCCTTGACCGTGCAGAAGATGTTGACGATGTTGACCCAGACCGCGTCCGCGGCGATGGTGCCGTCGGGCATGTCGACGCCGCGGGCGTAGAGCCCGTCGCCGACCCTGACCTCGTCGGCGGTGGTCGGGCGCAGCTTCCAGATGCTGGTGGCGTTGGTCAGCTGGATGAGGTGCTGGTCGCCGTAGGACCCGGCGACCTCCAGCACGCTGCCGTTGACGGCCGTGATCCGGCCCTCGGCGAAGGCCGACTTGGCGATCGCCGGGTCGAGCGACGGCATCGGGGCGGCGAAGGCGGCGTCCGCGTCGATACCGCCGAGCGCGGAGGCGCCCACGATGGTGGCCCCGCCGAGGGCCGCGGTGGTGAGGAAGCGCCTGCGGTCGAGCCCGGTGCGCTCGGCCGGTCCCTGGTGGTTGCTCATGCCGGGTCCCTCCTCACTCGTAGATGTAGACGGGCAGCTTGCCGGAGCTGAGGTTGCCGATCGCCGAGAAGGCGGCGGGCGTGAGGTCGATGACCCGGTTGGTGCGGCAGGAGCCGTTGCAGCAGGTGGACTCGCCGCAGAAGCTCTTGGTGCGGGGCCCGCAGTCGGAGACGGTGACGCAGACCGTCGCGCCGGAGCACTGGTGTCTGACGTTCATCACCGAGCCGCAGCCGCGCCGCTGGATGGTCTCGCCGCACAGGTCGGGGCGGGTGATGCTGAAGCACGAGGCCGAGGTGTTGGGCCAGGCCGCCTGATGGGCGTTGGACTGGCAGGTGCCGCAGGCGCCGGTGCCCGTACTGCCGCAGGGGCCCCAGGCGCTGCCGCAGCAGAACCAGGTCGTCTCTCCTGCCCAGAGACTGGTCGATCCGCAAGCCATGTCGAATCCCTTCGCTCGCACAGTGGGGTGTGATCCCGGGACGTGATCCGGGGGGGTGATCCCGGGTCGTGCGTGGAGCCGTGACGGTGTGCGTGTGAACCGCGTGCATATGAACTCGTGCGTATGAACCGCGTGCATGTGAACTGCGCATGACAAGAGCGTGCCGACGGGACGGCCCGGACCGCCGGGCTCCGGGCCCCGGGTGGTCGCGGCGTGACGCGCCCGGGGTGTCGCGTGTCGTGGCGGCGGCCCGTGGGGGAGGGGTCCGCGGAGACGGCATGCGGAATTACATGCCCATGACAACGCGCTGCTTCGTCGGATGAGTCGGCAGTGGCGGGTGGGACACGGCCATGATGCGCGTTTCTACGCGCGTCCGCCAGAGGGCGGCGGGCACCGCGCGCATGGCGGAAAACGTCATATCCGTGTCCTTGCCGCCATCCGCGGCCCCGGCACACGATGGACGGGTGACCAGCCGACGCGTCGTCTTCGCCGTCTTCCCCGGCTTCCAGCTCCTGGACCTGGCCGGGCCGCACGAGGTGTTCGTGCTGGCCGGACGGCTGACCGGTGACGAGACGGCCTACGCGACCGAGACGGTGGCGGCGGCGCCCGGCCCCGTCGCGTCGAGCGGCGGCATCGCCGTCTCCCCGACCCTGACGACCGGCCAGTGCGACCGGGCCGGCCAGTCCGACCGGGCAGATGACGGGCCGGTGGACACCCTGGTCGCCGTCGGCGGCGGGGGAGTCCACCGGGCGTGCGAGGACGCGGACTTCGTCGACTGGTGCGCCCGCACCTCGCGCCGTGCCCGCAGGACCGCGTCCGTGTGCAGCGGGGCGTTCCTGCTGGGCGCGGCCGGACTGCTCGACGGGCGGCGGGTCGTCACCCACTGGTCGCGCTGCGACGAACTCGCCGCGCGCTTTCCCGGCGTCACCGTCGACCCCGACCCGATCTTCGTGCGCGACGGCGAACTCTGGACCTCGGCCGGCATCACCGCGGGCATCGACCTCGCCCTGGCCATGGTCGAGGACGACCACGGGCCCGACCTGGCCCGCACCATCGCGCGGCACCTGGTGATGTTCGTGCAACGGCCTGGCGGACAGGCCCAGTTCAGCGCCCAGCTCGCCGCGCAGCGCCCGGAGCGCGCGCCGCTGCGCGACGTCCTCGACTGGATCGCCGACCACCTCGGCGACGACCTCGCCGTCCCCGCGCTGGCCGCCCGCGCCCGGATGAGCGAACGCAACTTCACCCGGGTCTTCCGCGCCGAGGTGGGCCGTACACCCGCGGCCTACGTGGAGAGCGCGCGGATCGAGGCGGCGCGCCGGATGCTGGAGTCCACCGCCGCCACCCTCGACGCGATCGCGCGCACCTGCGGCTTCGGCACCGTCGAGACACTGCACCGCGGCTTCCGGCGGTCCCTCGGCGTCACGCCGGGCGACTACCGCAGGCACTTCTCCCCACACCGCCCCACCGGCGCCACGCGAGCGGCGCCCGCCGTCCCCTGACCTCTCTCGCCGAAAGGCCATCCGCCATGCGTATCGTCATCCCGCTCTTCGACCAGTTCACCGCCCTCGACGCCGTCGGCCCCTACGAGGTGCTGCGGATGCTGCCGGACGCCGACGTCGTGTTCGCCGCGGCCACGCCGGGGCCGGTGGTGGACGGGGCCGGCCCGCTCAGCCTGGTCGCGACGGCGGCCCTGGGCGAGATCACCGCGGCCGACCTGCTGGTCGTCCCCGGCGGCAGGGGCGCGCGGCTCAACGTCGGCAACGAGGAACTGCTCGACTGGATCCGGCGCGTCCACGCCACCACCCGCTGGACCACATCGGTGTGCACTGGCTCGCTGCTGCTCGGCGCGGCCGGGCTGCTCAAGGGCCTGGAGGCCACCACCCACTGGTCCGCCGTCGCGGACCTGGAGTCGTACGGCGCCGTCTACACACCGCGCCGCGTCGTCGAGCAGGGCCGGATCATCACCTCGGCCGGGGTCTCCTCGGGGATCGACATGGCGCTGCGGCTGGCCGAACTGGCCGCGGGCCGGGTCGCGGCCGAGGCGTACCAGCTGCTGATCGAGTACGACCCGCAGCCGCCCTTCGACTCCGGCTCGCTCGCGAAGGCGTCCCAGGAGGTCAGGGACTTCGTGGCGGCCCGCTAGGGCCTGGTCGGCGGTCCGGCGGACCGGCCGATCGACTCGACCAGGGGCAGCACCCGGTGCGGTACGCGCTCGCGCAGGGCGATCTCGGTGCGGGTGCGCACCACGCCCGGCATCCGGATCAGCCGCTGGATGATGTCCTCCAGGTGGGCGTTGTCGCGGGCGACGACGCGGGTGATCAGGTCGCCGCCGCCGGTGATGGAGAGCGCCTCGATGATCTCGGGGACGGCCGCGAGCGCGTCGCCGACCTCGTCGAGATGCCCCTGGGTGACCTCGATCCGCACGAAGGCCAGCACGGGGTGGCCGAGCGCGGCGGGGGAGACCCGGGGGCCGGCGAGGGTGATCACACCGTCCCGCTCCAGCCGGTCGAGCCTGGCCTGGAGGGTGCCGCGGGCCACGCCCAGGATGCGGGCGTACTCACGGACGCTGGTCCGCGGCTGTTCGAGAAGCAGCCGCAGGATGCGGGCGTCCAGGGCGTCGACGGCCATGGGCCGATGGCTCCTCGTGGTCGATGAGATGGTCGTTCAACCGTACCAATGGCTCAGCGCGCGGCGATCGGTTTGAGCCACTGCCCGCCGGGGTGCTTTCCTTGGGGTGACGATGGCGTTGCGGTCCTCCGCAACGCCTTTGCCATGTCCGGCGCCGACCGCCGCCGGCACCGGGAACGAGCAGGGGTGGGACCGTACAGGTGAAGAGGATGTTCGTCGCGCCGGATCCGGGGCGGGTGCGGCTGCGTGCCGCCACCCGGGCCGTCCTCGGGATCGCCCTCGCCGTCGCGGTGACGATCTTGGCCGGATTCCCGCTGCCCGCGGTGTGCGGCGGCGGGCTCGCGGCGCTGCTGGCGTTCTTCGTCGTCGCCGATCCCCGGGTGCGCGAGCAGGCGGTCACCACCGCGCTGATGCCCGCCGTCGGGCTGCCCGTACTGACCGCCGCCGCCTGGCTGCACCCCTTCCCCGCGGCTCGTGACGCCGCCTTCGTCACGGTCGTCCTCGGCGGGGTGTACGCCCGCCGCTGGGGCGCGCGCGGCCACGCGCTGGGCGTCTTCGCGTTCATGATGTTCTTCGTCGCGCAGTTCCTGCACGCCGTCCCCGCCGAACTGCCCGAGCTGTACGGCGCGATCGCCGTCGCCCTGCTCTGCGCGGTGACCGTCCGCTTCGGCCTGTGGTGCTACGAGCGGGGCGTGCCCCCGCCGCCCGCGGTCGCGCTGCCGCAGCCGCGCGGCCTGGACCGGCCCACCACCCGGCAGGCGTTCCAGGCGGCGGCCGCCGCCGCGGGCGCCCTCGCACTCGGCCAGGCCGTCTCCCAGGACCGCTGGTACTGGGCGGTCGCCACCTCCTGGTGGATCTTCGTCAACACCGCCTCGCGCGGCGAGACGCTCGTGCGCGGCTTCCGCCGCGTCCTGGGCACCGCCACCGGCATCGTGGCGGGCTTCGCCCTGGCCCTGCCGCTGCACGGCGCGCCCGCGGCCTCCGCCGTCCTGGTGGCGGCTTGCGTCTTCGGCATCTTCTACAGCGCGCCGGTCTCGTACAGCTGGATGACCTTCTTCGTGACGGTGATGGCCGGCTCGCTCTACGGCCTGCTCGGTGTGCTGCGGCCCGCGCTGCTCGTCCTCCGGCTGGAGGAGACGGGCGCGGGCGCGCTGTGGGCCGCCCTCGCGGTGCTGCTGGTGCTGCCGGTCACCACGCACGCGGCCACCGACGCCTGGATCCGGCGCGCACTGGACGCCGTACGGGAGTTCACCGCGCAGGCCGCCACCCATCTGGCGGGCGGTCCCGGCGACGACCTGGCGCGGCGCGCGGCGGAACTCGACCTGGTGCTGGGACGGGTACGGGCCTCGGTGGCGCCGCTGGTGCACCCGCTGAGCCCGCTGCGGGCGCGCCGGGCCAGGGCCCGGCAGGTGCTGGACCTGCTTGACGTCTGCGCCCTCCAGGTCCGCGGCCTCGCCGAGGTCGTCGCCCACCCGCAGGCAGGGCACGACCAGCGGCTGCTGGCCGCCTGCCGCCGCGTGGAGGACGCCCTGCACCGCCTCGGCACCCCGGAAACCGCCACCCCGCCCGCCGTCCCCTGCCCCGTACCGGCCACCACCATGACCTCGGACGACCCGCGGGCCGAGCGCGCCCTCGCCCACCTGCACGGCCTCGAAACCGCCCTCACGGGCCTGGCCGCCCCGCTGGCCGCCGCTCCCCGCACCGCACTCGCCGCCTAGAACGCCTGTCCGGCCCGCGACAGGCCCGGGGAGCCCCGCGGGCGTCCCGGCGGCCCCGGGGGCGACGTGGCGGGCGTCAGGTACTACTCTCAGCCGCCGTACAGACATCAGGCGGAAGAGGTACGGCAGTGGCCGGGCACGCATACATCGGGTCGTTCACTTCGGCGGGTGGGCGCGGCCTCACCGCGGCCGCCGTCGACCCCGGAACGGGAGCGCTCACCGCGCTCGGCGACACCGCCGAGGTGCCGAACCCGTCCTTCCTGGCGCTGTCCGCGGACGGCGGCACGCTCTACGCGGTCAGCGAGACCGAACCGGAGGGCGCGGCGGCCGCGTTCTCGCTCGCCGACCCGGCCGCCCCCCGGCTGCTCGGCGCGCCCGTGCCGGTGCGTGGCGGCTGGCCGACCCACCTCGCCGTCCACCAGGGACACCTGCTCACCGCCAACTACTCGGAGCCCGGCAGCGTCAGCGTGCTCTCGATCGGCGCCGACGGGGCGCTCGGCGAGCTGCGCTCGGTGCTGGAGCACGAGGGCGACGGACCCCACCGCGAGCGCCAGACCGGCCCGCACGCGCACGCCGTGCTCACCGACCCCAGCGGCCGCTGGGCCGTCAGCGTCGACCTGGGTACCGACTCGGTGCGGGTCTGCGAACTCGACGCCGCCACCGGCGAGCTGGAGATCGAGCGGGAACTGGGCCTGCGCTCCGGCGTCGGCCCGCGGCACCTCACGTTCCACCCCGGCGGCGGCCACGCCTATGTGATGAACGAACTGGACTCCGTCGTCACCGTCTGCCGCTGGGACCCGTCCATCGGCAGCCTGCGGCCGCTCGCCGAGACCCGGGTGCTGCCGGACGGCGTCGACGGTGACAACTTCCCCTCCGAGCTGGTCCTCTCGGCGGACGGCCGGTTCGCCTGGGCGGCCAACCGCGGCCACAACAGCATCGCCGTCCTCGCGCTCGACGAGTCCGGCGAGCGGATGGAACTGCTCGACACGGTGAGCTGCGGCGGCGACTGGCCGCGCCACCTCACCCTCGACCCCTCGGGCACCCGGCTCTACGCGGCCAACGAACGCTCGGGCGACGTCACCTGGTTCGAGGTCGACCCGGCCAACGGCATCCCGAAGCAGTCGGGTTCGCTGGCGCTGCCCGCCGTGTCCTGCGTGGTCTTCGCCTGACACAGGTCGCCTGACACGGGGCGCCTGACACGGGTCGAAAGGCGCGGGAGAGACGGCGCGGGCGGGTGGTCCTCCACCAGGACCACCCGCCCGCGCCGACGTCGTCGTTCACCGGATCAGTGCGTGGGCGCACCCTGCTGCTGCAGCGAGATGCCCAGCGCGCCCGCGTAGTGCGTGACCACCAGCTTGCCGACCGCCGGGTACGGGCCGAGGGCGTCGGCGCCCGAACAGCCCGCCTCCGCGGCGGCGGTGTGCAGGAGCTGCGGGGCGATCTCCGGGCCGATCAGGCAGGGGGCCAGCGCCAGCGTGCTGGAGCCGGAGGAGCGCAGCTGCTCGGCGGCCGACGCGATCGCGCCGTCCTCGTCGAGGGCCGCGGCCAGCACCGGGACGGCCAGCCGCGCGGCCAGCAGCAGCCCGGTCACCCCGGCGGCCTGCGCCGCCTCCTCGCCGCCCACGGTGGCCAGGATGATGCCGTCGGCGGCCGTCGCCACCGTGAAGAGCCGGGCGCGGTCGGCGCGGGCCAGACCGGCCTCGGAGAGCCGGACGTGCAGCGCCTCGGCGAGCAGCGGGTGCGGTCCGAGGACATCGGTCAGCTCGACCTGCGCCTTGCTGTCGGCGATGGCCTGCCGGATCCGGCGCAGCACCGACGCCTCGGGCCCGGCGAGCAGCGGCACCACGACGGCGGCGGTGTCCTCACCGCTGCGCTCCGCGGCGGTGCGGTCCAGCACCGCGCGCAGCGCGGGGAACTCGCTGTCCTCGCTGTCGTCGCCGTCGACGAAGCCGATCCGTGGATCGAGCCCGGACAGCTCGGAGCGGGCGATGCTCACGACCTCTTCCGCCAGGCTGAGCGCGGCGGAGGTGGGGGTGCCGGGGACGGCGAGAACCAGCACCGGCGCGCCCTCGGGCGCGGCCAGCGCCTCCGGTCGGCGGTGACGTCCCGGCTGGCGCGGACGCGGCATTCGGACGGGAAGGCCGGAGGCTGGCCCTGTGGCAGTGCTCATGGCGTCGCATGTTAACGCCTTGCGGCGCCCGGATGTTCGGGCGGGTCAGAGCTGGGGCACACCTGTCCTGAAGTGTCCGTTTCGCTGATCACGTTCGGTCATCGGACGATCCTGAGCAGTGCTGGATCGGCGGGCAGCGTCAACGCGTCGCGCGCCAGCGCCCCCGCCACGAGCAGCGCGCCGTCCAGCGGATCGCCCGCCGCGGGCACCAGCGCGGCCTCCGGCAGCAGCCAGTCGGCCTGGTCGCGCAGCGGCCCCAGCAGCGGCTCGCCCATCTTGAACAGGCCGCCGGTCAGCGCCACGTCGACGGCGCCGGGGCCGGGCCGTACCGCGGCGGCCGCCGCCAGGATGTGCGCCGCCGCCCGCCGCAGGATGTCGGAGGCGACCGGGTCGGCCGCGCAGCGCGCCACCTCGGGCGCGAAGGACGCCAGCACGGCGGGCCGGTCGGGACGGGGGTAGAGCTGGGCGGGCAGCCGGTCCAGCGGGCCGAACACCTCCCGGGCGCGGGCCAGCAGCGCCGTGGAACCGCCCGCCCGGCCGTCGTGCGCCCGCAGGGCCGCCACCAGGCCCTCACGGCCGATCCAGGCGCCGCTGCCCTCGTCACCGAGGAGATGACCCCAGCCGTCGGCGCGGCGCCAGCCGTCACCGCCGGGGGCGGTGCCCAGCGCGATCATGCCCGTGCCCGCGGCGACCACCACACCGGGCCGCAGACCCAGCGCGCCGGCGTAGGCCGTCACCGCGTCACCGGCCAGGGCCAGCGACCGTACGCCGAACGCCTCGGCGAGCGCGCCGGGCAGCACCGCGTGCAAGTCGTCGCCGAGCGAGGCCATCCCGGCCGCGCCCACGCACGCCGCGGTGAGGCCGGTGGCGCCGCGGCCGTCCAGCAGTTGCTTCGCCAGGGGCAGCACGAGACCGAGCAGGTCGGCCGCGTCGATGCCGCGCGCGCCGACCACCGCGGGGCGGTCGGCGACGGCGGGCTCGGTCGCCGCGGCGCCGTCGGCGCGGGCCACGGCGACCCGCAGCCCCGAACCGCCGGAGTCGACCCCTAGCACCCAGCCGGCCGCGCCGTCGCCGCCGGGTGGCACGGAACGGGCGGCGGGATCACCCACGGGCGGCACGGGATCAGCCGAGCCCGCGGGAGTCCTGCTTCAGGGCGGTGTCCACGGTCAGCGCCGAGGCGACGACCATGCTCAGCAGCGGGTCCTGGAGCTGCCGGTGGATCTGCAGCACGTAGTTGTCCGCCGTGGTGAACATGGTCTTGGCGAGGCCCTCCCAGGTCTTGGTGATCCGGGCGATCTCGGTGTCCGTGTGGTCCACGATGGCGAAGTTCCACGCCCGCCAGTTCTCGGCCTTGATGGCGCCGATCTGCTGGCCGTTGTACATGAACCCGAAGTTGATCTTGCCGAAGGCGTTCTGCTGGACGATCTCGCCGAGCGGCTCACCGTTGGCGCGCTGCACCAGCACCTTGGACTTGAGGAGCTTCGCGGGCCGGGTCAGCACCAGCTGCGGCTGGCCGTGCGCGTCCCTGACCTCCAACTTGTGCGTCAGGAACTGGTCGACGCTGGAGACGAAGCGCAGCACCTTCTTCGCGGTGCTCTGCCCGATCTCGACGACGGAGCCAAGGGTGCGGCCCTGCTGGTCGAAGACGCTGTACTCGTTGACGAGTTCGATCAGCTTGGCCTTCTGGTTCACCACGAGCACCGGCTCGGTGAACAGGGTGCCGCCGCCGAACCCGGTGGGCGCCACACCGGCCTGCTGCTGCACCTGGTGCTGGACCTTGGCCGGGTCGGCGGGGCGGCTGACGTTCAACTCCCAGGCGCTGCCACCCTGCTGCTGGGGCACCTGGCCGGGGTTGGTGTGCTCGGTCCACTGGGCCCCGTCCCAGTACCTGAGCAGATTCGGCGTGCCTTGCGGGTCCGCGTACCAGCCCGCCGGGGTATTCGAATGCGTGGTCACCCGGGCAGACTACCGTCCGCCGTCCTCAGGGGAGCTGCCAGTCCACCGGTTGCGCGCCCTGCCGCGCCAGCAGGTCGTTGGCCCTGCTGAACGGCCTGGAGCCGAAGAAGCCGCGGTCCGCGGACATCGGCGACGGGTGCGAGGACTCGATGGCGGGCAACTGGCCCAGCAGCGGCCGCAGATTGCGCGCGTCGCGGCCCCAGAGCACCGACACCAGCGGGCGCCCGCGCGCCGCCAGCGCCCGGATCGCCTGCTCGGTGACCTCCTCCCAGCCCTTGCCGCGGTGCGCCGCGGGCTTCCTCGGGGCGGTGGTCAGCGCCCTGTTGAGCAGCAGCACGCCCTGCCGGGTCCACGGCGTGAGGTCGCCGTTCGACGGCCGGGGCAGCCCGAGGTCGGTGCCCAGCTCGCGGTAGATGTTCTCCAGGCTGCCCGGCAGCGGGCGTACCTCAGGGGCCACCGAGAAGCTGAGCCCCACGGCGTGTCCGGGTGTCGGATACGGGTCCTGGCCGACGATCAGCACCCGGACGTCGTCGAACGGCTGCTGGAACGCGCGCAGCACGTTCGCCCCCGACGGCAGGTAGGTGCGGCCCCCGGCGATCTCGGCGCGGAGGAAGTCCCCCATGGCCGCGATACGGTCCGCCACGGGTTCGAGCGCCTTCGCCCAGCCCGCCTCGACGATCTCGTGCAATGGTCGCGCAGTCACGGTCCGTCACTCTACTGGCTCAACGCCCGTGCCGCGGACGCGCGTCCGCGCCCGGCGCCGGACCGCGCGCCTCACCCCACCGCCTGACCCCATCGCCTCACCCCACGACGGCCGCCCGTACGCACAGCACGTCGGGCAGGTGGGTGACCGCCGTCTCCCAGGTGTCGCCCTGGTCCGCGCTGGCGTACACCTCGCCGTTCCGGTTGCCGAAGTAGACGCCGCCCGGCCGTGCGTCGTCGGTGCACATCGCGTCGCGCAGCACCACTCCGTACGACGGGTCCTGCGGCAGGCCGTCGGACAGGGCCGTCCAGCTCTTGCCCGCGTCCTCGGTGCGGTAGACCCGGCAGCGGTAGTCGGGCGGCAGCCGGTAGGCGTCCGCCTTGATCGGGAAGACATAGGCCACGTCGCCGCGGTGCTTGTGCGCGGCCACGGCGAAGCCGAAGTCGGCGGGCAGGCCGGCGCTGATGCTGTTCCACCGCGCGCCGCCGTCGTCACTGCGGTAGACCCCGCCGTGGTTCTGCAGATAGAGCCGCTCCGGGTCGGCCGCGTCCTGGGCGACCTTGTGGACGCACTGGCCGAACTCGGGGAAGCGCTGCTCCTCGGGCAGGAAGGTGGCCTGGACACCGCTGTTGGACGGGGACCAGCTCGCGCCGCCGTCCGACGTCCGGTACACGCCGCCGGTCGACACGGCGACGGTCACCTTGTCCGCGTCCTTGGGGTGGGTGACCACGGTGTGCACGGCCTGGCCGCCGAAACCGGCCTCCCAGTCGGGCCGTTGCGGATGCTCCCAGAGGCTGCGGACGAAGGAGAAGGTCTCGCCGCCGTCGTCGGACCGGAACAGGGCGCCGGGCTGGGTGCCCGCGTAGACGGTGTCCGGGGCGGCGGGCCCCGCCGGATGGAGCTGCCAGACCCGCTCCAGCGAGGTCTCGGTGTCCTTGGGGAACTTCACCGCGGGTCTGGACGGTTCGTGCCAGGTCTCACCGAGGTCGTCCGAGCGGAAGACCGACGGTCCCCAGTGCGAACTGTCCGCGCCGACCAGCAACCGCGGTACGGCCCTGCGGGTGTCGATACCCACCGAGTACACCGCCTGCATCGGGAAGTGCGGCCCGGTGAACGCCCAGCTCCCGCCGTCCCTGCGGCCGAGGAACAGCCCTTTCTGCGTACCTACCGCGAGTAGCACGTCGTCCATGACGCCTTACCTCCGGAATGGGGAACGTGTCCGACATCACCGAGTCTGCACCCGGCCACCGACAACGGCCCTTCCGGCGCGGCCCACGATCGCGGACCGCGCCCCGGAGGATCAGCGCGGGCTCAGACGGCGGTCGGCCGCCGGTAGGCACGCGCGTACTGCGGCGGCACCGGCACCTCGGCGCCCAGCTCGCGGGCGGCCCGCAGCGGCCAGGACGGATCGCGCAGCAGCTCCCGGCCGAGCAGTACGGCGTCGGCCTGTCCGGAGGCGAGAATCGTCTCGGCCTGCCGCGGCTGGGTGATCTCGCCGACCGCGGCGACCGGCAGATCCGTCTCGGCCTTCACCCGCGCGGCGAACGGCACCTGGTAGCCGGGACCGGTGGGGATACGGACCCCGGCCGCGTTGCCGCCGGTGGAGACGTCGAGCAGGTCGACGCCGCGGGCGAGCAGTTCCTTGGCGAAGCGGACGGTCTCGTCAGCGGTCCAGCCGCCGTCCTCGAGCCAGTCGGTGGCCGAGACGCGGAAGAACAGCGGCAGGTCCTGCGGCCAGACCGCGCGCACCGCGTCGACGACCTCCAGCGCGAACCTGATCCGGTTCTCGAACGGGCCGCCGTAGCCGTCGGTGCGGCGGTTGCTGTGCGGGGAGAGGAACTCGCCGATCAGATAGCCGTGGGCGCCGTGCACCTCCACGACCTGGAACCCCGCCGCCAGCGCCCGCCGCGCCGCCGCCGCGAACTCCGCGACGATCTCGGCGATCCGCTCCCGCGACAGCTCGTCGGGCACCGGGTGGCCCTCGGCGAACGGCACGGGGCTCGGTCCGACCGGCTGCCACGCGAGCGCGTCGGCGCCCAGCGGCGCGCCGCCGTTCCACGGACGATCGGTCGACGCCTTCCGCCCGGCGTGGGCGAGCTGGATGCCGGGGACGGCGCCGTGGTCGCTGAGGAAGCGGGTGATCCGGGAGAACGCCTCGACCTGCCGGTCGTTCCAGATGCCCAGGTCGGCGGGGCTGATCCGGCCCTCGGGGCTGACCGCGGTGGCCTCGGTGAGGATCAGGCCCGCGCCCCCGGTGGCCCGCGCCGCGTAGTGCGCGAAGTGCCAGTCGTGCGGCACGCCGGTCTCGGGGCCCTCGGTCGCGGCCGAGTACTGGCACATCGGCGCCATCCAGACCCGGTTCGCGAGGGTCAGGGACCGCAGGGTGATGGGCTCGAACAGTGCGCTCACGGCACTCTCCTCGGGATCTGGGTGGGTCACTCGGGTGTCTCTCGGTCCGGTCCGACCGTACGGGCGCCGGTCGCCGGTGCCCGTACGACGATAACCGTCGTAGTACGGTGAATGTCAAACTACGAGAGGCGTCGTAATATGACGTTCATGACCGACGCGCGCGCCCTGGAGCACCCCGCCACCGCGGACATCCGGCTGGAGGTGGTGCTGCACGCGCTGTCCGACCCGATGCGGCTGATCGTGGTGCGCACCCTGGCGGCGGCCACGGACGAAGTCGCCTGCTCCGATGTGCCGCTGCCGGTCACCAAGTCCACCACCACGCACCACTTCCGGGTGCTGCGCGAGGCGGGCGTGATCCAGCAGATCTACCGCGGCACCTCGAAGATGAACGCGCTGCGCCGCGCCGACCTGGACGCGCTCTTCCCCGGTCTGCTCGACCGGGTGCTCGCCGCGGCCGACGGGCAGGCCGCCCGGCTCGACGAGCCGCCGCTCCCGCTGCGCGTGGCGACCGACGCCTGATCCCTCCCGCGGGGCAGGGGCGGCCGGTGGCCGGCGACCGGATGCCGGGAATGTCACCTCCGGCCCCGCTGCCTCGTCAGTAGGGCATGAACACTTCCCCCACCACCGTGCGACGGGTCCTGCTCGGCGTCCTGGCCCTGGTCGCCGCCTATGTCGGCGTCTGGGCCGCGTTCCTGCCCACCTCCTGGTACCGGTCCTTCCCCGGGTTCGGCCGCCACTGGCTGCCGCCGCTCGGCGCGTACAACGAGCATCTGACCCGGGACGTCGGCGCGCTCTACCTCGCCCTCGCGGCGCTGAGCGCGGGCGCCGCGTGGCGGGCGGCGGACACCTACCTGGTACGGCTGACCGCGCTGGTCTGGCTGGTGTTCAGCGTGCCGCACCTCGTCTACCACCTGCGGCACCTGGACATGTACACCGGCGTCGACCAGCCGCTCAACGTCGTCGCCCTCGGCTTCTTCGTGGTCGCGGGCGCGGTGCTGCTGATGCTGCCGGGCGACCCGCGCCCCGTCGGTCCACGCCCTGGCCAGGGGTAGTGCGCGGCCGCGATGTCACGCATCGCGGCGCTGCTTCGTCAATCACCGGAGGCCGCCGCTCGGCGCGGCCGAGGAGCAGAGGAGATGCGGGGCTCATGCGAGTGGCTGTGGCAGGCGGTACGGGGCTGACCGGGCGCTGGGTGGTCGAGACGCTGACCGCGGCGGGACACGACCCGGTCGTGCTCGCCCGGTCCGCCGGTGTGGATCTCATGACCGGGCGCGGACTCGCCGACGCGCTGAACGGTGTGGAAGCGGTCATCGACGTCACCAATGTGGTGACCACGAGCCGCCGCACGTCACGGGCCTTCTTCGACACCGCGGGGCGCACCCTGCTCGACGCCGGGCGGCGCGCGGGCGTGACCCACCATGTCGCACTGTCGATCGTCGGCGTCGACCGGGTCGACTTCGGCTACTACGAGGGCAAGCGCCGCCAGGAGGAGCTGGTGGCGGCGAGTCCCGTGCCGTGGAGCGTGCTGCGGGCCACGCAGTTCCACGAGTTCACCGCGCAGACGCTCGACCGGGTCCCGGGCCCGGTCGCGATCGTCCCGCAGATGATCAGCCAGCCCATCGCCGTACGCGAGGTCGCCCAGGCCCTGGTGCACATGGTGTCGGGCCCGCCCGTCGGCATGGCCCCGGAGCTCGCGGGCCCCCGCGTCGAGACCCTGGCCGACCAGGCGCGCCGCTACCTCAGTGCCATCGGCCGGCGCCGCTGGGTGCTGCCGATCCGCCTCCCGATGGCGGGCGGTGCCGCGATGTCCGAGGGCGCCCTCCTCCCCGAGAGCCCGGGCCCGCGCGGCATCCAGACCTTCGACGAGTGGCTGGCCGAGCAGAGCGACGCCGAAAGGGCCCGGGTATGAGCGGGAACACGGGCAGGGGAGACAGCGGCGGGCCGCACCAGGG
Organism: Streptomyces sp. NPDC051976; assembly: GCF_040680795.1. Taxonomy (NCBI): domain Bacteria; kingdom Bacillati; phylum Actinomycetota; class Actinomycetes; order Kitasatosporales; family Streptomycetaceae; genus Streptomyces; species Streptomyces sp. NPDC051976. The sequence continues at coordinate 131,247 of NZ_JBFAXL010000005.1, forward strand.
TGCGGAAAACGACCGGGTCGCAACACCGCACCAAGGTGCGGGATTTCACGACGGTGACGACGTCGGCGGCGACGGCGGCGACCGTGACGGCGCGGGCGCGGACGCCGAGTTGGCCGCCGCCTACGCGCGGGCGCGGCCACGCCTGATCCGGCTGGCCTACGCCGTGCTCGGCAGTTACGCCGAGGCCGAGGACGTCGTCTCCGACTGCTGGCTGCGGCTGGCTGCCGCGAACGCCAGGGAGCCGGTCGAGGACGTCGACGCATGGGCGACGGTCACGGTCGCCCGCCGCGCGGTGGACACCCTGCGCTCGGCGCGCGTACGCCGGGAGACCTACGTCGGGCCGTGGCTGCCCGAGCCGCTGCTGGGCTCGCTGCCCGGACCGGGCGGCACGCCTGCCGCCGACCCGGCCGACCGCGTCACGCTGGACGAGTCGGTGAGTTTCGCGCTGCTGGTGGTGCTGGAGACGCTGAGCCCGGCCGAGCGCACCGCCTGGGTGCTGCACGACCTGTTCGGGGTGGAGTTCCCCGAGGTCGGCCGGGTGGTCGGGCGCAGCACCGCCGCGGTGCGCCAGCTCGCGGCCCGCGCCCGTCGGCACATCGCCGCCGGGGCACCGCGTATCGAGGTCGACGCGCACGAGCACCGGGCCGCGGTGGCCGCCTTCGCGCGGGCCGCGGCCGAGGGCGACCTCGACGCGCTGACCGCGGTCCTCGACCCCGAGGTGACCCTGACCAGCGACGGCGGCGGCCTGGTGAGCGCGGCCCGGCACCCCGTGCACGGCGCCGACCGGGTGGCCCGCTTCCTCATCGGCACCACGTCGCGGTTCGCCGCCGGCCACCGAGCCGAGGCCACCACCGTCAACGGCGCCCCCGGCCTCGCCATCCTGGACGGGGACGACCTGTTCGCCGTGATCTCCCTGACCTTCGCCCGCGACCTCGTCACCCGCGTCGACCTCGTCATGAGCCCACTGAAGCTCCCCAGGACCCCCTGACCGCCGCCGCCCGCGCACGCCGGACGGTGCCCCGCCTTCAGGGGCGCGGGGAACTGCGCGGCAGGCCACCGCGGTGGCGCGCGTCACCGCCGGCCGCAAGGGGGCAGACGCGCTGCCTTCGGACGACCGGCGGCGCCGCTAGGCGGACCGCGGTGGCCTGGTCGTCGCGCCCGCCGCCGTCAGCAGGCCCTGCCAGTCGCAGATCTTGACGGTGGGCCGGCCCAGGGAGCGGCCGAGGGCGGCCTCGGCAGCCTCGATGGCGAGCCAGCCGGGCCAGGCGACAGGGTGGGCTCCCGCCGCGAGGAGCCCATCCAGCGGGTCGGCGGGCAGCGCGCGGGCCAGCAGCCGCGGCGCGTCGGCGATCAGCGAGGCGGCGGTCTCCTTGGCGCAGGGCCTGTTGGTGCCGATCACACCGGTCGGCCCGCGTTTGATCCATCCGGCCACGTACTCGCCGGGCGACGGCGCGCCGTCGCGCAGCACCCGGCCCGCCGCGTTCGGCACCACCGCGCCCCTGGCGTCGAAGGGCAGGCCCGGCAGCGGCACGCCCTGGTAGCCGACCGAGCGCAGCACCAGCCCCGCCGCGATCTCCCGGGTGCCGCCGGTGTCGGCCACGCGGCCCCCGCCGTCCGGGCCGGTGCGCGCGAACCGCACCGCGGCCACCCGCCCGTCGGGGCCCGCGGTCAGCGCGACGGGGCGCAGGAAGAACCGCAGGTGCAGTCGGCGGGCACGGCCCTCCAGCGGCCGGGCGGCCCACTCCCTGAGCACCTCGACGTTGCGGCGCGCGACGGCGGGCAGGTCCGCGGTGTCGGTGTAGTGCGGGTCGAGGGCCAGCTCGTCCTCGTGGACGACGACGTCGGTGCCGGTCAGCGCGCCCAGTTCGCGCAGCTCCTTGGTGGTGAACTTCGCCTGTGAAGGCCCGCGCCGCCCCACCATGTAGATGTCGGTGACCCGGCTGGCCGCCAGCGCGCCGAGCGCCGCCTCCGGAACGTCGGTGCGCCGCAGCTCCGCCGCGGGCCGCGCCAGCACCCTGGCGACGTCGACCGCGACATTGCCCACCCCGATCACCACCGCCGACCGGGCCCGTAGCGCGAACTCGTCCGGCGGCTCGTCCGGGTGCGCGCTGTACCAGGACACGAAGCGCGTCGCCGAGAAGCTGCCCGGCAGGTCCTCGCCGGGCACCGCCAGCCGCCGGTCGGTCGCGGCGCCGACGCAGTAGACCACCGCGTGGTAGAGCCCGAGCAGCCGCCGCGGGGTCAGCGCGGGACCGACGCACACATTGCCCAGGAAGCGGATCCGCGGGTCCTCCAGGACCTTGCGCAAGTTGCCCTGGAGCGACTTGATCTTCTCGTGGTCGGGAGCGACGCCGTAGCGCACCAGACCGAACGGGCACGGCAGCCGGTCGAGTACGTCAACCGCGACATCAGGCACCGTCTCCTGACGGGTGAGTGCCTCCGCCGTGTAGACGCCGCTCGGGCCCGAACCGATCACAGCGACTCGCAGCACGCCTGTGCTCCCTTCGGCAGGGGGAAGCCCTGAGTTCCAGGATGCGCCTCGCGAAGGCGCCGCGGCAGAGCGTCGGGAGCCGTTCCCGGTACGGTTCAGGCCGTCCGTGGCCGGTTCAGGCGGTCGGCGGGGCGACCGGCGGGCGGCGGCTGCCGAGGGCCATCTCGCAGCCCTGCGGCGGCGCGCCCGAGGCCCAGTCGAGGCCGTAGCGCTCGAACAGCTCCGCGCGCAGCCGCTCCAGCGGCATCGGGGCACCCGGCAGCAGCAGCGCCACCGTGGCGCCCATGAGCAGCGCGCGCAGCAGCCGGTACTCCTCCTCGGGATCCTCCGCGCCCCACCCGACCACCGCCCCCCGCAGCAGCGCCGCCAGCTTCTGCTGCTCGGGGCACTGCACGAAGCCCTCGGCCTGGAGGATCGAGGCCATATGGGTGCGCATCAGCTTGGTGTGCGTCTGGGTGAGGGTGAGGATCGCGTCAATGGCACGCGCCATCCGCTCCATGCCGTCGTCGGTCCGGGGCTCCGACTCCAGCGCGGCCGCCAGCTCCAGGTTCATCAGCCGGTGCACCGCGGACTGCAGCAGTTCGCGCTTACCAGCGAAGTAGTACGAGACCAGGCCGCGTGCCGACCCGGCCCGCTGGGTGATGTCGGCGAGCGTCGTGGCCTCGTAGCCACGCTCTTCGACCAGTTCCACGGTGGCCTGCAACAGCCGTTCCCGGGAACGCTGACGCATCGCTTCATTGACCGACGCGCTCCGAGGGGACATTATTTACTCCTGCGTTGACTGGCTGAGAGCCAATATACTCAGCGCACCCGCGGGACCGAGGTCCTTGCGGGAAACGGGGGCAGGCGCCGGGCCCGGCGACGCGGGGGATCGTCGGGACCGGCGTCCGTCATATCCGGCACAGGGCCACGGCGTCACGACATCAGGGCTTCCGGGGTGCGCGCCTTCAGGCGAGCAGGCCGAGGACGCCGCGCAGGGCGTCGGGCCGGTCCGCCACCGGCAGGTGGTCGACCAGGTGCACGGAGCAGCCCAGCGCGGCCGCGCCCGCGTCGGCTCTTCGGTCGTCGCCCACCATGAGGGTGCGTTCCGGGGGGACGCCGAGCAGGTCGCATGCGGTGCGGAAGATCCGCGGATCGGGCTTCTGCGCACCGACCTCGTAACTCAGCACAAAGGCGTCGACCAGTTCGGCCAACCCATGGGCGCGGAAAACCGGCCGCAGGTCCCAGCCGATGTTGCTCACCACGGCCACCGGCACGCCCCTGCCGCGCAGTTCCGCCAGCACGGGGGCGGTGTCGGGGTACGGGCGCCACGCGTCCGGCGTCATGTGCCGGTCGTAGAGCGCGTCATGGATGTCCCAGGGCAGCGCGGCGGTACGCGACAGGCCGGTGTACGCCGCCCGGTGCTGCGCCGCGCCGAGGTCGCGCGCCGCGCAGAGCCGCTCCAGGTGGGGCGGTATCGTCCGCGGCCAGGCGCCGCCGGGCAGCGCGCCCGCGTCGTTCAACAGCTGTGCGTACGACGTCACTTCGGCGTCGGTGGCGGCGATGCCCTCGTCGGCGAGCACCGCCCGCAGCCAGCGCTCGCAGGACTCGACACGAAAGAGCGTCCCCGAGAAGTCGAACATGCAGGCCTTGATCGTCATGTCCGCTTCCTGTCGTCTTCCCGGTCGTCAGGTCAGGGCGCCGAGACCGGGGCTGAAGGCGATCAGCAGCGGCACGGCGGGCACCATCAGGGCGAAGGCGGTCATCCGGACCCGGCGGGCCAGCGGCAGCCGGGGGGCCGGGTCGAGCAGCCGGTGCACCCGCCCCGGCAGCGCGGAGAGCGGAGTGGGGCAGGGCCCGAACACGCCGCTCTCCTCGTTGAGTTCGACGAGGGCGAGGGCCGTGGTCAGGCGGCCGAAGCGGCGCGAGGCGGTGTCGTCGGCCGACAGCTCCACCAGGTGGTGCACCTGGTCGCGGAAGGCGGCGAAGACCGGCACCCGGGGGAAGCCGCCCGCCAGGGCGCCCGCGCAGTGCAGCAGGACGTCGTGCCGGGCCTGGACATGGCCCTGTTCGTGCGCCAGCACCGCGTCGAGCTGGCGGCCCTTGAGCTTGCGCAGCGCGGCGGTGGTGATCACGAGCCGGGGTTCCGCGCCGGACAGCCACCAGGCGTCGGACCGCTGGTCCTCCAGTACCACCAGACGCTCGCCGTCCGGGACGGCCTCGCCGGGCAGCCGGGGTGCCCGCACCCGCAGTTCGGCCCGCCGCCGGCGCCGCCTGGCACGCGTGTCGCGGATCTCCCGGGTGAGCATGGCCGCCGTCCACACGCCGCCCAGCGCGAGGCAGATCGCCAGCGCGCCGGCGTAGCGGCCGTACTGGGGCAGGGCGTACGCCTCCACCACACCGCTCGGCGCGTACGCGAAGAGGTTGCCGCGGACCGCCGTCCAGGCAGCCGCGGCGGAGAGCGCCATCGCCAGCACACAGCACAGCAGCACGGCGACGACGACGCACTGCCAGACCCACAGGGCCAGCACCGGCTCGCGTTCCGGCCAGTCGGCACGGGACAGCAGACGCGGCGCCATCGCCGCCGCAAGTGCGCCGAGAATCAGCAGCACGAACGGGACCGTCATACTGATCACCCTAGGAGCCACGGGTGACACACGGGTACGGACGCCGACCCGATGTGACGCATCACTCACAGGAACGGGGCCGTCACAAGGGCGCGGGAGAGCGCGACCGACCCCCGCCGTCCTCCGTGCGCCGCGGCCTCACAGGGCCAGGAGCATCGCGAACATCCCCAGGGCCATCGACACCCGGCAGGCCGCCGCCACCTCGGGCGCGTGGCGCAGCGGCACCCGGGCCGCAGGGGCCGGGATCCCCGCGACGGCGGGTGCCAGGACGGGGGAGGGGGCCGGCCGTATCGCACGTGCCACGGCGCCGGGCGGCCGGACGGGCGGCAGCGCGGGCGCCGCGACGCGCGGCAGCCCCGGAACGTCACCGGGCGCCGTCACCAGGCGCACCCCCGCCAGCAGCACATAGGCCGCGAAGTACAGCAGCAGCGCGCCGGTCAGCAGCGGGGTGCCCGCGGCCGCGTGGGCGGAGTGCTCCTCATGGGCGCCGCCCGGACCGGCGCCCGCCATCGCCAGCGTCATGTAGACCATTGCGGCCGAGGACACCGAGTGGTGCAGATGGTGGCCGGAGCGCCTGGCGAGCAGCAGGGCGCGCAGCGCGGTCAGCGCGAAGACGGCCGTGAACACCGGGGTGCCCCACGGTCTGGGGTCGAAGACGGAGACCGGGACCGCCATCACGGCCATCCCCAGTGCCATCAGCGCCTCGTCACGGGCCTGGCGGCGCAGCAGGCAGGCCGCGCCCGCGGCGGCGCTCAGTGCCACGAGTAACCAGGCCACCAGCGGCGGTCCGTGCATGCGGCCCTCCCCGTTCCCGTCCCTGTGCCCGGTGGTCTGGAGGAGGACTGCCCGGTCCCGAGGGCGCACACCCGAGCGCATGGAGGTAGCCGGGGGAGCGTGACACCGCCCGGCGCGCCGTCAGGTGCCCGATGTCGTGCGGGACGCCATGCCCTCGGCCATGGACGCGGCCACCGCCCGCCCGCCGTGCGCCTCGTGCTCCGGGGCGCTCTCCGGGGCGGCGGGGCGCCCGGCGCCGGACCGCTGGGTGACGGCCACGCAGACCAGTACGCCGAGCGCCGCGGGCAGGGTGGCCGCGCCCAGCCGCTCGCCGAGCAGGGCCGCCGACCACACCAGGGTCAGTACGGGCTGGGCGAGTTGCAGCTGGCTCGCCCGGGTCACCCCGATCGCGGCCATCCCGCGGTACCAGACCAGCAGCCCGAGAAACTGCGAGACCACCGAGACCCAGACCAGCCCGCCGACCGACTCCCCGGTCAGCCGCACCGGCTCCAGCGACAGCGACACGACCATGGCGGGCAGCGTCAGCGGGAGCGTGCCGACCAGGGCCCAGCCGACGACCTGCCAGCCGGGCAGCACCGCGGCCAGCCGCCCGCCCTCCACGTACCCGGCGGCGCACACCAGCAGCGCGCCGAACAGGTAACCGTCGCCGGCCGTGGGCGCGCCGCCGCTCTCGCCGAGCGTGAAGGCGGTGACCACGGCGGCGCCCGCCACCGCCGCCGCCCAGAACGTACGGGACGGCCGGGCGCCGGTCCGCAGCGCGGCGAGCACCGCGGTGCACAGCGGGAGCGCGCCGACCACCACGGCGGCGTGGGAGGTGTCGGTCGTGCGCAGCGCGAGCGTGGTCAGCAGGGGGAAGCCGACCACCACTCCGCAGGCGACCACGGCCAGCCCCGCCCAGTGCGCGCGGTCCGGCACCCTGGCCCGGCCCGCGACCAGGAAGACGCCCGCGACCGCGGTGGCCAGCACCGCCCGCACCGTCACCGCCGACCAGGCGCCGAAACCGGACAGCGCCCAGTGGGTGGAGGGGAAGGTGAGCGAGAAGGCGGCCACGCCGAGGCAGGCCAGTGCGGTGCCGCGCACTGCTATCGGGGTGCGAGTGGTAGCGCTACTATGTGCTCTCATGAACAACGATAGCAGTGCGGGTGCGGTGGCAGAATCCCTGCGAAGGGAGCTGAACCGCTTCTCTCCAGGTGAGAAGCTGCCGTCGAGCCGGGCACTGGTGGACCGCTTCGGGGTGAGCCCCGTGACGGTCTCCCGCGCGCTGGCCGCGCTCGCCGCCGAGGGTCTGGTCGTCACCCGGCCCGGCGCGGGCGCCTACCGTGCGGCCGAGGACATCCCCTCGCCCCGCGTCGTGGACACCTCCTGGCAGCAGGTCGCCCTCACCGCGGAGGACCCCGACGCCGCGCCCCGGGTCGTGGACGCCTCCGGGGTGCTGTCCTGCCTCGCCGCGCCCGCACCCGGCGTCATCGCCTTCAACGGCGGCTATCTGCACCCCGGCCTCCAGCCGGAGCAGGCGCTCGGCGCCGCGCTCGCCCGCGCCGCCCGCAGACCTGGGGCGTGGGAGCGGCCACCGATCGAGGGACTCACCGCGCTGCGCAACTGGTTCGGGCGCGAGGCCGGGGTCGGCCCGGTCCAGGTACTCGTCACCGCCGGCGGCCAGGCCGCCCTCACCACCGCGCTGCGCGCCCTGGCCGCGCCCGGCTCCGCCGTCCTGGTCGAGTCGCCGACCTACCCCGGCGCGCTCGCCGCGGCCCGCGCGGCGGGGCTGCGGCCGGTCCCCGTCCCGGTGGACGCGGACGGTGTGCGCCCCGATCTGCTGGCGGACGCCTTCGGTGCGAGCGGCGCCCGGGTCTTCTTCTGCCAGCCGCTCTTCCAGAACCCCACCGGAGCGGTGCTCGCCGACGAGCGCCGCCGCCAGGTGCTGGACATCGCCCGCGCGGCCGGGGCGTTCGTGGTCGAGGACGACTTCGCCCGCCGCCTCGGCCACGGTGGCTCGCTGCCGGCCCCGCTCATCACCGACGACCCGCACGGCACGGTCGTCCATGTCGCCTCGCTGACCAAGCCGACCTCGCCCAGCCTGCGGATCGGCGCGCTCATCGCCCGCGGCCCCGTCATGGAGCGGCTGCGCGCCATCCAGGTCGTCGACAGCTTCTTCGTGCCCCGGCCACTCCAGGAGGCAACGTTGGAACTCGTCGGCGCCCCGGCCTGGCCGCGCCATCTGCGCGCGGTCGCGGCGGGCCTGCGCGAGCGCCGCGACGCCATGGTGGGCGCGCTGCGCGACCGGCTGCCGCACCTCGCCCCGGAGACCGCCCCGGGCGGCGGCTACCACCTCTGGCTGCGGCTGCCCGACGGCACCGACGAGAGCGCGCTGACCGCCGCAGCCCTGCGCGCAGGGGTCGCCGTGGCCGCCGGCCGCCCGTACTTCCCCGCCGAGGCCCCGGCCCCGTACCTGCGGGTGACCTTCGCCGACACCGGCGGTCCCGAGGAGATCACCGAGGGCGTGCGCCGACTGGCCGACGCGCTGACCGGTCTGGCCGTCTGACCGGCCCGCCCGCCTGCCCGGGCCGCCGGCCGCGGCCCCGCGGCCACCCGTGATCCCGCCCGGCACCCGGGGTTAGCCTGTCCCGCATGGACACTGCCGCGCGCCCCGCCTTCCGCAACGCCACCGCCGCCGACGTCCCCGCGCTCGTCGCGCTGATCGAGTCCGCGTACCGCGGCGACGACAGCCGCGCGGGCTGGACGACCGAGGCGGACATCCTGGAGGGCCAGCGCACCGACCCCGAGGGCGTGCTCGCCGTCATCGAGGGCGCGGACAGCAAGCTGCTCGCGGTGGAGAGCGGCGGCGAACTCGTCGCCTGCTGCCAGCTCGAACACCGCGGCTCGCACGCCTACTTCGGGATGTTCGCGGTACGCCCCACCCTCCAGGGCGCCGGTCTCGGCAAGGTCATCATCGCCGAGGCGGAGCGCTTCGCCCGTGAGGAGTGGGGCGTCGCGGAGATGCACATGACGGTGATCTCGGCGCGCGAGGACCTCATCGCCTGGTACATCCGCCGCGGTTACGCCCGTACCGGCGAGATGACCCCGTTCCCGTACGGCAACGAGCGCTTCGGCCTGCCGACCCGCGACGGCCTGCAGTTCGAGCTGCTGACCAAGAAGCTCGGCTGACGAGGAAGCCCGGCCGACGGTGGAGTGCGGGGACCGGCGGGCGCGCGGCTGAGCGTTCCCGCCGGATCACCCCGGCCCGGTACTACACCGGCTCCGCCGGGAGGTCGGTGGCCGCGCCGTCCAGGCCCAGGGCGCGGGCGAGCGCCCAATCCTGCGCGGTGTTGACCGTCCAGGCCATGACCGCGATACCGGCCGCCTGGCAGCGGCTGACCACGTCGAGGTTGAGCTGCCGCAGCTCCAGGCTGACCAGCCGGGCGCCGACCGCCTGAGCGCGGGTGACGATCTCCGGGCCGAGGTCGCTGGCGACCAGGACCGTACGGACGTCCGGGAGCAGCTCGCGGATCTCGGCCAGCGCCTCGTCGTGGAACGACAGCACGCTGACCCGCTCGGTCTCGCCGCGCTCGCGCAGCGTGTCCGCGAGCACGCGGGCCGCCGCCACGTCCTTGATCTCGGCCTGGATGGGGCGGCTGACCGCGTCGAGCACTTCCTCGAAGACCGGCACCCGCTCGCCCAGCCCCGCGTCCAGGGTGCGGATCTCGGCCAGCGTCAGGTCGCGGATGAGTCCGGCGCCGTCGGTGGTGCGATCGACGTCCTCGTCGTGCATCACGACGAGCGCCCCGTCCTTGCTCAGGTGCAGGTCGAGTTCGATCTGGTCGAGGCCGGCGGCCTGCGCCGCGCGGAAGGACCGCAGGGTGTTCTCCGGCTCCACGCCCATGACTCCGCGGTGACCGACAGTGAGGAAGCTCATAACCGGCCACCTTAGCGAGCGGAAGCGACCACGGTCCCAACACACCATGACGCAGACGCAAGTTCGGTTGGGCCATCCGGGAGACGGACGGGAAAAACAGCGGCCTCTCGGGCATTGCACAGGAGGATCTGCGCGTTCTCCCCTTGATCGAGGCGCAAGGTCGCGGATACGGTGGTCAGACGACAGGTTCTTTTGTGGAGGAGGGGTCATGAGTGAAGTTCTTTCGCCGCGGGTGGCGAGTGAGGACGGGATATCCGGCGACAGCGTCATCGGGCACCCCGCGTGGGCGGTACTGAAGCAGGCCGTCGAAGCCATCAGGCCCTGGCAGCAGAAGGACGGCTCGATCGACTTCGCCGCCGAGGACGCGCCGCGGCGCGAGGACGCCGAGGGCACCCTGCGGCGGGTGATCGACGCGGTCGAGCAGCTCTCCCCGCTGCTCCCGCACGACGCCGCCTACCACCGCGCGCTCGTGGCCGATCTGCGCCGCTGGGCCGAGGGCGGCTTCGCGGTCCCCGACTTCCTGGACTCCCTGCTGGCCTTCCAGCCCGCCGCGGACCGCCGTGACGGCGTCCAGCACCTCGTGGTCTTCGCCATGTACACCCAGAACGGCAACCCGGACCGCAATCTGGAAGCCGTCGTGCTGCGTGTGGTCTGGCCCGACTGGCTGGCCGAGCTGGAGCGCACCCGGTACGACAACCCGCTCTTCGTCCCGATCACCTTCGAGGACTTCACTCCCGGTTACGACACCAACTCCGCGGTGCTCTTCCCGGAGACCGTCGCGGTCCGCGAGGCGCCCGAGCGCTGGACCTGGGGCGCGATCTTCTGCGACCGCGAGGCCGCCCGCTTCCGCGCCGTGTCCGCCGCCGCCGTCGAGACCCTCGGCCTCGAACTGCCCGGCGACGCCGCCCGGCTCGTGGAGGACCAGGAGCTGGCGCAGCAGACCTTCGTGCTCTGGGACATGATCCACGACCGCACCCACAGCCACGGCGACCTGCCGTTCGACCCCTTCATGATCAAGCAGCGCGCGCCGTTCTGGATGTACGGCCTGGAGGAGCTGCGCTGCGACCTCACCACCTTCCGTGAGGCCGTGAAGCTGGAGGCCGAGGGCCACCCCATGGGCCTGGGCGTGCAGTACGCCATCCTCTTCGACCGGCTCTTCCGCTTCCCCGTCACCGGCGACCGGGTCCGCAACTACGACGGACTCGGCGGCCAGCTCCTCTTCGCGTACCTGCACAAGCACGACGCCGTACGCTGGACGGACAACACCCTGCACATCGACTGGGAGCGCGCGCCGCAGGTCACCAACCAGCTCTGCGCCGAGATCGAGACGCTCTACCGGGACGGCATCGACCGCCCCAAGCTCGTGCACTGGTTCGCCGCCTACGACCTGGTCGCGAGCTACCTCTCCCCGCATCCCGGCTCGGTCTGGGCCAAGGGCCCCGACGCCCTGGACCTGTCGCAGCCGCCTCGCAAACTCGTGGACGACGTGCTGGCGGACGAGTTTCCGCTCAGCATGTTCTACGAGGCCCTTGCGAAGAAGCTGCGTACGGTGATCACCTCGACAAAGGGGATCACGGGCGACAGCCACCTTCGGGGCGCCGCGTGACCGGTGCGGCCGAGGAGGCGGAGATGACGACCGACACATACACGGGTGGTCTGGACGGGGCGGTGATCGCGGTCGCGGGCGCCGGCGGCCCCGCCGGGCGTGCCGTGCTGCAGCGGCTGGCCAGGGAAGGCGGGCACATCATCGCCGCCGACGCCGACCCCGAGCGGCTGGCCGAGGCCGTGGACGCGGCGCGCTACGACGCGGGCGGCGCCGACATCACCGGCGAGATAGTGGACCTGCTCGACCTGGAGGCCAGCCAGGACTGGGCCGCCCGGATCGAGAAGGACCACGGCAGGGTGGACGGCCTGGTCCACCTCGTCGGCGGCTGGCGGGGCTCGGCCTCCTTCCCGGAGACCGATCTGGAGGACTGGGACGTCCTGCACCGGCTGCTCATCCGTACGGTGCAGCACACCTCGCTCGCCTTCCACGACGGCCTGATGCGCAGCCCCGGCGGCCGCTATGTGCTGATCAGCGCCTCGGGCGCCACCGTGCCGACCGCGGGGAACGCCGCCTACGCCGCCGCGAAGGCCGCCGCCGAGGCGTGGACGCTCGCGCTCGGCGACTCCTTCCGCAAGCTGGGCGGGGACGACGGCCCCACCGCCGCGGCCACCGTGCTCGTCATCAAGGCCCTGGTGCACGACGAGATGCGGGCCCAGCGCCCCAACGCCAAATTCGCCGGATTCACCGATGTACGCGAGCTCGCCGACGCCATCGCGCACATCTGGGACCGGAACCCCACGGAAGTGAACGGGACCCGACAGTGGCTGACGCCCCAACCGTGACCGGACAGACAGCAGGCGGCGCGATACGCCGTCACGACCCGCGGGTCCGCGGCTTCGCCAGTGACAACTACGCCGGGGTGCACCCCGAGGTGCTGGCCGCCCTGGCGCTCGCCAACGACGGCCACCAGGTCGCCTACGGCGAGGACGACTACACCACCCACCTGCAGGAGGTCTTCCGCGCGCACTTCGGCCCGCGCGCGGAGGTCTTCCCGGTGTTCAACGGCACCGGCGCCAACGTGACGGCGCTGCAGTCGCTCACCGAGCGCTGGGGTGCGGTGATCTGCGCCGAGTCGGCCCATATCCAGGTCGACGAGTGCGGCGCGCCCGAGCGCGTCGGCGGGCTGAAGCTGCTCACCGTCCCGACCCCGGACGGCAAGCTCACCCCCGAGCTGATCGACCGGCAGGCGTACGGCTTCGACGACGAGCACCGGGCGCAGCCGCAGGTCGTCTCGATCACGCAGACCACCGAACTGGGCACCTGCTACACGCCCGAGGAGATCAAGGCGATCTGCGACCACGCCCACCAGCTGGGCATGGCCGTGCACCTGGACGGGGCGCGGATCTCCAACGCGGCGGCGACGCTGGGCGTTCCGCTGGCCGAGTTCACCACCGACGCGGGGGTGGACATCCTCTCCTTCGGCGGCACCAAGAACGGGCTGCTGGTCGGCGAGTGCCTGGTGGTGCTCAGCCCCGAGCGGGTGCGCTCCATCAAGTACCTGCGCAAGATGTCGATGCAGCTCGCGTCCAAGATGCGCTTCGTCTCGGTGCAGTTCGAGGCGCTGCTGGCGGGCGATCTGTGGCTGCGCAGCGCCTCGCACGCCAACGCGATGGCACGCCGCCTGGAGCAGGCCGTCAAGGACGTCGAGGGCGTCACCGTCATGCGCCCGGTGCAGTCCAATGCCGTCTTCGCGACGCTGCCGCGCGAGGTCAGCGAGCGGCTGCAGAAGCGGTACCGCTTCTACTTCTGGAACGAGGCGACCGGCGAGGTGCGCTGGATGTGCTCCTTCGACACGACCGAGGAGGACGTGGACGGATTCGCCGCGGCCCTGGTCGAGGAGATGCGGGGCAGCGCGACCATCGCATGAGTATGCGGAAGTCCGTAAATTGATTGATCGAGAGGTCGGCCGTTCCCTAGGCTCCGCGGCATGGAGCTGATCAAGGGAACCGCCGACCTCTCGGCGTACCTGGCCGCCGACGACGTCATCGACCACCACCATCCGACCGTACGTTCCACGGCGGCGCGCCTGGGCGCCGGGACCGCGGCACCGTATGACTATGCGAAGGCGGCCTTCGAGTTCGTCCGTGACACCGTCCCGCACTCGATGGACGCCGGTGAGCGGCGGGTCACCTGGCGGGCCTCCGACGTCCTGGAGCGGCGTACGGGCATCTGCTACGCCAAGTCCCATGCCCTGGTGGCGCTGCTGCGCGCCGGGTCGCTGCCCGCGGGGCTGTGCTACCAGCGGCTCACCGACGACGACGGGCGGGACCCGGTGGTCCACGGCCTCGTCGCGGTGCTGCTGCCGGGCGTCGGCCGCTGGGCGCGGCAGGACGCGCGCGGCAACAAGCCGGGCGTCGACGCCAGGTTCTCCGTCGAGGGGGAGCGGCTGGCCTGGCCGGTGCGCCCGGAGCTGGGGGAGGTCGACTACCCGGTGCTGTACGCCACGCCGCCGCGCGCCGTGCTGGCCGCCCTCCAGGGCGCGGGCAGCGTCGCCGAACTCGCCGGACTGCTGCTCACCGCGCTGCCGCCGGACGGCGAACCAGCCGCTGACCCAGCCGGGGCCGCCGCCTCAGCCGGGGCGGCCGGTCAGAGCGCCTCGGCCTGAGCCTCGCGGTCCCGCGCCGCCGCCTCCTCGGGCGTCGGCGCGGTGCCACCGAGGTGCGCGGGCAGCCACCAGCGGTCATCGGGCCCCGACGGCTTGCCCGGGTAGGTGCGCTGGGCGTCCTCCAGCAGCTCCTGCACCCGCATCCGCAGCCGCCGGGTGAGTGCGCCGGCCTTCTCGTTCTCCTGCGGGTGCATCTGCTCGCCGATCCGCAGCGTGATCGGGAACCTGTTGCGCCCGAGACTGCGCGGGTGCCCCTTCGTCCACAGCCGCTGCGTGCCCCACAGCGCCATGGGCAGCAGTGGCACGCCCGCCTCCATCGCCAGCCGGGCCGCGCCCGATTTGAACGACTTCAGGGTGAAGGACTGGGAGATCGTCGCCTCCGGGAACACCCCGATGATCTCGCCGCCGCGCAGGGCGTCCAGCGCGTGCGCGTAGGCGTGCATGCCCTCGGAGCGGTCGACGGGGATGTGCTTCATCGCGCGCATCAGCGGACCCGACACCTTGTGCCGGAAAACCGACTCCTTGGCCATGAACCGCACCAGGCGCTTGGCCGGGAGCGTGGTCAGCCCGCAGAAGATGAAGTCCAGGTACCCGATGTGGTTGCTGACCAGCAGGGCGCCACCCTGTCTCGGCACGTTCTCGGTGCCCCGGATGTCGAATCGCAGGCCCTGCACCTTGAACATGGTGCGGGCGCAGGCGATCACCGGTGGGTAGACGAGTTCGGCCATGTCGGGGCACCTGCTCTCTCCGGGGCGGCGTCCCGGCGGAAGTTACGCGCCCGTAGGTTGTCCGGCCGCTGAGCGATGGTGCCCCGGCGGCGGGCCTCGTGTCATCCCGGGGAACGGCGCCGTGGAGAGATTCTTCTCACGTCGTCAGAACCCGGCGGACGCGTGGCGCGGGCAGGTCATGAACAAGCCACCATGCCATGGTCGCGGTAAGGACGGCGTCAGGCCAGAGTCCGGCGCAGCAGCAGATACATCTCGCACCCCAGGCAGTAGGCGAACACCGCGTTGAGGAAGGCGGCGGCCAGCGCGCACCCGGTGGCCGCCATCCCCAGCCACTGCGGGCCGACGGCGTATCCGACGACCCCGATGACGGCGAAGACCAGGCCCACGGCCTGCGCGAAGCGCGGCGGGGCGGCGTCCTCGGTGGCGGGCGGCGGACCGAGCCGGGGCCGCACCAGCGTGCGGAAGACCCAGCCGTACGGCGAGTTCCGGACACCCGCGGCCGCCCCCACGGCGAACACCGCGGCCTGCGCGGCGAGCAGCCACCCACTGCCGGTGACCAGCACGACCGCGAGCACCACGGTGGTGACGGCGGCCCCGAACCTGGGGCCTCGTACGTCGATGTCCATGACTGAAATAATGGCCGAACGACGGCGTGTCGTGCCCGCGGGAATCGTTGCGATCCCGTGAACGCTCCTCCTGGGGTGGGAGCGCCACACGCGTGACGCGCCGAATATGTGGACAGCCGAAGAGGCGGACGACGGCGGGGAAGATGGGAGAGGACGGCGATGACAGGACTGGTGGTCTGCCTGGCCGTGCTCGCGGCGGCGACCGTCTTCGGGATCATCCACCGGCGCGGGGACGGGAGGATCCGGGTGCGGGCGAAGGACGGCGACGAGCGGCTGACAGCCGGGGACCTCGGCGGGCCGCTGGGTGAGCGCGCCACCCTGGTGCAGTTCTCCAGCGCCTTCTGTGCGCCCTGCCGGGCCACCCGGCGGGTGCTCGGCGAGGTGGCGGCGATGGTGGAAGGGGTCCGGCACGTCGAGATCGACGCCGAGGCCCACCTGGAACTGGTGCGGCGGCTCGGCGTCCTCAAGACCCCGACCGTGCTCGTCCTGGACGCGGGCGGATCGGTGGTGCGCAGGGCGGTGGGCCAGCCACGGCGCGCCGACGTGATCGCGGCGCTCGGCGCGGCGGTATGACCCTGCCGCGGCCCGGCGGGTGTGACGGTCCTTCCATCTGCGAGGCCGGTCTTGACGTGGCACGCCGTGAATCGTCACTCTGACGTTATGCCGCCAGAACCCCTTCTGTACGGGCGCGCCGACGTCGACCTCGGCAGGAACTCCAGCGCGCGTTGTCCGAGCCGCTGAGCGCCTCCGAACCGCCCGCCGCCGCTCGACCGCAGCAGAAGGACACCGCAGTGACTGCCTCGACCGACCTGGGCACCCTCCCGGAGACCGCCCCCCTCATCGCCGATGAGCCTGCCCTGGACCAGGCCGTCTTCCGCTCGGTCTTCCGGCGGCACGCCGCGGGCGTCGCGGTGATCACCGCCGCCGCCGGAGGCCGGCCGGTCGGCTTCACCGCCACCTCGCTGACCTCGGTCTCCGTCGAGCCGCCGCTGCTCTCCTTCGGCATCAGCCTCGCCTCGTCGAGTTGGTCGACCGTCGCCGAGAGCCCGTATGTCGGCGTGCACGTGCTGGGCGAACACCAGGAGCCGCTGGCCGCGACCTTCGCCCGCAGTGGCGCCGACCGCTTCGGCCCGGCGACCGACTGGGCCTACGGGCCGTACGGCGTACCGCTGCTGCGCGGCGTCCCGGCCTGGCTGGTGTGCCGCGTGATGGCCCGGATACCCGCCGGCGACCACCGCATCGTGATCGCCCGGGCGATCGCCGGTGACCCCGAGGGCCCCGGCGGCCCGCTCCTTTACCACCAGGGTGGTTTCAACGCCCTGCGGGACTGAAAGGGGCGGCGTCGGGCAGGTCACAGTGCGAGAGCCTTGCGTATGCGTCGGCACCTCTGTGTACTGACGAGTAATATTTCCGTCGGGTCAGTTGCTGCGTCCCGGACGGGAGCCGCCGCCGCAGGCGCCTATGCTGCCAATCCGGGGCAGTTGACGAAGACGTTGCAGGACGATGCTGTAGGTAGGAGAGCAGGCGTGAGCTTGAGGATCGTAGTCGCAGTGAAGTACGTGCCCGACGCCACGGGCGACCGTCACTTCGCCGAGGACCTGACCACCGATCGCGACGCGGTGGACGGCCTGCTGTCGGAGCTCGACGAGTACGCCGTCGAGCAGGCGCTGCAGATCGCCGACGCCGCCGACGACGCCGAGATCACCGTGCTGACGGTCGGTCCCGAGGACGCCAAGGACGCGCTGCGCAAGGCGCTGTCGATGGGTGCCCACAAGGCGATCCACGTCGAGGACGACGCGCTGCACGGCACGGACATCATGGGGACGTCGCTGGTGCTCGCCAAGGCGATCGAGCACGCGGGCTTCGACCTGGTCGTGACCGGTATGGCCTCCACCGACGGCACCGCGGGCGTCGTGCCCGCCCTGCTCGCCGAGCGGCTGGGCGTCCCGCAGGTCACCTTCCTGTCCGAGGTCAAGGTCGAGGGCGGCAAGGTCTCCGGGCGTCGCGACGGCGACGCGGCCAGCGAGCAGCTCGAGGCGTCGCTGCCCGCGCTGGTGTCGGTGACCGACCAGTCCGGCGAGGCCCGCTACCCGTCCTTCAAGGGCATCATGGCGGCCAAGAAGAAGCCGGTGGAGGCGCTCGACCTGTCCGACCTGGGTCTCGACGCGGCCGAGGTCGGCCTCGGCGGCGCCTGGACCGCGGTCCAGGACGCCACCCAGCGCCCCGCGCGCACCGCGGGCACGATCGTGAAGGACGAGGGCGAGGGCGGCAAGCAGCTCGCGGAGTACCTGGCATCGCAGAAGTTCATCTGAGCGGGCTCGTCGTCCGAGCCCGCCCGGATCTCTGCCGAGCAGCCGCAAGCCAAGCCGCGCATACCCCTTTCGATTCCGCAGGAGAGCATTCCCATGGGTGAAGTCCTCGTCTATGTCGACCATGTGGACGGTGCCGTCCGCAAGCCGACCCTCGAACTGCTGACGCTGGCCCGCCGGATCGGCGAGCCGGTCGCCGTCCACCTGGGCGCCGGCGCCGACACCGCCGCCGCCGTCCTCGGCGAGCACGGCGCGGTCCGCGTGCTGGCCGCCGACGCGCCCGAGTTCACCGACTACCTGGTCGTACCGAAGGTCGACGCGCTGGAGGCCGCGGCCAAGGCCGTCTCCCCGGTCGCCGTCCTGGTGCCGTCCTCCGCCGAGGGCAAGGAGATCGCGGCCCGCCTGGCGCTGCGCCTGGGCTCCGGCATCATCACCGATGCCACCGACCTGGAGGCCGGCGCCGACGGCCCGGTCGCCACGCAGTCGGCGTTCGCCGCCGCGTTCACCACCAAGTCCAAGGTCAGCCACGGCGTCCCGGTCATCACGGTGAAGCCGAACTCCGCGCCCGTCGAGGCCGCGCCCGCGGCCGGCACCGTCGAGCAGCTCGCCGTCTCCTTCGGCGAGCTGGCCACCGGCACCAAGGTCGTCTCCCGCACCCCGCGCGAGTCCACCGGGCGTCCCGAGCTGACCGAGGCCGCGATCGTGGTCTCCGGCGGCCGCGGCGTCAACGGCGCCGAGAACTTCTCGATCATCGAGGCGCTCGCCGACTCGCTCGGTGCCGCCGTCGGCGCCTCGCGCGCCGCGGTGGACGCGGGCTGGTACCCGCACACCAACCAGGTCGGCCAGACCGGCAAGTCGGTCTCGCCGCAGCTCTACATCGCCAACGGCATCTCCGGCGCGATCCAGCACCGCGCCGGTATGCAGACCTCGAAGACCATCGTGGCCGTCAACAAGGACGCCGAGGCCCCGATCTTCGACCTCGTCGACTACGGCGTCGTCGGCGACCTCTTCCAGGTCGTCCCGCAGCTGACCGACGAGATCAAGGCCCGCAAGGGCTGACGCTCCCGCTCCACCGGAAGGCCCCTGTACGCGTCGCGGCGTGCGGGGGCCTTCGGCGTGCCCGGCCCCCGGCGTGCCACCAGCCGGTCGGGTGTTGACCTCGGCCTACGGCGGAGCTACCGTCCGCTTCAACGATTTGTTGAAATTCGGGAGAGTGGCACATGGCGCAGGGGTCTGCGGGCGGCGCGGCGGCCGGGACGACACTGACGGACGCGGTACGGGCGGAGATCGGCGCGGCGCTGGCCGCCACGGACGCCGAACTGGCCCGCCGCTACCCGGGCGACCCCGGCACCCGGCAGCCCGTGCACACCGTCTACGTGCCCGCCGACGCCTTCACGGCCGGGACCGTACGGGACTGGGGCCGCCAGGCGCTGGACGCGCTCGACGCCCACGCGCCCGACGCCCCGGCCCTGGCCGCCGTCGTCGGCCTGCCCGACGCCCTCGCCGCCGAGGTGTACGACCGGGTCCGCGCGAAGCTGGAGCGCGAGCCGGTGGAGGACCTGCGGATCGACTTCGAGGACGGCTACGGCCCGCGCCCCGACGCCGAGGAGGACGCCGCCGCGGTCGCCGCCGCCTCGCTGGTGACCGCCGCGGTCGCCGACGGCGCCGCGCCGCCGTACGTCGGCATCCGGATGAAGTGCATGGAGGCCGCCGTCCGTGACCGCGGCATCCGCACCCTCGACCTCTTCCTCACCACGCTGCTGGACGGCGGCGGCCTGCCCGACGGGCTGCTGCTCACGCTGCCGAAGGTCACCTTCCCGGCGCAGGTGGCCGCGATGGCGCGGCTGTGCGGGGAGTTCGAGCGGGCCGCGGGGCTGCCCGAGGGCCGGATCGGCTTCGAGATCCAGATCGAGACCACCCAGTCGATCCTCGGCCCCGACGGCACCGCGACCGTGCCGCGGCTGATCGACGCCGCCGCGGGCCGCGCCACCGGGCTGCACTACGGCACCTTCGACTACAGCGCGGCCTGCGGGGTCAGTGCCGCCCACCAGTCGATGGACCACCCCGCGGCCGACTACGCCAAGGCCGTCATGCAGGTCGCCGCGGCGGGCACCGGCGTACGGCTGTCCGACGGCTCCACCAATGTGCTGCCGGTCGGCGGGACCGAGCAGGTGCACGCCGCCTGGCGGCTCCACTACGGCCTGGTACGCCGCTCCCTGGCCCGCGCGTACTACCAGGGCTGGGACATGCACCCCGCCCACCTGCCGACGCGTTACGCGGCCGTCTACGCCTTCTACCGCGAGGGCCTCGACGCCTCCGCCGCCCGGCTCGCCGCCTACGTGGCCAAGTCCGGCGGCGACGTGATGGACGAACCCGCCACCGCCCGCGCGCTCAGCGGCTATCTGCTGCGCGGCCTCGACTGCGGCGCCGTCGACCCCGCCGAGGTCACCGCGCGCACCGGTCTGACCCGCCAGGAACTGGACGCCCTGGCGGGCCGCTGAACGGTCGCCCGCACCCCGGCGCTCCGGCGTGCCGCCCGGCGCTACGCGTGCGGGGGGATCTCGCCGGAGCCGCGGGCGATCAGCCGGCAGGCGAGTTCGACCCGGCGCGGGCTGTCGTCGGCTATTCCGTCGAGGCGCCGGAAGAGCAGCTGGGCGGCGCTGCGGCCGAGCCCGGGGGAGTCCTGGGCGACGACGGTGACCGCCGGGTTGAGCAGGTCGGCGAGTTCGAAGTCGTCGAAGCCGACCAGCGCCACCGGCACGGGGTGGCCGGACAGCACGCGTACGGCGGTGACGGTGACGCGGTTGTTGCCCGCGAAGAGGGCGGTCACCGGCTCGGGCCCCTCCAGCATCGGCCCGAGCACGGCGCGGACCCGGTCGGGGGTGGTCGGGCCCATCGAGCACCACTCGGGCCGGATCGGCAGCCCGGCCGCCGCCATCGCCTCGCGGTAGCCGCGCAGCCGCTCGGCCGCGGTGTGGATGCCGGACTGGTCACCGATGAAGGCGATCCTGCGGTGCCCGTGCGCGATCAGATGGGCGACGCCGTCCCGGGTGCCGCCCGCGTTGTCGGTGAGCACCACGTCGGCGTCGATCCGGCCCGCGGGGCGGTCCACGAAGACGGTGGCGACGCCCGCCTCGATCTCCGGGGTCAGATAGCGGTGGTCGTCGCCCGCGGGCACCACGATCAGGCCGTCCACCCGGCGGGCGCAGAAGGCCAGCACCAGTTCCTGCTCGCGCCGCGGGTCCTCGGCGCTCGACCCGGTGAACAGCAGCGCGCCGTGGGCCCGCGCCACGTCCTCGACGGCGCGGCTGAGCGGTGCGTAGAAGGGGTCGGCGAGGTCTTCCAGCACCAGGCCGACGCTGGAGGTGCGGCGGGTACGCAGCAGCCGCGCGCTGTCGTTGCGGCGGAAGCCGAGGGCGTCGATCGCCGCCTGGACCCGCGCGACGGTGTCCGGGGTGACGCCCGGTTCCTCGTTCACCACCCGCGAGACCGTCTTGAGTCCGACGCCCGCTCGCGCGGCGACATCCTTCATGGTGGGCCGGGGGACACGTCCAGGAGTGTGGGTCACGGTCGTAGTATTCCCTGCGGGAAGAGATGGACAACGTTGTCAGAGACAGGCGAGACTACCCCTGGGACCGTTTCCGCGGAACCCCCGGCGGCACGGACGGAATGAGGAGACCCCCGAGCGATGCACCTTCATGGCGCGACAGGTCCACTGGTGGCCGCACTGGACATCGGCGGTACGAAGATCGCCGGTGCTCTGGTGGACGCGGAGGGCCGCCTCACCGCGCGGTCACTGCGGCCGACCCCGGCGGGGGGCGACGGTGAAACCGTACTGCACGCGGTCGCCGAAGTGCTCGGGGAACTGCGGGCCGACCCCGACTGGCCCGCGGTGGTGGCCGTCGGCATCGGCAGCGCGGGTCCGGTGGACGCCGCCCACGGCACCGTCAGTCCCGTGAACGTGCCGGGCTGGCGGGAGTTCCCGCTGGTCGCGCGGGTGTCGGAGGCGGTCGGCGGGCTGCCCGTGGTGCTGACCGGCGACGGGGTCGCCATGACCGCGGCCGAGCACTGGCAGGGCGCGGCCCGCGGCTACGACAACGCGCTGTGCATGGTCGTGTCGACCGGGGTCGGGGGCGGTCTGGTGCTCGGTGGCGCCCTGTTGCCCGGTCCGACGGGCAACGCCGGGCACATCGGCCACATCAGCGTCGACCTCGACGGCGATCCCTGCCCCTGCGGCTCGCGCGGCTGCGTCGAACGCATCGCCAGCGGGCCCAACATCGCCCGCCGCGCCCTCGACCGCGGCTGGCTGCCGCCCGCGGGCACCGAGCCCACCGCGGCGGCCGTCGCCGCCGCCGCGCGCTCCGGCCACCCCGTCGCCCTGGCCTCCTTCGACCGCGCCGCCCAGGCCCTCGCCGCGGGCATCGCCGCCACCGCCACCCTGGTCGAGATCCACGTGGCCGTCATCGGCGGCGGCGTCGCCGGCGCCGGCCCCATCCTCTTCGCCCCCCTCCGCGACCACCTCGCCCGTTACGCCACCCTCTCCTTCGCCTCCTCCGTCGACGTCCTCCCCGCCAAACTCGGCACCGACGCCGGCCTCGTCGGCGCGGCGGCCGCCGCCGCTCAGGCGCTGAAACTCCCCGAATTCACGGCTTACGCGCCGACCGCCTGAAGCCCGCCCGCCGCGGTGGCCGCGGACAATCGCGGCGGGCCGCCGGGCGAGGCGTAGAGCGGTGCCCCGAGGCGCGGGGGCACGGCCGCCGCTTGCTGCGGGCTGCGGCGGCAGGGACGGGGCGTGGCGGCTCGAGGCCGGGGACCGCGGCCCGTTCCGCCCGGTCGTGCGTGGTGGCTCGGAGGCCGATGCCCGGCGATGCGCGCGCATGGCGCGCCCGCAGGGGGCCGAGGTGCGGTGACCGAGGTCGGCGTACGGCGGCGCCGCGGACGCGGCGCCGCCGGACCGCGCATCCCGGGTGCGCGGGGCGCGTGCTCGGTCGGCGACCCCGCTCCTGCCGCCCGCGTGCTGCGGCCCGGGGGGCTGCGAGTCCGGGTGGCCGGGCCCACGCGAGCGTCGCGGTGTGGTTGGCGGTGCGGGTCCGGGTGGGGTTGGTCCGGGGGCATGCCGGGGTCGGCGCGGCGCGCCGCTCGCGCCGTGCCTGAGTGCCGCTCAGGCGCCGCGCCTGGCCTCGTGGTGGGTGCGGCGGGCCAGTAGGAGGACCGCTGCGGCGCCCGTGAGGCTGAGGGTGGCGCTGAGGAGGGCGGCGTGGTTGGCGCCGGTGGCGATGGCTGCTGCTGGGTGGGTGGTGCTGGTGGGGGCGGTGATGACGGCGACGGTGAGGGCGAGGCCGAGGGCGGAACCGACGTAGCGGGCGGTGTTGTTGGCGCCCGAGCCCATCGCGCTGCGGTCGGCGGGGACGCTGGAGACGGCGAGGCGGGCGAGGGCGGCGTTGAGGATGCCGCTGCCGACGCCCGCGACGGCGAGGCCCGGGACCAGGCGGGCGGGGGAGCCGCCCGCGTGGAGGCCGTAGAGCAGGGCCTGGCCGACCGAGGAGAGCAGGAGGCCGAGCGCCACCTGGGTGCTCGCGGCGGCGTACGGCGCCAGGCGACGGGCCTGCAGGGCGGAGACCACGGACAGGCCCGACCAGACGACCAGCAGCAGGCTGGCGGACAGCGGGCTCATGTCCAGCGCGATCTGCAGCACGGTCGGCAGATAGCTCATCAGGCCGATCACCGACAGACCGGTGACCAGGGCGCCGACCCCGGCGGCGAGGAAGTCGGGCCCGCGCCACAGTGCGGGATCGAGCATCGGCGCGGCGACCCGGCGCTCGACGACGGCGAAGAGCGCGAGCAGCACCACCCCGGCGGCCAGCAGTGCGAGCACCAGCGGCCGCAGCCAGCCGCCGCGCCCCTCACCGAACCCGGCCACCAGGGCGGCGGTCCCGGCCGCCAGCGTCAGGGCGCCCCACGGGTCGAGCCGCCGCGCGTCCTCGGCGCGTGACTCCGGTACGGCTGTCGTCAGCGCGACCGCCGCGGCGGAGAGCAGGGCCAGACCCCAGTAGAGGGAGCGCCAGCCGAGGAGTTGGGTGATCAGGGCCGCGTAGACCGGGCCGAGGGCGATGGCGCCGCCGAGGGTGGCGCCCCAGATGCCGATGGCACGGACGCGGTGCGGTCCCGCCGGGTGGGTGTGGGCGATCAGGCCGAGCCCCGCGGCCAGGACGGCCGCGCTGCCCGCGCCCTGCAGCACACGGCCGACGAGGAACACCGCGGTCCCGGGCGCGGCCGCCGACAGGGCGCTGGCGAGCGTCAGCAGGACGGCGCCCGCGCCGAAGACCCGCCTGCGGCCGCGGGCGTCGGCGGCGCTGCCCATGACGAGCAGCAGGGCGGCCAGGCCCACGGGGGTGCCGGTGAAGATCCAGGTCTGGGCGACGGGACCGGCGTGCAGGCCGCGCACGGTGGCGGTCAGCGTGGTGCTGGGCGCGGTGAAGGCCATCAGCGTCACCAGGGTGCCGAGTCCCACGGTGAACAGCGTGATCCCGGCCCCCGGGCCCGGCCTGCCCGCGGCCACCCGCGGTGGGACGGACGACCGCGCGCCGTCGGCCGCCTTCGCGCCCCCCTCCGCTCTCGCACCCGCCACGGCGGGCGACGGCTCCGGGCTGCGTACATCCGGGGTGTTCATAAAGGCGTTCCCCCAACGGCGGCACAAAAGAGGACGGTGAGTCTGGTGAACGAACTCACTCCGACCCTCCGCAGGCTAGCACGGTCAGTCTGGTGAATGAACCGAGTAGTACGGTGGGGGCATGGCACTCGGGACGGACTACGCGCACCAGGACTGCTCGCTCGCCCGCGCCCTGGAGGTGGTGGGGGAGCGCTGGAGCCTGCTGATCGTGCGGGACGCCTTCTACGGCGTCCGCAGGTTCGGCGACTTCCTCGCCCATCTCGACATCCCGCGCGCGGTCCTCACCGCCCGGCTGGCCGCCCTCACCGACGCGGGAGTGCTGCGCAAGGAGGCGTACCAGCAGTCGCCGCCGCGCTACGACTACGTCCTCACCGACGCGGGGCTCGAACTGTGGCCCGCCGTGCACGGTCTCGGCTACTGGGGATCGCGGCACGCCACCGTGGACGGGCCGTCGCGGACCTTCCACCACGCCGCCTGCGGCACCCGCCTGGGCGCGGGCGGCGGCTGCCCGGCCTGCGGGGCGCACCTGGTGCCCCCGGCGGACGTCGAGATGCGCCCCCATCCGCGGCCGGGCGGCGCACTGCGTGACGACCCGGTCTCGGTCACTCTGGCCGTCCCCCGGCGCCTGCTGCGTCCGGTCCGCGCCACCTCGGGATCCGGCGCGTTTGCCGGTGCCGATGATCCGGGCAATTCGTAGGGGTCTACGGAAAAGGGGGCACCGTGATCATCTGGTTGAACGGGGCTTTCGGCGCGGGCAAGACGCTCGCGGCACGCGAGATGCTGGACCTGATACCGGAGAGCACCCTGTACGACCCGGAGGTGGTCGGCGGCTGCCTGCGCCAGCTGCTGCCCGAGAAGAGCCTCCAGGAGGTCACCGACTACCAGGAACTGGCCGTCTGGCGGCGGCTGGTGGTCGAGACGGCCGCCGCCCTGCTGCACGAGGTCGGCGGCGTCCTGATCGCCCCGATGGCACTGCTGCGGCAGGAGTACCGGGACGAGATCTTCGGTGGTCTGGCCTCCCGCGGCATCGACGTCCGGCATGTGCTGCTCGACCCTGGAGAAACGATCCTGCGCGAGCGGATCGCGGCCCGTGACGACCACCCGGGCGGTCCGGAGGCGACCGCCCAGGCTCGCGCCTGGGCGCTGGACCGGATCGCCGACTACGCCGACGCGCTGCCCTGGCTGCTGGCCGACGCCTACCGGCTGCCCACCGAGGGACTGACGCCGCGGCAGACCGCGCTGCGCGTCACCGAGGCCGTCGGCCGGGGCGCCGGGTCCTGCGGCATCGTCCAGACCCCGGAACCGCGGGCCGAGACGGTGGCCTCCGGGGTGCTGCTCTTCGACGACGACGGCCGGGTGCTGCTCGTGGACCCCACGTACAAGCCCGGCTGGGAGTTCCCCGGCGGCGTCGTGGAGCGCGGCGAGTCGCCCACCCGGGCCGGGCGCCGCGAGGTCGCGGAGGAACTCGGCCTCGAACTCACCGGCGGACTCGACCTGCTGGTCGTCGACTGGGAGCCGCCGCGCCCGCCCGGCTACGGCGGCATCCGGCTGCTCTTCGACGGCGGCACGGTCGGCGAGGCCGACATCGGCCGGCTGCTGCTGCCCGAGGCCGAACTGCGCGGCTGGCGCTTCGTCACCGAGGACGAGGCCGCCGACCTGCTGCCCCCCGTTCGCCTCGACCGGCTGCGCTGGGCCCTGCGCGCCCGCGAACAGGGCTGCCCCCTCAACCTGGAGGGCGGCCACCCTCCGGAATAGCCGCCTCCGGCGGAGGTAGACCGGTGCGGCCCGGGCTCCGCCGCCCGGGCCCCGCCGGTCGAGACCTCGCGGACACACGGCCCGGGCCCAGCGCCCGGCCGGGGAGCCGGACTTCCGCGCCGGGGGCCGTAGCCCGGGCCCGGGCCGGTGCGATCCCTGGGCCCGGGATCCCGGTCCCGCCGATCGCACCCCGGCGGCGGATCCCGCGCGCGGGGTCAGGCGGACTTGGAGGCCGCGTAGTGGGTCAGGAAGAGCGCCTCCGCCAGTGAGAGCCGCTCCAACTCCTCCGGGGAGACGCTCTCGTTGACCGCGTGGATCTGCGCCTCGGGCTCGCTCAGCCCGATGAGCAGGATCTCGGCCTCCGGGTAGAGCGTCGCCAGGGTGTTGCACAGCGGGATCGAGCCGCCCTGCCCGGCGATCGCCAACTCCTCGCCGTACGCCTCCCGCATGGCGTCGGCCATCGCCGAGTACGCCGGGCTGCCGGTGTCGGCGCGGAAGGGCTGGCCGCTGCCGCGCTGCGTCGTCTCGACCCTGGCGCCCCAGGGCGCCGCCGCCTTCAGGTGCGCGCTGAGCGCCTCGGCGGTCCGACCGGCGTCGAAGCCCGGCGGCACCCGCAGGCTCACCAGGGCGCCCGCCGTGGCCTGGACGGACGGGGTGGCGCCGACGACGGGCGGCGCGTCGATGCCGAGCACCGTGACCGAGGGCCGGGCCCACAGCCGGTCGGAGAGGGTGCCGCCGCCGACCAGTTCCACGCCGTCGAGCACCTTGGCGTCCCGCCGGAAGTCGTCCTCCGGGTAGGCCAGCCCCGACCACTCGCCCGACGCGTCGATCCCGTCGATGGTGGTCGCGCCGGTCGCGTCGCGCAGCGAGGCCAGCATCTGGATGAGCGCGCCGAGCGCGTCCGGCGCGGCGCCGCCGAACTGACCGGAGTGCAGATTGCCCTCCAGGGTGGCGACCCGTACCTCCATCAGCACCATGCCGCGCAGCGACGAGGTCACCGTGGGCATCCCCACCCGGAAGTTGCCCGCGTCGCCGATGACGATCGCGTCCGCGGTCAGCAGATCGGGGTGCGCCTCCGCGTAGCGCTCCAGGCCGCCGGTGCCCTGCTCCTCGGAGCCCTCGACGATGACCTTCACGGTCACCGGGGCGCCGCCGTGCTCGCGCAGCGCCCGCAGCGCGGTGAGGTGCATCAGCAGGCCGCCCTTGCAGTCGGCCGCGCCGCGCCCGTACCAGCGGCCGTCGCGCTCGGTCAGCTCGAACGGCGGGGACAGCCACGCCGCTTCGTCCAGCGGCGGCTGCACGTCGTAGTGGGCGTAGAGCAGTACGGTCGGCGCGCCGGCCGGGCCGGGCAGCAGCCCGTAGACCGACTGGGTGCCGTCCGGCGTGTCGAGCAGGGCCACGTCCTGGAAGCCCTCCTGGCGCAGCGCGTCGGCCACCCAGGCGGCGGCCTTCTCGCACTCGCTCCTGGGGAAGACCCGCTCGTCGGCCACCGAGGCGTACGCCACCAGCTCGGCCAGTTCGGCGCGGGCGCGGGGAATCAGGGAGGCCACGGTCTCGGAGAGCGGAACGCTGGGCATCGGATGCTCCTCGTAGGAATGTGTCGGAATCTGACGGCACCAGGGGTGGTTGGTGCACACAACGGGTCGCTGCCGATGGTGCCACAGCGAGCTGTTCCCGACGGGCGCAATAGGATGCGGCTGAACAGGGGCGACACAGCCGGACCGGCCGAGCGGGAGCGGAATCAGACGTGAGCGGTGAGCAGGCGGCGCAGGACAGCGGTGCGGAGGACCACGAGACGCCCGAGGTCTGGGACGTCGTGGTGATCGGTGCGGGACCGGCCGGAGCGTCGGCGGCCCACGCCGCGGCGGTGACCGGCCGCCGGGTGCTGCTCCTGGAGAAGGCCGAGCTGCCGCGGTACAAGACCTGCGGCGGCGGCATCATCGGCCCGTCCCGGGACGCGCTGCCGCCCGGCTTCGAACTGCCCCTGATGGACCGGGTGCACGCCGTCACCTTCAGCCTCAACGGGCGGCTGGCGCGTACCAAGCGCTCCCGGCAGATGCTCTTCGGGCTCATCAACCGGCCGGATTTCGACGCCGGTCTGGTGGACGCGGCCCGCGAGGCGGGCGCCGAGGTGCGTACCGGGGTGACCGTCTCCCGCGTCGAGCAGCACGGCCCCGGCGTCCCCGACCGGCGTACGGTCGCCGTGGTGCTCAACAGCGGGGGAGCGGGCGCCAAGCGGGAGGACGAGACCGTCTACGCCCGCGCGGTGGTCGGCGCCGACGGCAGTGCCAGCCGGATAGGCGCTCATGTCGGAGTGAAGCTGGACCAGGTCGACCTGGGTCTCGAGGCGGAGATCCCGGTGCCCGCGTCCGTGGCCGAGGACTGGGCGGGCCGGGTGCTCATCGACTGGGGCCCGCTGCCCGGCAGTTACGGCTGGGTCTTCCCCAAGGGCGACTCGCTCACCGTCGGCGTCATCTCCGCCCGCGGCGACGGCGGCGCCACCAAGCGCTATCTCGACGACTTCATCGCCCGGCTGGGCCTGGCCGGTTTCGAGCCCAGCGTCTCCTCCGGCCATCTGACCCGCTGCCGCGCCGACGACTCGCCGCTCTCCCGCGGCCGCGTCCTGGTCTGCGGCGACGCCGCCGGGCTGCTGGAGCCCTGGACCCGTGAGGGCATCTCCTACGCGCTGCGGTCGGGCCGGATGGCGGGGGAGTGGGCGGTGCGGATCGCCGAGTCGCACGACGCGGTCGACGCCAGGCGCCAGGCACTCAACTACGCCTTCGCGGTGAAGGCGGGCCTCGGGGTGGAGATGGGTGTGGGGCGCCGGATGCTCACGCTCTTCGAGCGCCGGCCCGGCATGCTGCACGCCGTGCTCACCACCTTCCCGCCCGCCTGGCGCGCCTTCGCCGGGATCACCCGCGGCAAGAGCTCGCTGGCCGAACTGGTCCGTACCCACCCGTTGGCCCGGCGCGCTCTGGAGAACGTCAACCGGGCCTGAGGGTGTGCGGCGGTCGTCCGGGGGTGTGCGGCGGTAAGCCGCCCGCCGCCGTCACGCGCCGGCGGCGGGGTGGATCCGGAACACCGGGTGGTCGGGCGAGATCCGCCGCAGGTCCTCCTCGGACGAGTCCGGGCCGACACCGTTGAAGAAGACGCCGACCTCCGCCTTCCAGCGCTTGAGGTAGGCGCGCAGGATCGCCGGCTTCTCGTCGTCGCCGACCTCGGTGGCGGTGAACTCCTCGACGCCCTTGCCCAGGCGCAGTTCGCCGCCGCCGGCCGCCCGCATGTTGTACGTCCACTGGACGTGGCCGCGGGGGGCCACCAGGAAGCGCTCACCGTCGAGGGTCAGTACGTTCACGGGGGTGGTCCGCCACTCACCGCTCTTGCGGCCGCGGACCGCCAGTACCCGGGAGCCCCAGACGCTCAGCCCGCGCCGGGTCATCCAGGCGACGGTCCGGTTGAAGACGTTGACGGTGAACCAACCGGGCTTCTTCACGTGCAGGGCCTGCTCGGACATGATGACTTCCCCTGTTTCTGTGAGCGGTGCTCTCGCTTGAGAACAGTGTGCAGGGCCGTACAGGGAAAAGCAAGAGCAGTGCTCTCGTTGTTGGCCGATGCTCTGCCGGATGGCAGACTGGCCCCATGAGTGTGATCCGCGGTGCCAGGGAACGGGCCAGAGTCGAAGTGACCGCAGCGATCAAGGAGGAGGCCAGACGGCAGCTGGCGGCCGAGGGCGCCGTACGGCTGTCGCTGCGGGCGGTCGCCCGCGAGCTGGGCATGGTCTCCTCGGCGCTCTACCGCTACTTCCCCAGCCGCGACGACCTGCTCACCGCGCTGATCATCGACGCCTATGACGCGATCGGCGCCGTCGCCGAGGAGGCGCTGCCCGCCGCGGGCGACGCCGAGCCCGTCGACCGCTGGGTCGCGGTCTGCGCCGCCGCCGGGGAGTGGGCGGTCGCCCACCCCCATGAGTACGCCCTGATCTACGGCTCGCCCGTGCCCGGCTACGTCGCCCCGCAGGCCACCGTCGGCCCCGCGTCCCGGGTCGCCCTGGTCCTGATCACCGTGGTCCGCGACGCTCACACCGCGGGCCTGCTCGCGGCGCCGACCGGCCGCCCGCTGTCCGCTCCGGTGGGCACGGACGCCACCCGCCTCGCCGCCGAGCTGGCCCCCGAACTCCCGCTGCCGACCATCGCCGCGATGGTGGCGGCCTGGGCCCAGCTCTTCGGTCTGCTCAGCTTCGAGATCTTCGGGCAGTTCAACAGGGTCATCGAGGCCCGCCGCGAGTTCTTCGCGCAGTCGGCCGCGGCGATCGCACTGCAGATAGGGCTGCGCGGCCCGGAGACCGGGCCCACCGCGGAAGGGGCGGCGTACTCCCGGTGAAGTAGCCGTGGTGTCCCCGTCCGGCGGACGCCCGCCAGGTCGGCGGCGGTCTAGCGTGGGGAACATGACCTACGAGGAGCCGCCCCGGCCCGAGCGCCGCTGGATCCAGGGCGTGCGCCCCGTCTGGCTGCCCGCGCTCGCACTGGCCTTCCTCCAGGTGGCCGGCTCCAGCGTGGCCGGACGCCACCAGCCCGAACGGGTCGCACTCGACCCGCTGGGGTACGCGCTGCTGCTGGCCGGTCCCGCACTGCTGCTCGCGCGCCGCCGCCACCCGGTCGCGGTGGCGGCCGGGACCAGCGCGGTCACCCTCGCCTATGTCGCGCTCGGCTACCCCTACGGCCCGGTCTTCGCCAGCCTGGTGGTCTCCTGGTTCAGCGCCGTCGTCGCGGGGCACCGCCGGGCGGTGCTCGTCGTCGCCTCGGTGGTCGCGGCCTGCCATGTACTGGTCGGCCAGTGGCTCTACCGCTGGCTGCCGCCCTCCGGCGACTCCCGTACGACGTGGGGGCAGCTCTCGGCCGCCGCCGCGTGGCTGCTCGCGGTGCTCGCGGCGGCGGAGCTGTTCCGGGTGCGGCGCGAACGGATCGTCAGGGAACGGCGCGAGCGGGCGGAGGCCGAGCGGCGCCGGGTCGGCGAGGAGCGGCTGCGGATCGCCCGCGAACTGCACGACGTGCTCGCGCACAGCATCTCGGTGATCAACGTACAGGCCGGGGTCGCGCTCGCGTTGATGGACGAGCGGCCCGAGCAGGCGCGTACCGCGCTCGTCACCATCAAGGCGGCCAGCAAGGAGGCGCTGGGGGAGGTGCGGCAGGTGCTCAGCACCCTGCGCGCTCCCGGGGAGGCGCCGCGCTCGCCCGCGCCCGGCCTCGACCGGCTGCCCGAACTGGTCGAGCAGGCAACGGCGGCCGGGCTCGCCGCCGAGGTCAGCGTCGAGGGCGACCGCGTCCCGCTGCCGCCCGGCGCGGACCTCGCCGCCTTCCGGATCGTCCAGGAGGCGCTGACGAACATCGTGCGGCACTCCGGCGCCAGGAGCGCGCGGATCGGGCTGCGCTATCTGCCCGGCTGCGTCGAGGTGCGGGTCGACGACGACGGGCCCGCGGTCACCGGCGGCGAGAGCGGCGGCGGCAACGGGCTGGTCGGCATGCGGGAGCGTGCCGCCGCGCTCGGCGGCACGATCGAGACCGGCCCGCGGCCCGACGGCGGCTTCCGGGTGCTGGCCCGGCTGCCGCACTCCGTACCATCGACGGGCGCCGGAACCCCGGCGGACGACAGCGCGGGCACCCTCGCCCCCGCGGCCGAGGAGCGTCCATGATTCGCGTACTGCTCGCCGACGACCAGGTGCTGGTGCGCGCCGGATTCCGGGCCCTGCTCGACGCGCAGCGCGACATCGAGGTGGTCGGCGAGGCGGCGGACGGCGCCGAGGCGCTGCGCCTGGTCGGCGAACTGACGCCGGACGCCGTCCTGATGGACATCCGCATGCCGCTGATGGACGGGCTCGCCGCGACCCGCGCCATCACCGCCGACGCGGCGCTCGGCGAGGTCAAGGTGGTGATACTGACCACCTTCGAGCTCGACGAGTACGTCTTCGAGGCGATCCGCGCCGGGGCGTCCGGCTTCCTGGTCAAGGACACCGAGCCCGAGGAACTGCTGCGCGCGGTACGGGCGGTGGTGGAGGGCGACGCGCTGCTCTCACCCGGTGTCACCCGCAGACTGATCGCCGAATTCGCCGCCCGCTCGAAGGTGCCCGCGGAGTCGGTCGCCCTCGGACAGCTCACCGAGCGCGAGCGTGAGGTGATGGCGCTGGTCGGGATCGGGCTCTCCAACGACGAGATCGCCCGCCGGCTGGTGGTCAGCCCGCTCACCGCCAAGACGCACGTCAGCCGCGCGATGGTGAAGCTGGGCGCCCGCGACCGGGCCCAACTCGTGGTCCTCGCCTATGAGTCGGGGCTGGTCAGACCCGGCTGGCTCGGCTGACCCCCCGCCCCCACCGTCGCCGGGTCACCCCCGGCCGCCTGGGCCGCCGCGGCCTGCTCCCGCAGCCGGCTCTGCCGCTCGAAGCGCCGCAGCGTCACCGCCACCCGCCCGCAGAACGCCGCCGCGGCCACGATCACCGCCGCGGTGAACCATCCCTTACGGGCCTCCCCGTGCGCCTGCCCCGCGAGCACCGGAATCGCCAACACCAGGAACCCCACCGCCGCGAGCACCGCGCCCGCAGCCGCCGCATACACGATCTCCACGGTGGCCGCCTCCCGCTCGGAGGACGAACGACTCCTGCGCATCCCCCGCTCCTCCCCGTCACGTCGCAGTCGATTTCAGTCTGCCACTCCCTTCACACCCAGCCCCGCGATTAACCACCCCGCCACCCCCACCACCCCCAAAGTTCGCCCATACGGCCGAATTGACACACCGTTGGCTGACGTGTGGTGGGTTCGGGGCGGCCGTGTCAGGAGCGTGCGGCAGGCCCCGCGCGGTCCTCCTCGCGCGGGGCCTGCTGGTGGGTGGGTGGGGACGGACGGGGAACCCGGGGTGGTCAGTCGCGGAGGGCGATCTGCTCGGCGCGGTCCGCCTCGGCCTGGTGGGGCACTGTGGCGGTGGCATCGAAGTCGGCGGAGGAGGCGACGAGGATGCCGTGGGAGGGGCGGCGGGTGCGCAGGCCGGTGGCCGTGACGATCAGGCCCGCGAGGCCGATCAGGCCGACGACCCAGAGGCCGGGGCGGTAGCTGTCGAGGATGGCCTGCTTGGTCGCCGCGTGCTTGCCGGTGCCGGAGGTGACCACCGCGGTGACCACGGCGAGGAAGATGGCGCCGCCGACCTGGAAGGAGGTGTTGAGCAGGCCGGAGACCATGCCCTGTTCCTCGTTCTTGACGCCGTTGGTGGCCTGGATGTTGAGGGACGGGAAGGCCAGGGCGAACGCGCCGCCGAGCAGCAGCATCGAGGGCAGGATGGTGGTCGCGTAGTTCGGGTGCAGCCCGATCCGGAGGAAGAGCGCGTACCCGATCACCAGGAAGGTGAAGCCGACCGCGATCACCCGCAGGGTGCCGAACCGGTCCACGATCGGGCCCATCCGGGTGGACAGGATCGCCACCAGCGCACCGGCCGGCAGGAAGGCGAGCGCGGTCTGCATCGCGCTGTAGCCGAGCACGTTCTGCAGGTACTGCGTGACCAGGAACTGGAAGGCGATGTAGGAGCCGAAGAAGGTGGCGCCGCCGATGTTGGCGCGGATCTGGCTGGAGGACCGCAGCACGCCGAGCCGGATCAGCGGGTGGGACGAACGCGTCTCGATGGCGACGAAGGCCGCCAGCAGCGCCGCGACCCCGACGAAGGAGCCGAGCGTACGGGCCGAGGCCCAGCCGGCGTCGGACGCCGAGACGACGGTGAACACCAGCAGCAGCATCGACGCGGTGCCGGTGACGGCGCCCGGCAGGTCGTAACCGCGGCCCTGGGTGTTCTCCCGCGGGCTCTTGGGGATCAGCTTCAGTCCGGCGATCAGCGCGGCCAGCGCGATCGGCGCGGGCAGCAGCATCGTCCAGCGCCAGCCCGCCTCGGTGAGGAAGCCGGAGAGCACCAGGCCCATGGAGAAGCCGGTGGCGCCGCAGCTCGAGTAGATGGTGAGGGCCCGGTTGCGCACCGGCCCCTCGGCGAAGGTGGTGGTGATGATCGACAGGCCCGCGGGCGCGGTGAACGCGGCGCTCAGACCCTTGATGAACCGGGTGGCGATCAGCAGCGAACCGGAGTCGACGAGGCCGCCGAGCAGCGAGGCGACGGCGAACACGGCCAGGGCGACGAGGAAGACGCGCCGCCTGCCGAGCAGGTCGGCCGCGCGGCCGCCGAGCAGCAGCAGGCCGCCGTAGCCGAGGATGTAGCCGCTGACGACCCACTGGAGGGAGGACGTCGACAGGTCGAGGTCGTGGCCGATCGAGGGCAGTGCCACACCGACCATCGACACATCGAGTGCATCGAGGAAGAGCGCGGCGCAGAGCACGAACAGCGTGCCCCACTGCAAGGCGCTCCAGCGCTCTTCGGTGCGGGGGACGGTGGTTGACGGAGAGGTCATGGGGAAGACACTACATGCGCACGCATCAAATGCAAACGCATTTAATGCCCGTGCATACGGGTCCGTTTTCTGCTACCGTGCAGTACATGACCGGCGACAAAGGTGAGCGGGCGCTCGTGACCGAATGGCGGGAGATCCTCGCCATCCACGCCCGCACGGCATGTGAGCTGGACCGCGAACTGCACCAGTACGGTCTCGGCGCGAGCGACTTCGAGGTGCTCGACGTCCTCGCCAGCGGCGACCCGCAGGACGGCGGCCTCGCCTTCCGCGTGCAGGAACTCGCCGACCGGGTGCATCTGAGCCAGAGCGCCCTGTCCCGGCTGGTCGCGCGGCTGGAGAAGGACGGGCTCGTCGAGCGCTGCATCTGCAGCGAGGACCGGCGCGGTGTGCGCGTCGCCATCACCGACAGCGGGCGCGACCGCTACGAGCAGACCCGGCCCGTGCACCGCGCGGTGCTGGAGCGGATGCTCGTCCAGGGCTGAGCGGTTTCCGCGCGCGGGAGCGGCCGTACGAAGGCCGCACCCCGCCGCGCCACCTCAGGTGATCGCGCCCGTCCGCCGCCACAGGTCGAGCAGACCGTCGTCGCCCGCCACCGTCAGCTTCTCGTACGGTCCCCGGTTCCACAGCGCCAGGTACAGGTCCTGCGCCGAGCCCGTCACCGTGCAGTCCGCGGGCTGCTCGGGCGTGTCGTGTACGACCACCGGGGCCTCCGCCGACAGCCGTACGAGCCAGTCGCCGCCGTCGGGCGCGTCCAGCGCGCGGACCCGCAGCGAGCGCGGCCGGTCGGAGCGGAACCGGCTGCGGGAGCGGCCGTGGAAACCCGCGAGCAGTTCGTCGATCCCGTCCGCCGCGAAGGCGGCCTCGACGGGGGTCGGGGGCCGGCCGCACGCGGCCTCGGCGTCGACCCGGTGGATGGTCACCTCATGTGCCTGGCGCCGGGCCCAGAACGCCAGCGCGGACGGCGCGGTCAGGAAGAACCAGCAGGTCAGATCGGCGGGCGCGGCGCTGAGCGCGTCCGCGAGACCCCGGTGAATCTCCCGGTACCAGTCGACCAGTCCGGCGTCACCGGGCGTCGTCTCGTCCCAGTCCTCCGGCTCCGTCCGGCCCTCGGCGACGTATGCCGTGGCCCAGCGGTGCACGGCGCCGGTGTGCGCCACCAGATCGCGTACCCGCCACTCGGGGCAGGTCGGCACCGGCGCGTCGAGCCCGGCGCCCTCCGCCGCGTCGGCGAGCCGGCCGCCCTCACGGCGCAGGGTGTCGATGAACCCGGCCGTCGCGGCGTACGGCGCTGCCGCCGTCGCCTCGTCGCCGCTGCCCGCGCTGCCCGGTCCCGCTGTCTCCATGCGCGGATTGTCGCAGGTGGCAGGGGGGTGGGTCGAGATCCACAGGGGCGTGACCTGGGCGGGTTCGCGGCTGCCGGGCAGGTCCGGGGCGCGGGTGGGCGGCTGCCGGGCGGGCGCGCGAGAAACCGCCGCCGCGCGTGCGGGCCCGCGGCCCGGAGCGGGTCCGGGGCGCGGCCGGCCGGACGGTGACCTCGGTCCGGGCGGGTCAGTGCGTGGAGCGGCCCGCCGGGGCGCGGCGGCGGGCGTACCGCGCCGCGAAGCCGAGCAGCGCCGCGTTGACGGCCGCCGAGACCAGCGCGGCGAGCACCGTGAGTGCCCAGCCGGACCAGCCGTAGGCCGTCACCTGCGTGTCCATCCCGCCGACGGCGACGAACAGCGCCCACAGCAGCGGTGTCCAGGGCAGGGTGAGCAGCACCAGCAGCACGCCGGTGAAGGAGGCGCCCCGGTGCGAGAACACCGCCGTGTCCAGCAGCATCAGCGCCAGCGAGGCGGCGACCACCGCCAGGTAGACCCGGGAGACCCGCTCCCGGTACAGGGGTCCGGCCGCGGCGGCGAGCCGGGGCGGTATGCGCATCTCTCCTCCTTGCGGGGTGTCCTGCGGCGGCGCGGTGCGGCGACACAGGGCATACGGGTGCGCACCAGCATGGCCCCTGATCGACGAGTGAGCGCCTGTTCCGTACGTCACTTCTCGGGACGAGGGCCGTGGCTTCCCAGGACAGGCGTCGTCATTTCCCGGGACGGGCGTCCTTCGTGGGTGACCCGCTGCCCCGCACCGCGTAGGCGATCCCCGCGGCGACGGCGGCCAGCGCGGCGACCGTGGTCAGGGCGGTCGGCAGGCCGAAGGCGTCGGCCAGGAAGCCGATCGTGGGCGGGCCGAGGAGCATGCCGCCGTAGCCGAGGGTGGAGGCGGCGGCGACGCCGCTGGGCCCGGTCAGTTCACCTGCCCTGGCGATGGCGACGGGGAAGAGGTTGGCCAGGCCCAGACCGGTGACCGCGAAACCGGCCACCACCAGCGGGGTCGCTGGGGCCAGCGCGCCGAGCAGCATGCCGCCGCAGGCGGTCAGACCGCCGAGCACGAGGGCACGGGTCTGCCCCAGGCGCTCCAGCAGCGCGGTGCCGGACAGCCGCCCGAGGGTCATCGCGCAGGCCACCGCCGCGTATCCGGCGGCCGCGATGCCGGGTCCGCCGTGCAGGTCCTGCTGGATGTGCAGCGGACCCCACTCGGCGAGCGCGCCCTCGCCGTACGCGGTGCAGGCCGCGATCAGGCCGAAGACGGCGACCAGCAGGCCGGTGCGGCGGGGGCGCGCCGTCGCCCGGGGCGCGCGGGTGTCCCGGTCCCGCGCCGCCGCGGCCGGCTCGGGGCGGCGCAGCGGGTGGGCCAGCAGGACACGTCCGGCGAGGGCGACCGTCAGCAGGCCGACCGGGGTGAGCAGGAGCAGGTGGGTGGCGGGCGAGAGGTGCGGCGCCAGGAGGCCGCCGATGCCCGCGCCGAGCAGCCCGCCCAGGCTGTACGCGGCATGGAAGCTGGACATCACGGGGCGGCGCAGTGCGGCCACGAGATCGACCGCGACGCTGTTCATCGCCACGTTCAGGCCGCCGTAGGAGACACCGAACAGCAGCAGCACCAGGCCGAGGGCGAGGGCGGAGTGCGTCCTGGGCGGCAGGGCCACGCTCAGGGAGAGGAGGATGCCCGTCAACACGGTGACGCGCTCGCTGCCGAAGCGGCGGCACAGCCGTCCGGTGAGCACCATGGTGGCCACGGCGCCCGCCGAGACACCGAGCAGGGCCAGCCCCAACTGGCCCGCGGACGCGCCGACCTGGGCCTTGATCGCGGGGATACGGACCACCCAGCCCGCGAAGAGGAAACCGTCGACGGCGAAGAAGACGGTGAGGGCGAGGCGGAGTCGGCGGAGGGCGGGGGACGGGGCGGGAGTGTGGTGGGATCGGCCAAGGGCCGTCCCTATTTTGTTTAGCGTCGGCACAAAGTCAGAATAGAGGGGTGACACAGATTCGGACAAGGCTTGAGAGAGGCCGCGGCGCACTCGGCCCGGCACTCTCCCTGGTGCACACCGGCCACGCGGCGACCCGCGCCCTGCTCACCGCGGAACTCGGGGTGACCCGGGCGACGGCCGGCGCGGTCGCCGCCGAGCTGGAGGCGCTGGGACTGATCCGGGTCGACACCCGGCCCACCGGCCCCTCCGGCGCGCAGGGGCGGCCCTCGCACCGGCTCGACGTGGCGCCGGAAGGGCCGGTGGCGCTCGCCGCGCAGGTGCACGCCGACGGTTTCCGGGCCGCGCTCGTCGGGCTCGGCGGGGAGCTCGTGGCCACCGCGCCCGGCTGTATGACGGTGCCCGCCGATCCCGCGCACGTCCTGGGCGCGGTCGTCGAGGCGGGTGCCGAGCTGTTGCGCGCCTCCGGCCGGGTCTGCGTCGGCGCGGGCCTGGCCGTACCGTCCGCGGTGGCCGAGCCCGAGGGCACCGCGCTCAACCCGCTGCACCTGGCCTGGCCCGCGGGAGCGCCGGTCCGCGAGGTGTTCGCGAGCCAGGTCGCCCGGGTCGGCATCACCGGGCCCGACGGCGCGCCCGTCGCGTCCTTCGTCGGCAACGACGTCAACGTGGCCGCGCTCGCCGAGCACCGCCACGGCGCCGGGCGGGACGCGCAGCAGCTCCTCGTGGTGGCCTCGGGACACCGCGGCGTCGGCGGCGCGCTCGTCCTCGACGGCCGCCTGCACACCGGCAGTTCGGGGCTCGCCCTGGAGGTCGGCCATCTCACCGTGCTCCCCGACGGGCGCCCCTGCCACTGCGGCAGCCGCGGCTGCCTCGACGTCGAGGCCGACCCGCTGGCCTTCCTGGAAGCGGCCGGGCGCACCCCCGGCCCCGAGGTCTCGCTGCTCCAGCAGTGCATCGACCTGCTCCGCGAGGAGTACGCCGACCCGGCCGTCCGCTCCGCCGCACACACCCTGATCGACCGTCTCGGCCGCGGCCTCGCCGGACTCGTCAACGTCCTCAACCCCGACCGCATCCTCCTCGGCGGCCTGCACCGCCACCTCCTGGACGCCGACCCCGACCACCTGCGTGCCGTCGTCGCCGACCGCAGCCTCTGGGGCCGCAGCGGCAGCGTCCCGCTGCTGGCCTGCGCCCTCGACCACAACAGCCTCGTCGGCGCCGCGGAACTGGCCTGGCAGCCGGTGCTGGACGACCCGCTGGCGGCGCTGGGCGGGTAGCCCGCAGGGGCAGGGCGTGTCCGGCACGACGCATCGCGCCCGCGGCTCCGGGGCCCGGGCGTCCGGCAGGCGCGTCTGCGGCGCTCGGTGGGGAGCGGGTCCGGGTGTCGGGCGGACGCGCGCGGCAGGCGCGGCGCCGGGCGTAGGTGGCCGGTGGGGAGTGCCGGGCCTTGTGCGCCCGGGTGCGCCCGGCCGCGCCCTCAGAAGAGGGACTGCGGGGTCTCCATCGGCGGGGCGACCGGTGTGGTGGGGAAGCCGGAGGCGGTGGGGGTGGCCGGGCGCAGCAGGGGCCAGCCCGCGGCCAGCCGGGAGTCCAGCAGGAGTGTGGTGGCGGGGGCGTCGGCCGGGGAGAGGTAGAGGTCGGCGCCCGCGACGGCGCGGATGGTGGCGGTGAGGGCGGCGCCGCGCGGCAGCGCGGTGATCTCGGCGGTGGGCCTCGGCGCGGCCGGTGCCAGACCGAACAGGACCGCCTGGTCGACGGCCTCGAACGGCCGCGGGCGCAGCGTGTCCGGCAGCAGGTCCCGCACCCGGTCGTACAGGGCGCGCAGCTCGGCCGCGCGGGCCGCCGCGTCGGGCAGCGCCAGCCGGGCGGCGCGCTTCGCCGTACTCGACACGCGGTCCGGCAGACCCAGCGCCGAGCCCAGGATCGACTCGGTCCGGCGCGCCGTCATCAGCGGCCCCTCACCGAGGAAGGTGAAGCAGACCGCCGCCTGCTCCCGCAGCCGGGCCGCCCCCCGCTCCACCGCGGTGATCCCCACCTTGTGCCGCCCGGGACCGAAATACGCCAGGTAGACGGCGTAGGCCCGCGGGTCGTCGACCTTGGTGTCGGCCGCCACCGAATACGTACGGTCCAGCGCCGCGCAGCGCTCGCACTGGTCGCGCCGCGCCTGCGGGGCCAGCTCCGCCCCGTACGGACACGGCACCCACCGGCCGCCGCGCCACACGCCCAGGCAGGCGCGCACCGCGTCGGGGCCGACCGCGAAGGCGAGCGGCCCGCCCAGCCGCAGCGGACTGGAGCGCGCCTCGCCCCCCGCACCCCCGGCGGCCGCGCCCGGCAGCCACCACGTCCACACCGGCCCGTCGTCCCGCCACCGAAGACCCGTGCAGTGCCACATGCGACCAGCCTAGGCGGGGCCTGTGACAACCGCCCGGCCCGCGGTGCCGGACCCGCTCACCGGGGGGGCGAGGCGGCGGTGCGCTGATCAGGGCCTGTTCCGGGGCGTACGCGTGTCGGTGGTCCGTGGTACCAAGGAGTCTGACGGGATGTCATGGTGCTGATGGGGGTGTGATCCGTGCGGGGTGGGGTCGAGTTGACGGCTTATCTGGTCAACGAGTCGAGGGCGCGGATGCCGGAGCTGGCCGAGGACGGGCTGGCGGCCGCGTGGATCCCGGACGGCGAGCGGGGCGCGGTGCGGGCGCTGTGGGAGGAGTTCGCCGGCGCCGTTTACGCGCACGACGACCTGGTGGTGTCGCTGCGCGGCCGCTTCATCGCCGACACCCTGGCGGACGTGCTGCGGGAGGAACCGGAGACGGTGCTGGTGGTGTGCGGCGCCGGATTCTCGTCGTACCCGTGGCTGCTGCCGTTCGCCGCGGCGCTGGAGGTGGACCTGCCGGACATGGTCGCGGCCAAGCGGCGGCGGGCGGCGGAGCTGGTGGCGTCGGGCGTGGCGGCGGACCGCGAGGTGCGGCACCTGGCGGCCGACCTGGGCAGCGCGGCGGACCGGGAGCGACTGGCGGCGCGGGTACGGGAGTTGGCGGCCGGGCGGCCGGTGGCGTATGTGGCCGAAGGGGTGCTGTTCTACCTGCCGGACGAGGACGCGCGGGCGGTGGTCCGGCTCGGCGAGCAGTTCGGTACGACGAACGTCACCGCGGTGAGCTACTGGCCCGCCGCGGCGGCCGGCAGCCGTGTCCTGGCGGAGCAGCGGGACTGGTTCCTGGACCGCCAGGTGCCCGCGGACGCCAGCTATCTGACCCATCATCAGCTCACGGAGCTGCTCGGCCCCACGGTGCTGGACCTCGGCCCCGAGGACCTGCAGCGGCGCTACCTCGGCCGGGTGGACGTCGCGGAGTCCGAACTGATCCCGGAGTACGTGGCCGTGGCCCGCCCGGGCGCCGCCGCATGAGCGGGGTACTGCACCTGCAGAGCAGGGCCTACCCGCTGCACCACAGCGCCGACGGCCCCGTCCCGGTGGCCATGGCCGTACCCGGCCACGGCGTGCTGCACCCCGTCGCCGGGTCGCTGCGCTCGCTGGCGTACAACCCCGACAGCACCGTCGAGTTGGACCTCACCGCCGTCGTCCGGCCCGTGGTCGCCCTGCCGGGTGTCGAGATCGTGGCCTGCCATGCCCGGATCCTCACCGCGGGCACGGTCCTGGTGGTCTACGCCCTGCGGCACGACATCGATCTGCGGGAGCTGGCCCTGCCCGAACTCGACGCGCTGGACGCCTCGGTCAACCGCGCGTTACGTGAGGCGGACGCGTCCGTGCTGACCGCGGTGCTCGCCTCCTCGGTGAGCAGCGGCCTGATGACGAACGTGGCGCTGCGCCCCGACCTCGCGCTGGGCGGCGAGCACTCCCCGATCGACCGCCAATCGGCGCGCTACAACTGCCACTTCGTCACCCAGGACCCGCCGTGGCCGCCCGACACCCGGGTGCCCGAGCTGATCTCGGGGCCGCAGTGCCGGATCCTGCTGCCGTACACCTACGCCTGGGACTGCGACCCGGCGACACCGCTGGACGATCTGCTGACCATGACCGAGCCCACCGATGTCGCGGTGGCCCAGCAGTCGCTGCTGGTCGGCGCGTTGATCGCGGGCAGGTGGGTGCTGGCGGACCTGGCGCACGGCAATCCGGAGAGCACCGATGTGCACGCCTTCCGCCGGTTCCTCGACGGACTGTGGGCCGACTTCCACCACCTGGACGGCTACCGCATCGAGTCGACGCAGGCGCACCGCGCCGGATATCTGGCCGCCCGCCAGGTGATCGGACTCGACGACACCCAGGAACGGGCCGACAAGCTGCTCGGCTACGTCAGCAACTCGCTGGTGGCCGCCTCCTCCATGCGCGCGGAGATGCTCGACACCCGGCTCAACCGGGTCGCCGCCGCCCTCGCCGTGGTCAGCGCCGCGTCCTTCGGCCTGGACATCGCGGTGTTCGTGCTGCCCAAGGTGTCGCTCGCGACCAAACTGGGCGTGGTCGCCGGGCTGATCGGCATGGCGCTGTCGTGCC
Source organism: Streptomyces sp. NPDC051976 (assembly GCF_040680795.1). Taxonomy (NCBI): domain Bacteria; kingdom Bacillati; phylum Actinomycetota; class Actinomycetes; order Kitasatosporales; family Streptomycetaceae; genus Streptomyces; species Streptomyces sp. NPDC051976. The sequence goes on from NZ_JBFAXL010000005.1 coordinate 173,575, forward strand.
TGCTCGCGATCATCGTCCCCGGCCGCACCACCCCGCGCCGCCGGTTCGTCCCCCGCCTGCCGGCGCCCCGCCCGCGCGCGGCCCGCGAACCCGCCGGCCCGGGGCCGACCCGCGGTCCCGACGACCCGGGAGCGCCCCCGGGCGGCGGCCCGCGGCGCCCCGTACCCCGCAGGCAGAGCTGGCCGGTGCGCCGCCGCCGGATACCCGCGCCCCGCGGGCCCGCCGACGAGGACGACGGCCTGGTCGTCCCGCGCTGACGTGGCGGCTCGCACCGACGCGGCGGGGGCGCCCGAATCCCGCCGCGTCATCCGCATGGCCGGGTCCGGGTGGCGGTGGGAGCAGGCCGCGCCCCGCCGCGTACTCCCCGCGGGGTAGACGGGGTGCCGCTGGCCGTACGACGACGTGAGGGCCGGGGAAAGCCAGGCTCGGTGGTGTCGGAGAAGTCTCCGCGTGACGCACCATCGAGGAGTTGACGAGCATGAACACCCTGGCTTGGCACGACGGCGGGCCCGGCCCGTGGATCCTGTTCTTCCCGCTGATCTGGGCGGCGGTCGTGGTCACCGTGGTCACCGTGCTGCGGCGTACCGCCTGGCGCGGCCGCCGCGGCCCCTGGCAGTCCCGTTGGGGCGCGGCCGCCACCGGCGGGAGCAACGCCGCCGCCGAGGACAACTCCCCGATCGCGCTGCTCGCCCGCCGCTTCGCCACCGGGGAGATCGACGAGGACGAGTACTGGCGACGTCTGTCGGTGCTCGACGAGCGGTTCGGCGGCGACCTGCGGGGCAAGGGCGGTGCGCTGTGACCGCCGACCTCACCTCCGGGCCGACGCTGGTCGGTGCCCCGCCCGCCGCCCGTGTCACCGACGCCGCGAAGGTCTACGGCAAGGGCGACGCGGTGGTCCGCGCCCTCGACGGGGTGACGGTCGGCTTCCCCGCCGGGCGCTTCACCGCGATCATGGGCCCCTCGGGTTCCGGCAAGTCCACGCTGATGCACTGCGCCGCCGGGCTCGACACCCTCACCTCGGGCAGCGCCCACATCGGCGACACCGACCTCGGATCGCTCACCGACCGGCAGCTGACGCTGCTGCGCCGCGACCGCGTCGGCTTCGTCTTCCAGTCGTTCAACCTCGTGCCGACGCTCACCGTCGCGGAGAACATCACCCTGCCGCTCGACCTGGCGGGCGCCCGGCCCGACATGGCCTGGGTGGACGCGCTGATCGACGTCGTCGGACTCGGCGACCGGCTGTTGCACCGTCCGAGTGAACTTTCCGGCGGTCAGCAGCAGCGGGTCGCGGTCGCCCGCGCCCTCGCCGGTCGCCCCGAGGTGGTCTTCGCGGACGAGCCGACCGGCAACCTCGACTCCCGCTCCGGGGGTGAGGTGCTGGAACTGCTCGGCCGGGCGGTGCACGACATGGGCCGCACCGTCGTGATGGTCACCCACGACCCGGTCGCCGCCGCGCACGCCGACGAGGTGGTCTTCCTCGCCGACGGCCGTCTGGTCGACCGGATGGCACGGCCCACCGCGGGCCGGGTGCTCGACCGGATGAAGGCGTTCGACGGCAGGACCGGCACCGCCGACGGCAGGACCGGCACCGCGGAAGGTGCCGCCCGATGAGCGCCGCACGCGCCTCGCTGCGCATCGGCCTGGCCGGACTGCGCGCCCACAAGCGCCGGTTCGCGGGCACCTTCTTCGCCGTCTTCCTGGGCGTTGCGTTCCTGGCCGGGACCATGGTCATGGGCGACACGCTGCGGGCCAGCTTCGGCAGCCTGTTCGCCGACGCCAACAGCGGCACGGACACCGTCGTACGCGGCGCCGACCAGATCAAGGCGGGCCCCGGGCAGGGCGTACGGCAGCCGGTCCCCACCGACCTCGTCGCCGCGATCCAGCGGGTGCCGGGTGTGGCGGCCGTCGCGCCCGACATCGAGGGCGCGGGCGAACTCGTCGGCAAGGACGGGAAGTCGCTCGACACCAAGGCCCCGACCGTCGCCGCCAACTGGATCACCGACCCGAAGCTCAACCCGTACAAGCTGGTCGAGGGCCACGCACCGCGCGGGCCCGGCGAGGCCGTGATCAACCGCGGCGCGGCCAAGAAGGCCAAGCTGCGGGTGGGGGACACCACGCTGCTGCGCGCACCCAACCCGGTGCGGATCACCGTCGTCGGCGTGGCCACCTTCGGCGGCGAGGACGGCGAGGGCCAGACCACGTACGCCGGGCTCAGCCGCGGTGACGCCGAGTGGTACCTGATGCCCGGGCCGGGCGAGGCGACCACCATCAAGGTGCGCGCGGGCCCCGGCATCAGCCAGCGGGAACTCACCGACCGGGTGGCGCGGGTACTCCCCGCGAAGTACGAGGCGATCACCGGGACCACCGCCAGCGACGAGGCCGAGTCGTCGACCGCCGGGGCGTTCCTGAACATCTTCACCACCTTGCTGCTGGTCTTCGCGGGCATCGCGCTGCTGGTGGCGACCTTCAGCATCCACAACACCTTCGCGATCGTGGTCGCCCAGCGGACCCGGGAGAACGCGCTGCTGCGGGCGCTCGGCGCGACCCGCCGCCAGGTGCTCGGCTCGACGCTCGCCGAGGCCGTGGTGGTGGCGCTCGCCGCCTCGGCCGCCGGGCTGCTCGGCGGCATCGGTATCGCCGCCGGACTCCAGGCGCTCTTCCCCGCGGTCGGCTTCCCCTTCCCCGGCGGCGGCCTGAAGATCCACGCCGCGGCGATGGCCGTACCGCTCGCCGTGGGCCTGCTGGTCTGCGCCGCCTCGGCCGTGATGCCCGCGGTACGGGCCGGGCGCACCGCCCCGATCGCGGCGCTGCGCGAGAGCGCCACGGACACCTCGGGCGCCTCCCGCCGGCGCGCGCTGATCGGGGCCGCCACCGGTGCGGCCGGTGTCGCGCTCACCGTCGTCGGTGTGGCGGGCCCGACCCTGCCGCTGACCGCCGCGGGCGCGGTGCTCACCCTGTGCGCCTTCGTGGTGCTCGGCCCCGTGGCCTCCACGGTCGCGGTACGGGTCCTCGGCGCGCCGGTCAGCAGACTGCGCGGGGTGACCGGGGCACTGGCCCGCCGCAACGCCCTGCGCAGCCCCAAGCGGACGGCGGCGACCGCCACCGCGCTGATGATCGGGGTCGCGGTGGTGTCGCTGTTCACCGTCCTCGGCGCGTCGCTCAAGGAGTCGATGAACCAGACCGTGGACCGCTCCTTCGCGGGCGACGTGGCGATCAGCGCGCAGGTCTACGGCGCGGGCGGCAGCGGGCTCAGCCCGAGGATGGCGCCCACGCTGGCGGCGCTGCCGCAGGTCAAGGACGCGGTGGGGCTCGGCCGGGGCGTCGCCGAGGTGGACGGCGGAGGGCGCCAGCTCTCCGTGACCGATCCGGTGGCGCTCTCCCGGCTGCTCGACCTCGGTACGGTACGCGGTTCGCTCGCCGGGCTCGGCACGCACGCGATCGCCGTGTCGCGGGACGAGGCAGGCAAGCACGGCTGGACCACCGGCAGCGCGCTGACGCTCGGCTTTGCGGACGGGACCAAGGTGCCGTTCACCGTCGGCGCGGTCTACCAGCGGGCCGATCTCGCGGGCGACTACCTGATCACCCGGGCCGCCTGGAGCCCGCACCACGTCCAGGACAAGGACACGCTCGTGGCGGTGGACTTCAGGGACGGGGTCTCCGTGAGCGCGGGCAAGGCCGCGGTCCAGCGGGCGGTGGTGCCCTTCGGCTCGCCCGACGTGCAGACCAAGAGCGAGTACGCCACCTCGTCGGCGGCGGGCATCGACACCTTCCTCACCCTGGTCTACGCGCTGCTGGCGCTCGCGGTGCTGATCGCACTGCTCGGCATCGCCAACACGCTCACGCTCGCGGTGCACGAGCGGACCCGCGAACTCGGCCTGCTGCGCGCGGTCGGCCAGACCCGTGGCCAGCTCCGGGCGATGGTGCGCTGGGAGTCGGTCGTGGTGGCCGCCTTCGGTACCGCGGGAGGTCTCGGTCTGGGTGCCTTCCTCGGCTGGGCGCTGGTGAAGGCCACCGACAGCTCGGGCATCAGCGCCTTCGCCGTCCCGCCGGTGCCGCTCGCGGTCGTGCTGCTGGTCGGCGTGGCGGCAGGCGTCCTGGCGGGCTGGCGCCCGGCCCGCCGCGCGGCCCGGCTGGATGTGCTGCGGGCGATCGCCACGGAGTGAGGCGACGACGGCGGCGGCCGATGCGCAGGGCCGGCTGGCGGGCCGGATCCATGCGACCGGCCGTCGCCGGGCCGGACCGACCGGTGGTTGTCGGGCAGGCCGACGGGCCCGCCACGGAGTAGTCCGATGCGGCGCCCCTCGCGCCCGGCCGCCCCACGGGCGCCCGGCCCATGCGACCGGCCGCCGTCTCCGGGGGAGACGGCGGCCGGTTCCCGGCTTCGCGTCGATCAGCGGCAGTGCCGGATCAGGCGACGGGGACCGCGAGCGGGGCGGCGACCGGTGGGGCCACCGGCAGGGCGACCGCGGCGCCGACACGCTTCGGGGGCGGTTCGAACGGGACCGTGGAGCGCAGCGGGACCGGCGCGGGCACCGGTACCGGGGTGCGCAGGACGAACCACACGATCTTGCCGGTCTCCTGGGGCAGCAGGTCGGTGCCCCAGCTGTCGCTCATCGCCTCGACCATGGCGAGCCCGCGCCCGCCGGTGGCGAGCGGCTCCACGGGATGCAGCTGCGGCAGCCGCGGGTCGTGGTCGGCGACCGCGACGGTGAGCCGGTCGGCGGCCAGCTTCAGCCGTACCGAGCAGTGCTTGTCGGGCCTGGCATGTCGGTGCACGTTGCCGAGCAGCTCGCTGATGCCGAGCGTCGCCGCGGCGATGAGCGGATCGAGGCGCCAGTAACGGAGCTGGGCGGAGACGATCCGGCGGATCTGTTGGATCCGGTACGGATGCGCGTCGAGTTCGAGCGCACATTCTCTGTCGGCTTGCATGATCACGGCTGCGACTCCCTCCGCGGCGGGGGCCGGACCCCGCGTGGCGGGGTCCGGGCCGTGCGCCGCTCCGATGGGAACACCTGAGCGAAACTGCGTAGAGTGACTGCGGCAGTACTCCGTGATGCGATTTCAGAGTCACCCCATGTGGCGGAATCCGCAACTTCCGCACAGCGGGTTGGCTGGAGGTTGTCGTTCCGGTCGGAGTCACCAGCCTGCTACCTGCGCTTTCGTCCCCCTATGATCCATATACGGGCCATCCGGCACGGCGCGCGGCGCGAGGCGGCGCGCCGCAGGGACGGGAGAGTCACGTGGACGCCAGCGAAGCGAGCGCTTCCAGCGGTGCCGGTCACTCCGGTCGCGCGGCAGTCGGCAGCGACCGGGCGGACGGCTGTACGCGTACCGGGGACATCGACCGCACCGACCCCGGATACCGCACCTGGCTCAAGGAGGCGGTCCGCAGGGTCCAGGCCGACGCCAACCGCTCCGCCGACACCCACCTGCTGCGCTTCCCGCTCCCCGACGAGTGGGGCATCGACCTCTACCTGAAGGACGAGTCGACCCACCCGACCGGCTCCCTCAAGCACCGGCTCGCCCGCTCGCTGTTCCTGTACGGGCTCTGCAACGGCTGGATCCGGCCCGGGAAACCGGTCATCGAGGCGTCCAGCGGCTCGACCGCCGTCTCCGAGGCGTACTTCGCGCGCCTGGTCGGTGTGCCGTTCATCGCCGTCATCCCCCGGAGCACCAGCCACGAGAAGCAGCGGCTGATCGAATTCCACGGCGGGCAGTGCCACCTGGTGGACGACCCGCGCACGGTGTACGAGGTGTCGGCACGGCTCGCGGCGAGCAGCGGCGGGCACTACATGGACCAGTTCACGTACGCCGAACGCGCCACCGACTGGCGGGGCAACAACAACATCGCGGAGTCGATGTTCCAGCAGCTGCGGCGGGAGCGGTATCCGTACCCGGCGTGGATCGTGGCCACCGCGGGAACCGGCGGCACCTCGGCGACCATCGCGCGCTATGTGCACTACATGCAGTACGACACCCGGATCTGCGTCGCCGACCCGGAGAACTCCTGCTTCTACGAGGGGTGGGTCAGCGGCGACAAGAACGTGTCCTGCGACCGGGGTTCACGGATCGAGGGCATCGGGCGGCCGCGGATGGAGCCGAGCTTCGTGCCCGGCGCGATCGACCGCATGATGAAGGTGCCCGACGCCGCGTCGGTGGCGGCGGTACGGGCCCTGGAGTCGGCGATCGGCCGCAAGGCGGGCGGCTCCACCGGGACCGGGCTGTGGAGCGCCTTCAAGATCATCGCGGAGATGGTCGCGGACGGCCGCACCGGCAGCGTGGTCACCCTGATCTGCGACCCGGGCGACCGCTACCTCGACAAGTACTACTCCGACGCCTGGCTCGCCGCGCAGGGCCTCGACATCGCCCCGTACGCCTCGGCCATCAACGGCTTCCTGGCGGACGGGAGTTGGCCGGGCTGAACCGGGCGCGCCGCTCGGGTCAGAGCGCCGCGAGGGCGTCGATCTCCACCCGGAAGGCCGGATTGACCAGGCCGCCGACCTGGACGAGCGAGCAGGCGGGCAGCGCTTCCTTCGGCAGATATCCGTCGCGCACCTGCCGGAAGGCGTCCAGATCCGCCAAGTCGGTCAGGAAGACGGTGAGTTTGACGACGTCGGCGAGGGTGGCACCCGCCGCGGCCAGCGCGCCGGTCAGATTCTCGAACACCTGCCGGATCTGCGCCCGCGCGTCGCCCTCGCCGACCAGCCGCCCCTCGGCGTCCACCGGTACCTGCCCGGAGACGGCGACCATCCGGCCGCTGAACGCGACCGCGTGGCTGTAACCGTTCACCGGGGGCAGCCCGTCGGGCCGGGTGTAGTGCCGTATCCGCGTCTCATCGGTCATGGCGGCATCGTGCCATGACTCCCGAAGCCGACGAGCCCTGCCCTCCGCTCAGTCGGCTGACATGTCGTCAGGGTCGCTGCGGGCCAGGGCGGCGAGCGTGCCGAGTGCCTGCCGGAGGGTCTCGGGCGGGGGAGAGGCCAGCCCCAGGCGGATCGCGTTGGGCGTGCGGTGCGGGCCGACGACGAAGGACGCCGCGGGGGTGACGGCGATACCGCGACGCGCCGCGGCGGCCACGAAGGTGTCGGCCCGCCAGGGCTCCGGCAGCTCCCACCAGCAGAAGTACGCGTGCGGGTCGCTACGCAGCGCGCACCCGGCGAGCGCCGCGGCGGCGATCCGCTGGCGGGCGGCGGCGTCCTCGCGCTTGGCGGCGGCCACGGTGGCGGCGGCGCCGTCGGTGAGCCACCCGGTGGCCGCCTCCAGGGCGTACCCGGTCACGGTCCACGCCCCCGAGCGCAGCGCGCCGACGACGCGGCCCGCGAGCTCCGGCGGGGTCAGCGCGAAGCCCAGCGTGAGGCCGGGCGCCAGCCGCTTGGACAGGCTGTCCGCGAACACCACCCGCTCCGGGGCGTACGCGGCCAGCGGCGGGGCCGCGTCCGGGTGCAGGAACGACCAGATCGCGTCCTCGATCGCCACCAGTCCCGACTCCCGCAGCACGTCGGCGAGTTCGGCCCTGCGGCTGCCCGGCATGGTGACCGCGAGCGGATTGTGCAGCGTCGGCTGCACATAGACCGCGCCCAGCGGCGACGCGACGTGGGCCGCGCGCACCGCCTCCGGCACCAGCCCGTCCGCGTCGCAGGCCAGCGGCACCGCGGTGACCCCGAGCCGGGCGGCGACCGCCTTCACCACGGGATACGTCAGCGCCTCGACGCCCAGCCGCCCGCCGGCCGGGACCAGGGCCGCGATCGCGGCGGCGATCGCCTGGCGGCCGTTCCCCGCGAACAGCACGGTGTCAGGGTCGGGTGCCCAGCCGGGCCGGGCGAGCAGCGCGGTGACCGCCGCGCGCGCCGCGGGAGTGCCGGTCGCCCCGGCCGGTCGCAGCGCCGCCGCCAGCACATCGGGCCGCGACAGCCGGGCGAGGCCCGCGGCCAGCAGCTCCGTCTGCCCCGCCACGACCGGGTAGTTGAGCTCCAGATCGATCCGGGCGAGGGCCGGTTCGGCGAGCGCGGGGCTCGCGGCCGGTGCCGCCGCCCGGACGAAGGTGCCGCGCCCGACCTCGCCGACCACCAGACCGCGGCGGGTCAGCTCGGCGTAGACCCGGCCCGCCGTCGAGTCCGCGATGCCGAGCCGCCGGGCGAACGCGCGCTGCGTCGGCAGCCGGTCACCCGGCCGCAGCCGTCCGCTCGCGATGTCCGCGGCGACCGAGTCCGCCACCCGCCGGTAGTCCCGCATGGCCCGCCGCCACCTTCCGCACGCCCATCCCGTGCACATCCTCATATTGCACCGAGGTCAATATAGTCATTGCCCTGCGCTGATGTCGCCCATAGCATCGAGACATCGGTTCGGCAGGGGGGAAATCCCAGGTGAGCGCGGTATCCGTCAACGGCATCACGGTGGAGTACGACGACTCGGGCAGCGGGGACGCGCTGCTCCTCGTCCACGGCCACCCCTTCGACCGCTCGATGTGGCGGCCGCAGCGGACGGCCTTCCCCGGCCACCGGGTGATCGCCCCCGACCTGCGCGGCTACGGGGCGACCACCGTCGTCCCCGGCGTCACCCCGCTGGACACCTTCGCCCGCGACCTCGCCGCGCTCCTCGACCACCTCGGGATCGCCCGCGCCGTGCTGTGCGGGCTGTCCATGGGCGGCCAGATCGTGCTGGAATTCCACCGGCTCTTCCCCGAGCGGGTCAGCGGCCTGGTGCTCGCCGACACCTTCGCCCAGGGCGAGACCCCGCAGGGCAGGAAGGAGCGCAACGACCGGGCGGACGCGCTGCTGCGCGAGGGCATGGCGGGCTACGCGCACGAGGTGCTGGACTCGATGGTCGCGCCCGCCAACATCGCCGCGCTGCCCGAGGTCGCCGACCATGTGCGCGGCATGATGCTCGCCGCCCCGCCGGAGGGCGCCGCCGCCGCGCTGCGCGGCCGCGCCGAGCGCCCGGACTACACCGCGATGCTCGCCGACATCGCCGTGCCGACCCTGTTGGTCGTGGGCCGGGACGACGTCTTCACCCCGGTGAGCGACGCCGCGTACCTGCACGAGCGCATCCCCGGCGCGCGGCTCACCGTCATCGAGGGCGCCGCGCACATGCCGAACCTCGAACGCCCCGCCGCGTTCAACCAGGCGCTGGCCGGGCTGCTGGCCGCCGTACCGGCGTCGACGGGCGCCGCGGCGGCGGACACAGCGGACTCAGAGACAGCCGCGCAGATATGACGAAACCCTGACGATGCCCGGCCTGCCCTGGTCACCGGGCGTCCGGCGTGCTCGAATCGGTACATGGACGACAGCACGCCGGACCCGGCGAAGCCGCCGCGGCCGCAGCCCGGGGCGGAGCCGCCCGCGCCGGAAGGGCGCGGCACACCCGTCGGGCGCAGGGTGGTGCTGGGCATGCTGGGACTCGGCGCGCTCGGCGTGGGCGTCGGCGGCGCCGTACAGGACAAGCTCGACACCGTCCTGGCGTCGATCAGCGCCAAGGACCCCACCGGAGTGACCGGACTGCTGCCCGGCGGCGGCGGTTTCCGCTTCTACTCGGTCTCCGACTCCATCCCGCACCGCAGTGAGCGCGACTACCGGCTCACCGTCGGCGGCCTCGTCGACACCCCCGCCTCGTACCGGCTCTCCGACCTGCGCGCCCTGCCGCAGGTGCGGATGGTGCACGACGTGCAGTGCGTCACCGGGTGGCGGGTGCCCAAGACCGCGTTCTCCGGGGTGCGGCTGTCGACCCTGCTGGACGCCGCCGGGGTGACGGCCAAAGGCACCGCGCTGCGCTTCACCTGCTTCGACGGCGTCTACACCGAGAGCCTCACCCTCGACCAGGCCCGCCGCTCCGACATGATCGTGGCCCTCACCATGAACGACAAGCCCGTCACCGCCGCGCACGGCGGACCGGTGCGGCTGTACGCGGCGCCCATGTACTTCTACAAATCCGCGAAGTGGCTCTCCGGCATCACCGTCACCAAGGACGTACAACCCGGCTACTGGGAGCACTACGGCTATGACGTGGACGCGTGGGTCGGCAAGTCGAACGGCCGCGGTGATGACCCCACTTCGTGAGTCCAGGGCCGTCGCCGGGCTGCGCCGCTTCACCCGCGCCGAGACCTGGGTGCACCGCTCGCTGAACTGCCTCATGGCGGTCTGCGTGTTCACCGCCGCCTGCCTGTACTTCCCGCCGCTCGCCGAGATCGTCGGCCGCCGCAGGCTGGTGGTCACCGTCCACGAGTGGTCGGGCATCCTGCTCCCGGTGCCGCTGGTGCTGGGGCTGCTCTCCCGCGCCTTCCGCGCCGACGCGAGCCGGCTGGGCCGGTTCCTCCCGCACGACTGGCGCTGGCTGCGCACCGCCCTGCGCACCCGCAGGCGGGAGCCGAGCCTGGCGGGCAAGTTCAACGCCGGGCAGAAGCTGTACGCCGCGTTCACCGTCGGAGCCATCCTGATCATGATCGGCACCGGGCTGATCATGTGGTTCCCCCGGCTGACCCCGCTGTTCTGGCGCACCGGGGCCACCTTCGTCCACGACTGGCTGGCGCTCTTCATCGCCGCCGTGATCACCGGCCACGTCTGGCTCGCCACCAAGGACCCCGAGGCCCGCCGCGCGCTGCGCACCGGTTACGTCCCCCGCTGGTGGATCAAGGCCGAACACCCGCTCTGGCACCCCGAGGACGCGCCCCAGGACGCGCCCCAGAGTTCGTCCGGGCACGCGCCCGACGACCGGCCGGGGCACCGTACCGCGGGCTCGCACAAGGACTGACCGCGGCCCGGCCGCCACTCGCCAACCGCCGTTCGCTGCCGTTCTGTTACGGCCCGGACACCGTCCGGACGCTGTCAGGCCACCGGGGTGTCGCGCCACCCGCCTAGCGTCACCGTATGACGACGTCTCAGGCGACGCGGCCGGCGGGGGAGAGCAAGGCGGCGGTGGTGCCCGTGGTGGTGCGCCCGCCCGAGACGGTTCGCCCGCCGCGGCGCGGCCTTCGACGGGGGAAGGCCGGGCCGCGGCGGCTCGGCACCAGGACCGTGACGGCGCTTCTGGCACTCGCCGCACTGTGCGCGGTCGCGATCGGCGGCGCTGTCGCCGTGCGGCACGACACCCTCAGGCTGCGCCAGTCGGTGACCGAACGGGCCGCCGTCGCCGCGCAGTTGAACTTCGCGCTGGCTGACCTGGACGCGCAGCGCGCCGACACCCTCGCCCCGGGCCAGTCCGCCACCGACCCCACGGTGGAAGTCGGCAACCAGCTCATCGCCCTGATCACCGCACAGCAGCGGCGGGCCCAGGTCAGCGATCTGCTGCGGCAGTTGGGCGCCGACCGCGACCAGGGCTCCCGGGTCCGCTCGCTGCTCGACGCGCTCGGCCGCTACGACGACCTGAGCGGCCGGGCCGCCTATGTGGACGATCTGCACCCCGACCGTACGGCGGGGCAGCCGCCACAGGTCGCGGTGACCATGAACGTCCAGGCCGGTCAGATCATGCACGACCAGCTACTGCCCGCCGCCTCCGCGCTGTCCGCCGTCTACCAGCGGCAGGCGGCCGCGCTGGCGTCCACCGCCCATGACGCGGCCGAGCGCGCGGCGCTGCTGGTCGGCCTGGTCGGCGCGCTCACGGCGGCCTTCCTCGTCTGGTGGCAGTGGGAACTGACCGTCGACTACCGGCGGTTGCTGCACCCCGCGCTGCTCGCCGCCACGGCCGCCGCGCTGGTGATCAGCGTCTCCGGTGTCCTCTCCTTCCTGTCCTCCGCGGACTCGGTGACCGCCGCGGGCGACCAGGGGCTGCGGCCCTGGACCCGCCTGGCGCAGGCACGCGCGGTGGCGGCGCAGGCCGCGGCGAGCGAGAGCCGCTGGTTCGTCCACGACGCGGCCTACGCGGTCACCGACCAGAAGCAGTTCGACGCGCTGACCCGCCAACTCGACACCCTGCTCACCCCGGACGGCTACGCCACCGCCGCGGAACGCCCCGGCTACGCCGACGTCCGTACCCGCTACGGCCACTTCCGCGCCGACGACCGCACCCTGCGGAACCTGCGGGCCAAGGGCGAGACGGACCAGGCGGCCATCGTGCTCACCACGGTCGGACGCGGCGACATCGCCTTCGACTTCTGGGACTTCGCCACCACACTGGACGCGCTGGCCGGGCGGCAGCTCGACGACTTCACCGCCCACGCGACCGACGCCCGCGGCGCCCTGGACGGCTGGCCCGCGATCCCCGGGGCGGCGCTCGGCGCCGCCGGGGTACTGGTGCTCCTCGGGATCAGACGGCGGCTGGCGGAGTACCGCTGACCGGGCCGTGCGGGGGATGCGTAAGAATGTGCGACACACGGGGCCGGGCGTCCGCCAGCCGGCGGCGGCCCCGATCCGTTGTTCGCCTGTGGGGGCACTCGAGTGAGCGGTACCTCGCCTTCCCCAGGCATGCCTGGACGAGACGAGAGCGACTGCCGTGACCACCGATTCATCGCCGGCCCCCGCCGAGGAGCCGTCCATCCCCGACGACGTGTGGGACCGGTTCGTCCAGGACAGCGAGAGCGCGATACGCGCCAGCGCGCCCAAGGAACCCTCGGCGCGCGCCCGGATGGTCGCCAGGAGGCTGCGCGAGGAGGACGAGCGCAGGGCGGCGGAACCCCCGGCGCGCCGGCGGCGGTTGCCGGGCTTCCGGCGCGGCCGTGGTGGGTCGCCGGCGTCGTCCTCCGCGACGGCATGGCGCGCGGGCTCCTCGGCTGACGCCGAGCGACGGCTGCGCCGCCGGTCGCAGTTCCGCGGCCTGCTGGGCGTGCTGCTGGTCGTCGTCCTGCTGCTGATCGCCCTCTCGCCGAGCCGCGCCTGGTCCTGGGTGACCGGCAAGGGCGGCCATCACAGCAGCGCCGCCGCGCAGCCGATCCCCACCACCCAGGCCCCGGAGACCGCGGCGCCGACCGCCGCGCCGCCCAGCGTCGACCCCGATCTGCCCACGCTGAAGCGGCCGTTCGCCGGGTCGCCCGCGCAAGCCTGGGGCAACGGCGCGGACGCCATCGTGCTGCCGCCCGCCGCCCGCTACGGCGTCTCCTCCAAGACGGCGGTCGCCACGGCCCTGCGCCAGGCCAAGGACTTCCTGGTGGACGCCAATCTCGACCCCGCGGTGCTGGCGGGCGGCCGCCCCGACAAGGCGCTCGCGCTGGTCGACCAGGCGGCCACGCGGTCGCTGGCCGACATCCGCGCCTCCCTGGCCAAGCCCACCCAGAAGCAGAACACGTCCAACCTGTTCTCGCGGTTCGCACCCGCCGAGGCGCGGGTCGTCGGGAGCGTGGTGAAGGTGCGCGGGCGGATGACCGTGCGGAAGGGCGAGATGGGCGGCGTCCGGATCGACGCCGACTACACCTTCGTCTACCCGCTGCGGCAGGCGCGGGACCAGAGCGCGTCACCGGAGATCGCCCGGACGATCGTGCGCCGCACCCTCACCTTCGAACTGCCCGACCCGAACCGCTGGCAGCACACTCCCGGCAAGCTGGCGCTGACCCGGTGGAACGGCGACATCGGCAACAGCGCCTGCGGGATCTACGACGGTCTGCTGCACCCGGAGTTCCCGCACGCCGCCGAGCCGACACCCACCGGCACCGCGAGCGGCACCCCCCGGCCCACCCCGAAGGGCCCGGCCACCGACCCGTACGACCGCAGCAGGCCGCTCGGCTGGGGGCAGACCGGCGACTGCGGCAGGGTCAGCAGGACCTGACGGCCCATGCGTCGGCGATCAGGCGGTGATCCCCCGGTCGAGCGCGCGCGCCGCGCCGTGGAAGGCGCGGCGCAGACCGGGGGAGATCAGCCGTAGCGCGACGCGGGTCACGAGCGGGCCGTCGGCGGCGATCCTCCAGCGCAGCACGCTGCCCCCGCCCGCGCCGGGCGCGGGCACCACCCGCCACTCCTCCAGCAGCGCGCGCACACCGGGGCCGTTCATGGTGTCGGCGCGGTAGGCGTAGCGGGAGGGCTCGTCGGCGGCCAGTACGGTCTCCTCGAAGCGGACCCCGCCGGAGAGCACGACATCGCGGCCGATCGGCGTCGGCGTGGCCGACACCACCGCGGCGAACCACCGGGACCAGCCCTCGGTGTCGACGGCGAGGGCGTGGTAGACGGCCTCGGGGGACGAGCTGAGCGCGGCGGAGAAGGACAGTCTCACCGGAGCGCTGTCGAGGAAGTCCAACTCGACGTCGCGCAGTGGGCGTTGCGTACGGGGGGCCATGCGCGGCAGCGTACAGAGGCCGTTCTCAGATGTCTGCGGGGCCCTCGGGTTCGCCCGCGACGATCAGGTCCGACAGGTGCTCGCCGATCTCGGCCCGCAGCACCTCGGGGATACCGGCGTCGGTGACCAGGGTGTCCACGTCCTCCAGGGAGGCGAAGGAACTCAGGCCCACCGTGCCCCACTTGGTGTGGTCGGCGATCACCACGACGCGCCGCGCGGAGCGGACGAACTGCCGGTTGGTCTCGGCCTCCGCCAGGTTCGGCGTCGACAGGCCCGCCTCGACCGAGATGCCGTGCACACCGAGGAAGAGCAGGTCGAAGTGGAGCGACTGGATGGCCCGGTCCGCGACCGGCCCGACCAGCGTCTCCGACGGGGTGCGGACACCGCCGGTGATGACCACCGTCGCGGACCCCTCGCCGTTCTGCCCGCCCGGCCGCCGCTGGCCGGACTGGAAGACGTCCGCGACCCGTACCGAGTTGGTGACCACGGTCAGGTCGGGGACGTCGAGGAGGTGGTGGGCCAGGGCGAAGGTGGTGGTGCCGCCCGCGAGCGCGATGGCGCTGCCCGGCGTGACCAGGGCGGCCGCGGCCCGCGCGATGGCCTCCTTGGCGCCCAGCTCCAGGGCCGACTTCGCCTCGAAGCCCGGCTCGTGGCTGCTGGCCTCGACGACCGGGACCGCGCCGCCGTGCACCTTCTCCACGACGCCCTGCCTGGCCAGCGCGTCGAGGTCGCGCCGCACCGTCATGTCGGAGACGTTCAGCCTGCGGGTCAGCTCGTTGACGCGGACGCCGCCACGGCGCCGCACCTCGTCGAGGATCAGGGCCCGCCGCTGCTCCGCGAGCAGGTTCTGGTTGTCGCTCACCCGTGACCCCGTCCTGTCCGTCTCGTTGTCCGCGGTACCGCTGCCGGGGGCCGGTCGCGCGCCGCCGTCGTCCTGTGCCGGACATCTTTCCATGACCAGCCGCCACAGGTGTACGCCAGGTGACCACCGCGTACCACTTCCGACCACCGGGATCACGATTACGGCACGGTTGGCGTGTGCATGGCTGGCCGTCGAGGCGTGCGGGCACCACGAGGGTGACCGCGAGGGACAGGGGCCAGCCATGCTGTTGCCGGTCGAACCCGACACCGAAGCGGCAGGCGCGCCCCCGCTCGCCCTGGAACTCCTGGTGCACGGGGTCGGCGGCACCACCCCCGAGCGCATGCTCGACGACCCCCGTACCGTACGCCTCGCGGGCGACGAGACGGCCGGAATACACCGCCGCGCCTGCGACGCCGAGGCGGAGAAGCACCCCGGGCGGCACACCAGGGGACCGGTGCCCGAGGCGTACTGCTGGTCCAACCTCACCTCGGGCAACGGCAGCCGGGCGCTGTGGCTGCTGCTGCTCCCGTTCATGATCGTCAATCTGGCGCACTGGATGCGCCCGCCGTCGCCCCGGGCCCGGCTCAGCCGCGGCTACGAGGCACTGGTCCGGCTGATCGCGCTCACCCTGACCGTGCTGCTGGTCGCCGCCGTCTGCGAGGTGGCGCTCGACATCGTCGGCTGGCAGTGCGCGGGCCGGGCACGCTGCTCACGCGGCACGTCCTGGCTGGGCTTCGCCGCCGTCGAGCGCGGCGGCTGGTGGAGCGAGCCCGGCCGCAGGCTCGCCGCGGCGGCCCCCGTCCCGCTGGCGCTCACCGCGCTGCTGTGGTGGCTGTCCCGCCGCACCTGGTACGCGTACGAATCGCAGCGCCCCTCCGTCCGGCCGGGTCCGCCGCCCGCACCTGGCACCCCCGCCCTCGCGCTGCCCGGATTCTGGTACGGCCGCCGCTCGGTCGCCCGGCTGCGCACCGCCCACACCGCGGCGGGCCTGCTCACCGTCGCCACCGCCCTGTGCGTACCGGCGCTGCGCTACGACAACGCGCACGCCGGGCTGCTGCTGCCCGCGGCGGGCTGGACGCTCGCCGCC
Source organism: Streptomyces sp. NPDC051976 (assembly GCF_040680795.1). Classification (NCBI taxonomy): domain Bacteria; kingdom Bacillati; phylum Actinomycetota; class Actinomycetes; order Kitasatosporales; family Streptomycetaceae; genus Streptomyces; species Streptomyces sp. NPDC051976. The sequence continues at coordinate 189,714 of NZ_JBFAXL010000005.1, forward strand.
CTGCTGGCCCTGATGTCGGCCGCCGCCGTCGCCGGGGCCTGCCGGGCCCGCCGCACCGAGGCCGGTCTCGACGAGACCACCGACCACCTCACCACCCGGGTGCTGCTCTACGGTTCCGCGGCCGTCGTGCTGGCCGCCGCCGTCTACAGCGGCTGGCACCGGCCCGCCTGGACCTCGTCGGGACGGCTGCCCGCGGCCCAGACCTTCACCGCGCTCACCATCCTCCAGGGCGCCCTGATCGCCGCGCTGGCACTGGCCGCGACCGTGCTGCACCGCTCGGGACGGCGCGCGGGAAATCCGGACCCGGGCGGTGCGGGTACAGGCGGTGCGGGCGCGGCCTCGGGTGCGGCGGGCTCGGGCGCGGGGGGTTCCGGTGCGGCGGGTTCCGGTGCCGCGGAGGGAGGGCGCGGCGAGGATGACGCCGCCGAGGCGCGGCTGGCGGGAGGTGTGGCGCTGCACGGACTCGCGGGGCCCGCGGTCGCCCTGCTCGCCTGCGCGCTGGGCGGGGTGCTCACCGGCGGGGTCGCGCAGCGCGCCGCGGACTGGCTGGACCGGGGGCCGACCCCGGGGGAGTCCGGCAGCCCGCTGGCCGGGCCGCCCGCGGTGCTCACCTGGGAGGCGTCGGTGATCCCCGCCGTGCTCGCGGTGCTGCTGCTGGTCACGGCCGCCGCGATCGGGCGCCTGTGGCGGCGGGAGCGGGCGATGCGCGCCGAGGTCGAGCGGATGTACCCGGACGAGCCGCACCAGACGGCACGCACCCGGCAGATCGCCAACGCCATCGCCCGCGCCGGGCTGACCGACAGCGCGCCGGTGCTGATCGCCGTGGTGTGCGCGGCGGCCTTCGCGCTCGGCGGCGGCGCCGTCGCCGGGTCCTGGGCGGGCGGCGGGACACCAGGGGACGCCGCCGCCGGTGCGCCCGCGGCCCTGCGCGATCTCGCGGGCGCCGCCCAGTCGCTGGGCTCCTGGCTGGTCGGCGCCGGGGTGGTGGCCCTCGTCGCGCTGGGCAGACGCGCCTACCGCGACCCCTCCGCCCGCCGTACCGTCGGCATCCTGTGGGACGTGGGCACCTTCTGGCCGCGCGCCGCCCACCCCTTCGCGCCGCCCTGCTACGCCGAGCGCGCCGTCCCCGACCTGAGCTGGCGGATGGCGTCCTGGACCGAGCGCACCGGCGGCCGGATCATCCTGTCCGGCCACTCGCAGGGCAGTGTGCTGGCCGCCGCCGCGGTCTGGCAGCTCGACCCGGTGGTACGCGGCCGCGTCGCCCTGCTCACCTACGGCTGCCCGCTGGCCAGGCTCTACGGGCGCTGGTTCCCGGCACACTTCGGTCCCGCGCTGTTACGCGGGCTCCACGACGACATGCACGCCTGGCGCAATCTGTGGCGCCGTACCGACCCGATCGGCGGCCCGGTCGGCTGCGCGGTGGCGGGCGGCGAGGGCGGCGGGCCACCGCCCGAGCCCGTCGACCGCGGACCGCTGCTCGACCCGGTCGCGTACGGCCGCAGCGTCGCCTACCCGCTGCCGGAACCGGTGCTCGGGCACTCGGACTTCCAGGCCGACCCCGCCTTCGCGCAGGAACGCGCCGCGCTGCTGGCCCGGTTGCCGGTCGTCCCGGCGGCCGGAGTGCCCGCCCAGGTCACCCGGGACCAGCCGAGCCCGCGACAGGCCGCCCCGGACCACGCCGCCCCGGACCACGCCGCCCCGGATCAGCCGCACCCGGACGAGCCCGCACCGGACCGGGCCGCCCCGGACCGGGCAGCCACCCCCGACCCGCCCGGCGCCGGTCAGGGAAGCTCCGGCAGATCCTCCGAGTAGAGGAGCTGCAGTTCGTCGTGGGTGGGTTCGGCGACCTGGGCCAGCCGTCCCGCGTGCCGCTCCACCATCGCCTCGAAGGTCTGCCGCGCGGCCCGCCCGTTGCCGAAACCGGGGCCGCGGGGGATCGCCGTGAAGTACTTCAGCAGCGCCTCGCCCACGTCGTCCCCGAGCCGGTACTCGTGCTCCAGCACCTGCGCCTCGACGATCCGCAGCAGCTCGTCCGCCGTGTAGTCGCCGAAGGTGATGGTCCGTGAGAAACGCGACGCCACACCGGGGTTGGAGGCCAGGAAGCGGTCCATCTCCGCGGTGTAGCCGGCGACGATCACCACCACCGCGTCCCGGTGGTCCTCCATCAGCTTCACCAGGGTGTCGATGGCCTCCCGGCCGAAGTCGCGGCCCGAGTCCTCCGGCGCGAGCGCGTACGCCTCGTCGATGAACAGCACACCGCCGCGCGCCCGTTCGAACGCCTCCTGGGTGCGGATCGCCGTCGAGCCGATGTGCTCGCCGACCAGGTCGACCCGCGCCACCTCCACGAGGTGACCGCGTTCCAGCACCCCGAGCGAGGCGAGGATCTCGCCGTAGAGCCGGGCCACCGTGGTTTTGCCGGTGCCGGGGGAGCCGGTGAAGACCAGATGGCGGCGGAGCGACGGCGCCTTGAGCCCGGCCTCCTGGCGGCGGCGGCCGACCGCGATCAGGTCGATCAGGGTGCGCACCTCGCGCTTGACGCTGTCCAGCCCGACGAGCGCGTCCAGGTCGCCGAGCACGTCGTCGCTCGCGCGGGACGGCGGCGCCGGTGCCTCGGCCTCCGCCGCCACCGGGCGCTGCGCCGGTACGCCGCCCAGCAGGCCGAACGACTGGGCCGCGGTGGCCTGTTGTACGGGTGCGCCCGCAACCGGCGCCGGGTCCGTCGTCGCCGCCCGGTCGCTGGTGCACTCCTCGGTGACAGGACCTGGCTCGGCGAACTCGTAACCGCCGCGCGCACAGCGCTCGGTACGGCACCGGGTCAGTGTCGACCGGCAGCCGTCGATGATGTGGAAGCCGTAGCCGCGGCTGCCGGTCACCCGGCAGGCGGTGAAGGTGCCGCGGCCCTCCGCCGACACATAGATGCCGGACTCGGCGGGGTTGGTGACGGTGCACCGCTCCAGCGTCGGGTCCGCGCCCTTGGTGACGATCACCCCGGTCGCCGTGTCGTCGATGGTGACCTGGGCGAGGGTGCCGCCGCTGCCGTGGTCGCGGAACCAGGCGCCGGTGGCGGCCTCCCGGATCCTGCAGTCGTCCAGCTGGACGTTGGCGCCGTCGCTCACCGAGACCGCGGTGTTGCGGATCTGCGCGAAGTCGGTGTCCACGACGTCGGCCCGGGAGCCCCGGTCGAGCACGAACAGCGCGTCGGGCACGTCGTGGACGCGGCAGGCGTCCAGTATGGCCACGGCGCCGTCGCTGACCCAGACCGCCGGGTAGTCGCCCGTACTGTCGTGGATCTCGCAGGAGTTGGCGTCCGCGCGGGTGCCCGGGTCCCAGACCGACAGGCCGTTGCGGCCGAAGCGGCGGACGGTGCAGCGGGTGAGGGTGAGGACCGAACGGGCCCGCAGGTCTATGGCGTTCTCGGGGATGTCGTGGATGTCGCAGTCGGACAGCGCGAGTACCGCGTCGGTGTCCAGCGTGATGCCGTCGCCGGTCGTGCGGTGCACCTGGCAGTCGGTGAAGTGCGCCGAGGCACGGGAGGAGATCTGCACACCGGTGCCGCGGATCTCGAACACCTCGCAGCCGACGGCCTCGACCACGGTGTTCTCGCCCGTGGCGGAGATCCCGGCGGCCGAGGTGTGGTGCACCCGGCAGCGCTCCAGGCGCGGGGTCGCGCCACCGCGCACCGCGATCCCGGTCTGGCCCGCGGCGACGACCTCGCACTCCTCGAACAGCCCGCCCGCCGCGTCCAGCACGCTGATGCCCAGCCCCGCCGGGTTGTCGACGGTGCAGCGCCGCACGGTGGGCCGTGCGCCCTCACGCACCTCCAGGCCGACCGCGGAGCGGGTGCTGATCCGCAGCCCGGACAGTTCGGGGGCGCCGCCCTCGACGAGCAGCGCGGCGGCCGAGATGTCCTGGCACTCCACGAGCAGGTCCTGCACGGTGGCGGCGGCACGCACGGTGAGCGCGACCCCCGACGCGGGCGCGATCCGCACGGTGCCGGGGCCGTCCGCGCCGCGCAGCGTCACGGCGCGGTCCAGCACCAGGTTCTCGCGGTAGGTACCGGCGCTCACCGACAGGACGTCGCCGTCCGCCGCCGCCTCGATCGCGGCGGCCAGCGTCTCGTACTCGCCGGTGCGGCGGCGCCACCGCGAGCTGCTCGGACTGGTTACCTGCACCACGCCATGTGCCATCGGGCTGCTCTGCCCCCACCTCTTGCAAATCCTGACCGGGGGCTTAACCGTAGCGCGCGCCGAAGGTGGCTGTTGACGAACACCAGTGGGGCGCCCCCTTCCACGGAGCGGGCGGCCGCCCCGGACGGCCGCGTCCAGCAGCGGAGCGAAAGCGTCAACCAGCGGAGCGAAGGCGTCAACCGCCCGCGCCCGCACGCCCCCAGTCCTGGCCGACCCGGGCCCACTCGCGCTCCCATCCGGCCAGCCGCCGGCGCATCAGCCGCCACATGACGAGCTGCCGCGACACCAGCAGCACCCCGCCGGCCGCGGCGCCGGTGACGAAGCCCGCCAGCGCCGCGTGCGTGGCGGCGGTGGGGCCGTCCAGCGGCGGCGGCACCAGGTGCCCCGTTTTGTCGGTCCACACGCCCAGACCGCCCGGTCGCCACACCTCGGTGTCGGCGGAGACGGTCACGGTGTGCACCGAGTGGTCGGGAGCGGTCCAGCGGAGCAGGTCGCCGTGGCGCGGGTCGCCGGTGCCGACCGCGGCCGCGCCGGTGGCGGGCTTGCCGGTGTGCGGGTCGACCACCACGGCGGGCACCAGGGTCCGCTCGGTGCGCTGGGTGCGTGCCACGCGCTGCAGCACCCGGTCCACCGAGTGCCCGGCCCAGTAGCCGGCGGCGGGCACGGCGCAGAACAGCAGTACGGTGAGCACTCCCAGCCACGCCTCGACGAGGTCGGTCGGCCTGCGCAGCGGATTGCGCCGCCAGCGCCAGCCGAAGACGGGACGGACCCTGCGGGCCCCGCCACGCCCGCGCCGGGCGCGGACCCCGCGGTCACGGCGGCCCGTGCCGCCGCGGTGGTCCTTGCGGCTCCCGCGCGGTGTGCGGAACCAGCGACGACGCATCGACGGTCACCCCCTTCCCACCCGTTCAACTACCGCAAACGGCACGACTCGTGCGGGGGACGGCCCCGGGGTCGCGGGAGCACCGCCGTGACGCGCTACTCCACCATGGTCAACGGGTCGCCGACGCGAAGGGTTCCGGGATGTTCGGGGATCAGATTCTGGCCGAAAACCAGGCTCGTGCCCATTTTCCGATGCCGGGCCAGCGACAGCAGCGGCTCCCGGCCGCGGCCGGCGCTCGTCTGGTCGGTCGTGGTGATCACACACCGCCCGCAGGGCTTGGCCACCCGGAAGGCGATCCCGCCGATCCGCACCCGCCGCCAGCCGTCCTCGGCCCAGGCGTCGGTGCCGTCCAGGACCACGTTCGGCCGGAACCTGTCCATCGGCAGCGGCCCCTCGTGCGGCCGGGGGCCGCCGGCGATCAGCGCGTTCAGCGCCGCGAGCGAGGACGTCGTCGTCACCAGCAGCGGGAAGCCGTCGGCGAGGCTCACCGTGTCACCCGGCTGGGAGAACTCGGGATCCACCGGCCGCCGTACGGCCGGATCGTCCATGTACGTCAGCCGCACCGGCGTGCCCAGATAGCGGCCGAACCACGCGTCGGCCGCCTCGCCGACCGGGATGACCTCGATCTTGGCCGAGAAGTGGCGTGCGGTCTCCAGCGCCGCCGGATCCCCGGGCGGCGCGGCGATCTCGATCGGCTCCTGCCCCGGCCCGGTCACCCGCAGACCGCCACCCCCCACGGGTTCGGCGGCCAGCAGTGCCAGGCGGGGCTGCTCCCGCTGTGTCACGGCCTTCAGATGCACCGGGTCGACCAGCATCCAGCGCCGGTCGCCCTCCAGACCCCACCGCTCCACCACCGCTTCCGGCGTGCTGATCCCCCGCAGCGACTTGACCGGATAGAAGTGCAGCGCGCTCACCCGGGCGCTGGCGGCGGGACGTGCCGAGCTGGTGGTCATACCGTCATCCTGCCAGGACGACGGCGCGGTCAGCCCTGGTAGTAGCCCTGGCCCAGGTTCCGGCGCTGCTGGTACGGGTCCTCGGGGTGGCCACCGGGCACCTGCCGCGGCGGTACGGGACGCGGCGGCACCGGCCGCGCGGCCTCGTAACCGGACGGCGAGGGCTGCGGCGGCTGCGCGGGGTAACCGTTTCCGTTCGCGCTCGGATAACCGTTGAACCCGCCGCGCGGCGCGGCCGCCTGCTGCGGGATGTACGGCGCGGGCGTCTGCGGGAAGCCGCCGGTCGGGTAGCCGTTGTGCACCGGCTGCATCTGCGGCTGGGTGTACTGCGGCGAGGGCGTCGACGGACCCGACGGCAGCGCGGGCAGGGCGGGCAGCGCCGGGAGGTTGCTGCCGTACCCGTTGTAGCTCCCGGTGTCGTACTGCGAGTACGGGGACGGGACGCGGATGGGCGCGATCTGCGGTGTGCCTCGCTCGGCCACGAGGCTGTCGTAGATCGGGGTGTCCGGGAAGGACGAAGACGAGGGGTAGTAGCTGCTGTAGCCGCCACCATAGTTACCGCGGGGGGAGCTCATGGGCCATAAGTTAAGCCCACGATGTGGTCGTTGGGGAGACTGATTAGCGGGTTGTTTGCGGCGTGATGTGTGGTGCCACGTCCCCAATATGAGCGAATCCGGGGAAATCGGTCACGCATCATGATGTGATCAGGTAAAAGCCAAGCGTCGCAGGGGTTACCGGGGGTCGCCGGAGGACGCGTCGCAGGGGGGAGGGGAACCGGATGAACCTGCGCAAGGGTGAGAATGTGCCGTTGCCGACGACAGCGGTGCAGGTGGAGTTCGCGCGGGGGGCCGGAGCGGGAATTCCGCGCGCCGATCTCTGCGTGCTGCTCCTGGCGGACGGCGCGGCCCGCGGACCGGACGATCTGGTGCACGCCGCCGCCCCGGCGGACCGCTCGGGCGCGGTCCGGCTCGCCGGGAGCGCGGCGTCCGGCGCGACGGTCACCGACACTCTTTCGGTGGACCTGGCGTCCCTCGAACCGGCCGTCACCTCCGTGCTGATCGCCGCCCGCGCGGACGGCGGGCCCATCGGCAGCGTCCCGGGACTCGACCTGCGGGTCACCGCGGGTGGTTCCGAGGCGGCCCGCTTCGACTGCGCGGGCGCCTCCTCCGAGACGGCCTACGTCCTCGGCGAGTGCTACCGGCGGGGCGGCGGCTGGAAGTTCCGTGCCGTCGGGCAGGGCTATGACACCGGTTTCGGCGCACTGGCGGCGGCGTACGGTCTGGTGACGGGTGACCTGCCGGTCGGGGCGACAGCGGTGGTGGCCGCGCCCGCGCCCGCCCCGGGGCCCGTGCCGGCGCCTGTCCCCGCGCCCGTACGGCTGACCAAGGTCACGCTCACCAAGGAGGCGCCCGCCGTCTCGCTCACCAAGCAGGGCGGGTCGTCGGGGGCGCTGCGGGTCAACCTGAGCTGGCAGGCCGACCCCGGGCGGTCCGCCGGGCCGTTCTCCAAGGGCGGCGTCGACCTCGACCTGTGCGCGCTCTTCGAGCTCTCCGACGGCAGCAAGGGCGTCGTCCAGGCGCTCGGCGGCGCCTTCGGGTCACTGCAGCAGCCGCCGTTCCTGCAACTCGACGGCGACGACCGCAGCGGAGCCGGCGAGGCGGGCGAGAACCTCACCGTCAATCTCGACCACACCGCCAACTTCCGGCGGATTCTCGTCTTCGTCACCATCTACGCGGGCGCCCGCAGCTTCGCCGGACTGCACGCCACCGTCACGCTGCGCCCCGAACACGGGGCGCCCATCGACTTCGCGCTCGACGAGTGCACCGTCCAGTCCAACGTCTGCGCGCTGGCGCTCGTCACCCGCGAAGGCGACGACCTCGTGGTCAGACGCGAGGCCCGCTATCTGGTGCCCCGGCGCGGGGTCAGCCCGCAGCGTACGGTCGACTACGCCTATGGGTGGGGTCTGAACTGGAGACCCGGCCGTAAGTGAGCGCCGCCGCGGGCGTGTGACCCCGGCAGGGACGGCCGCTGTGCCACAGTGTCCGCCGGAGCGGCCCGTTCCGGTGCCGCCCGTGCGGCTCGGGTCGCCTGGGCCGCGTGTGCCTCTTGCGCGGCCTTTGCCGCGGGCCGGGGGTGGCCGCTGTGCGTGTCGTCATGCTGACCGGTCCGGACGGGCCGCCGCGCCCCGCGGACTGGGGCGCCGCCGCCTCCCGCTGCGCCGACACCGTCCGCGTCGCCGTCGTCCCCGCGCTCACGTCGGCGCGGCACGAGGAGCTGCGCGGCGTCGGCCTCGACCCCGGGCCGCCGCGCCGGTACGAGGTCGCCGCGGCCCGCGGAGTCCCGGGCACCGTGGCCCGCATCGTCGCCGCCCTCCGCCACGAGGGCGCGCTGGGCGGCCCGTTCGACCTCCTGCATGTCCACCGGCCCGGCACCGACCGGTACGCGCCGCGCGTGGCGGGGGAGTTGGGCGTTCCCTTCATCGTCAGCGATCACGACCCGCGCTGGTACGGGCATGTCGGCGGGCGTGAACTGCGGCGTGCCGCCCGCCTGTTCGCGGCGGCCGCCGCCGTACTGCCGGTCAGCGACTCGCTGCTGCTGAGGCTGGGCGATCTCGGCCTCCCCGGCCACCACCGGCTGCTGCCGGTGCCGCTGGACGAGGACGCGCTGCCCGCGGTGCCCGCGCGGGCCCGTATCACCCAGGACGCGGTACGCGTCGTGGCCGCGGGGCCGCTCCTCGCGGGGTGCGGCTGGGAGGAGCTGGCCGACGCCTTCGCCGCCGCGCACGCCGCTGACCCCCGGCTGCGGCTGCGCGTCATCGGGGACGGTCCGCACGCCGGCGTGCTGCGCGCCCGCTGCTCGTCAGCCGTCGACTTCGCCCCCGACGCCGGCCGCGCCGCCACCCTCCACGCCCTCGCCCACGCCGACCTCTGCGCTCACCCGCACCCCGCCGCCGGCTTCGGCGAGACCGCCCTCGACGCCCTCGCCTGCGGCACCCAGGTCGTGGCCGCCACCACCGGCGCCCTCCCCGAACTCATCGCCCACGACGGCGGATTCCTCGTCCCCCACCACACCCCCACCGACCTCACCCCCGCCCTCCTCGAAGCCGCCGCCCACCTCCCCCACCACCACCCCCCATCCCTCGCCCACCGCATCCGCCACACCTACGGCCTCCCCGCGTCCGCCGCACGCCTGGCAGCGATCTACGCCGAGGTGTCGGGGCGGGGGCAGGTGCCTGGTCGCCGGTCGGCGGGCTAGGCCGAGGTGTCGGGGCGGGGGTAGGTGCGGCCTTTCCAGGCGGCGCCGCGGCCGCGGTAGTGGTCGCGGGCGGAGTCGAGGGTCATCAGGAGGTAGAGGGCGGCGGTGTAGGGGAGGGTGGGGGCGAGCCACAGGGGCTGGGCGTAGTAGCGCAGCATGGGGAGGTAGGTGGCGGCCATGACGGCCCAGGCGGCGGCGCCGAGGCCGCACAGGGACCAGGAGGCGGTGAGGGCGCCGCCGAGGGCGGCGGCCGGGGGGACGAGGTAGATGAGGGCGAGGCCGAGGACGGTGCCCGCGAGGAGGGCGGGGTTGTGGCGGAGCTGGGCGTAGGCGCTGCGCGAGACCATGTGCCAGAGCTCGCCGAGGTCCGGGTAGGGCCGGACACTGTCCACCCGGTCCGCGAGGCCCAGCCAGATGCGGCCGCCCGAGCGCTTCACCGCGCGGGCCAGCGCCACGTCGTCGATCACCGACTGCCGGATGGCGTCCGGCACTTGGGCCGCGGCGACGGCCGACGCGCGGATCAGGACGCAGCCGCCCGCCGCCGCGGCGGTACGGGAACGCGGCCGGTTGATCCACCGGAAGGGATACAGCTGCGCGAAGAAGTACACGAACGCCGGGACGATGAGCCGCTCCCAGCCCGTCTCCACCCGCAGCCGGGCCATCAGCGAGACCATGTCGAGCTCGGCGTCGACCGCCGCGGCGGCCAACTCCCGCAAGCTGTCCGGGCGGTGGGCGATGTCCGCGTCGGTCAGCAGCAGGAACTCGGGCGCGAACCGCTCCCCGGCCAGCGTGATGCCGTGCCGTACCGCCCACAGCTTCCCGGTCCAGCCGGGCGGCGGCTCACCGGGCGACGAGACGGTCAACGGCAGGCCGCCGTACCGCTCGTGGAGTTCCCCGGCCAGCTCCCCGGTGCCGTCGGTGCTCCCGTCGTCGACGAGGAAGACCTCCGCCCGGCCCGGATAGTCCTGCGCGAGCAGCGACGGCAGGCTCACCCCGAGCACTTCTGCCTCGTCCCGCGCGGGCACCACGACGGCCACCGACGGCCACCGCCGCGGCTCCCCGTCCGGCCGCGCGGCGGTGGCCCGCGGCAGCCGCACGTCGGTCCGCCAGAAACCGCCCTGCCCGGCCAGCAGCCACAGCCACGCCAGCAGCGACATCCCTGCGATCACCGTCAACACCGTCACCCGCGCAGTCTGCCGTACCCGCGGCGCACCGCGGCGGTACGGACACCGCGCGCCGCGCGGAGGCGGCCGCTCAGCCGCGCCCCCGCGCGCCCGCCGGGCGGAGCCTGCGGTGCAGATGGCCTTCCGCCGGGTGGTCCGGCGGGTCGGCGGGCAGCGTCGCGTCCAGCCGGAAGCCGCACTTCTCGGCCACCCGGCACGAGGCGTAGTTGCCGACGGTGTGGAAGAGGTCCAGGTGGCGCAGCGGGGTCGGGAGGGCCAGGCCGAAGGCCCAGTCGCTGACCGCGACGAGCGCGCGGGAGGCGACACCGCGGCCGCGGCCGCCCGCCGAGGTCCAGTAACCGACCTCCGCCCCCGGGCTGTCCGGGCTGAACCCCTTCACCACCAGGTGCCCGACCGGCGGCCCGGCTGGGTCACCGGTCCGGTCGCGTTCCACGACGGCGAAGTTGTACGCGGTGCCCGCCGCCCACGCGTCCGCGTTCCACGCGACCCAGTCGCGGGCCTGGTCCTCGTCGCGCAGCGACCTCCTCAGCCAGCGGCGCAGCTCCGGGTCGCGGTGCGCCTCGACAAGGGCCGCCACGTCGTCCTTCTCCCACGGGCGCAGCAGCAACCCCGGTGCGGTCGCGGTCGGTTTCGCGCGCAGAATCACGTCCATGACAGTCCCCCCTGACCGTGCGGCTGGTGATCGTCAACCTACCGTCGCCCGGGTCGCTAGAGTGTGCGGGGTGAAGATCGCACTGGTGGACTCCGGGATCGGGCTCCTCGCGGCGGCGGCCGCGGTACGGCGGATCCGGCCGGACGCGGATCTCGTACTGTCCTCGGACCCCGGCGGGATGCCCTGGGGACCGCGCACGCCGGGCGATCTCACGGGGCGCGCGCTGGCTTGCGCGCGGGCCGCGCTCGTGCACCGGCCGGACGCGCTGGTCGTGGCCTGCAACACCGCCTCGGTGCACGCGCTGCCCGCGCTGCGGGAGGCGTTCGAGCCCGATGTGCCGGTGATCGGTACGGTGCCGGCGATCAAGCCCGCGGCGGCGGGCGGCGGCGCGGTCGCGATCTGGGCGACGCCCGCCACGACCGGCAGCCCGTACCAGCGCGGGCTCATCGACGCCTTCGGCAACGGCGCCGCGATCACCGAGGTGCCGTGCCCCGGCCTGGCGGACGCCGTACAGCGCGCGGACACCGCCGCGGTGGACGCGGCGGTGCTGGCGGGCGCCGCGCTGACGCCCCCCGGCGTGCGGGCCATCGTGCTCGGCTGCACCCACTACGAGCTGGTCGCGGACCGGATCGCCGCCGCCGTCCCGGGCGCGCGGCTGTACGGGTCCGCGGACGCCGTCGCCGCCCAGGCGCTGCGCCGGATCGGCGCCGATCCGGCCCCCGGGGGCGGGGCCGCGGCCGGTGGGCTGACGGTGATCCTCGACGGCCGGGAGGCCGCGCTGCCCGAGGCCGCGCTCGCGTACGCCGAAGGCGCCTCCCTGGTGACACCCGCCACGGCCTGAGGGGCGTGAGGCTGCCTTCTTCCGGGTATATGAGTACGCTTCCAGGCATGACGGACGCTCCCCGGCAGGAGGACGGCGCCGCACCCCAGGAATGGACCGGGCGGGCCGACAACCGTATGCAGTGGCTGCTCGCCGCGGGCGGGGCCGCCTGTCTGGCCCTCGGAATCGAGCTGGCCGTGGTCGGCACCCGGGTCTTCGACCTGGCCCCGCTGGTCATGTCCGTGGTGGGCTGTGTGGCCGTCGGGCTGCTCGTGCTGTTCGGCACGGTCGCCTTCACCCACGTCCGGGTACGGGTCGACCGCGACGGCGTCGACGTCCGCTGCGGCCACATCGGCGTCCCCCGCCGCCGCATCCCGCTCGACCAGGTCAGCGGCTGCCAGCTCGCCCCCGAGGTCAGCCCCCGCAGCTGGGGCGGCTGGGGCTACCGCTGGCGCCCCGAGAAGGGCACCGCCGTCGTCGTCCGCCGCGGCCCCGGCATCGTCATCGACCTCGGCCCCGGCCACCCCTGCTTCACCGTCACCGTCGACGACGCCGAAAACGCCGTCCGCACCATCCGCACCCTCCTCAGCCTCCGCTCCCACCCCCCCAAGGGCGCCTAACGCCCCGGTGGTGGGCGCCCGTCAGGGGCGCGGGGAACTGCGCGCTCAGCGACGGCGGCGGTCGCGGACAAGTGCCAACCGGTGATGAGCGCCCCGTCAGGGGCGCGAGGAACTGCGCGCCCAGCCACGACGCGGGCCGCGGACGAATGCGAACCGGTGGTGTGCGCCCCGCAGGGGCGCGGGGAACTGCGCGCCCAGCCACGACGGCGGGTCGGATCGCAGCCCCGTGGTGCCCCACCACGCAGCGCTCAGCCGCTCCGGAGCACCCGGGAAGCCCGCGCAGCCCCGCCGCAGGCGTTACTCGAACAGCCCAGCGCCCGTCTCCTCGTCCGGGTCCCCCTCCGGGCACGGAGGGTTTTCGAGGAGGGGGTGGGCCGTGGCGGTGCCCGCGAGGAAGCCGGCGCCGGCGGTGACGACGGCGTAGCTGAGGACGTGGTCGACGGTGGCGAGGAGGGCGAGGCCGGTGAGGGCCGCGGCGGCGGTGAGGACCACGGGGGTCGGGCGGGGCGAGCGCCACAGCGCGCACAGCAGCCAGCCGAAGGCGACGGCCAGGAGGACGGCCCCCGGCACCCCCTGCTCGGCGGCGAGCTGAAGCGGCGCGGACTGCGGCGACTCGTCGGCGGCGGTGTCCGAGGACAGCGCCGTACTCTCCTCGGCGAAGCGCTCGGGGCCGACGCCGCGCAGCGGGTGGTGCACCGCCAGCGTGACCGCCTCGTGCCACAGATCGACCCGCTGCTGGGTGAGCTGCCCGGTCAGCGACTCGGACAGGCCCGACGGCAGGGTGTGCTCGGCCACCGCGTAGCTGCCGCCGACGGCGAGCGCGGCCGCCAGCGCCAGCCCGCACAGGCCGAGCACCCGGCGCCGCATCCGGGCCGCCGCCAGCGAGCACAGCGTCACCGCCACGCCCGCGGCGAACCCGGCGGCCGAGCCCAGCGCCAGCGCCGCCACCGCGGCGCCGAGCCCGGCCAGCCGCAGCCCGATCCGCTGGGCGCGCCCGCGCGCGGCCCACGCCGCGCAGCAGGCCGCGCCCACGGCCAGCACCAGCAGCGCGGCGTCGGCGTTCGCATAGCCAAGCGGCGGCGCGTCCGGATGCGCGGACAGCCGCGTCGGCGGCACCAGGACCAGCGCGAGCACCGCCCCGGCCGCCGCCGCGGGCGCCAGCACCGGCAGCAGCGCGCCGAGAATGCGCCCGGCGGCGTATCCGGCGGTCACCGCGAGGAGGGCGAGCAGCGTGCCCTCGGGGCGGGCCGCCCGGCCCGCTGCGGCGACCAGCGTCCAGACCCCGCAGCACACCAGGATGACGATCCCCGCGGCGTCGAGCGCGCCGCTGTGCGGGCGGGGCGCGCGTGCGAGCGCACGGGTACCACCGGCGCGCTCCCCGCGCGTGGCCCCAGCCGTTTCCCCGGCTGTCATTTCCATCCCCCGGAACCCCCTGCCGCCACCCGGGCGCCCTGGGATCTCTCGTCCGGCGCTCCACGGGATCACCGCGGAGATCCAGACGACACACCCCAGCCCGCCGAGGCTGCCGTCGCGCCCGCGTTTCCCCGCGCGGACGCTCTGTTCCGGTCACCGTAACGGGTGATTGCCCACCCTGTGGATACGTAGCACAGGAACACCACACGCCTGGGAAACCTGGTGCTGATGTGGCGTTCACCTCGGGTCTCGTACCCTCAGGGGATGGCCACTCCCGAATTCATCCGTGACATCCGCGCGAAGGCCGGGGACACCCTGCTGTTCCTGCCCGCCGTGGTGATGGTCGTCTTCGACGACCGCGGTCGCGTCCTGCTCAACCTCCGTGCGGACTCCGGGAAGTGGGCGCTGATCAGCGGCATCCTCGACCCGGGCGAGCAGCCCGCGGAGGCCGCGGTGCGCGAGATCGAGGAGGAGACCGGCGTGCACGCCGTCGTGGAGCGGGTGCTGAGCGTCTTCACCAACGAGCCGGTGGTGTACGACAACGGCGACCGCGCCCAGTACCTCGACGTCGTGCTGCGCTGCCGCGCGGTCGGCGGCGAGGCCCGGGTGAACGACGACGAGTCCCTGGACGTGCGCTGGTTCGCCCTCGACGAGCTGCCGCCGATCGGGCCGAACGCCCGGGGCAGGATCGAACTGGCGCTGCGCGAGGACCCGACCTGGTTCGCGCCCGCGCAGACCCCCGGCGCCGCCCGCGGCGGCTACCCGGTCCCGTAGTCCCCGTGCCGCGCCTGCCGCGTCCCGTGCGCCCGGGTCAACTGCCGCCCGAGCGAACGGGCCCGGGTGCGGAGCCGCCCCGTGCCGGTTCCGAACCCGGGCCGCGCCCGGGGAGGCCACACGCCCCGACCGTCGGCCGTCGAAGCGGTGGCAGTATGTGTGTGCAGTTGTGTGGCGGGAGGGTCGACCGGTTGCCACCAGCCACCGGCAACCGCCCCTCGGCGCCCGCCCGATGGCCTTGTCGGGAAGGCGTGACACAAGCGTCGGTCACCCCGACCCCAACTCGTCCTCAACTGGTCCTCGTACGATCGTGCGGTCTATGATGCGGTTGAAGATCACATCACCGGCTGCACCGCCCGCAAGGAGGGACGGGGTGGAGTTTCGGGTACTGGGCGCGCTGGAGGCCTGGTCCGGGCAGACTCGACTCGCTTTCGGCGGCCCACGCGAGCGCAAGGTGCTCGCTCTGCTGCTGCTGGAAGCCAACCGCACGGTTTCGCTGAGCCATCTCGTCAACGCCCTCTGGGACGACGCTCCTCCCGCCACCGCGGAGAAGCAGATCCGCAACGCGGTCTCGCGGCTGCGGTCGGTGCTGGCGGCGGCCCCGGGGCAGACCGGTGACATCAGCGCCGTCGGCGACGCCGGATACCGGATGACGGTGGGCGAAGGCGCCCTCGACGCCGCCGAGTTCGACCGCGAGGTGGCCGAGGCCGAGGACGCCCGCGCGGAAGGGGACTTCGTCCGGGGCGCCGAACTGCTGCGGACGGCGCTCGGCCGCTGGCGCGGTCCCGCGCTCGCCGGGATGTCGGGCCGGGTGATCGAGGCGGGCGCCGCGGCCTGGGACGAGCGCCGGCTCGCGGTCCAGGAGGCGTACACCGAGCACCAGTTGGCGCTCGGACGGCACGCCGAGGTGATCGCCCCGCTGTCCGCCCTGGTGGCCGCGCACCCGCTGCGCGAGAAGCCGGTCAGCCAGCTGATGCTCGCCCTGCACCGCAGCGGGCGGCAGAGCGAGGCGCTGGCGGCCTACCACGGGCTGCGCGGACGGCTCTCCGACGAGATGGGCCTGGACGTGCCGCCGCAGCTCCACCGGCTGCACCAGCAGATCCTCACCAACGACCCCGCGGTCGCCGCGCCCGAGGTGGGGGCCGCCGCAAACGCTCCCGCCGCGCCGAGCGCGCCCGCCGCCACCGCCGCCCGGGTGCCGCGGCAACTGCCCGCGGCGGCCCGGCACTTCACCGGCCGCCGACGGCAGATCAAGATGCTCGACGAACTCCTCGACCGCTCGGCCGAGTTCGGCGGCACCGCCGTCATCTCGGCCATCGACGGCACGGCCGGCATCGGCAAGTCCACCCTGGCCGTGCACTGGGCCCGGCAGAACGCGGAGCGGTTTCCCGACGGCCAACTCCATGTGAACCTCCGGGGGTTCGCCCCCGGCACCCGCCCGATGGCGGCCTGTGAGGCGATCCGCGGCTTCCTCGACGCCCTGGGCGTACCCGCCGAGGACGTACCGCAGGAGCTGGAGGCCCAGTCGGCGCTGTACCGCACCGTGCTGGCCGGCCGGCGAGTGCTTGTCGTCCTCGACAACGCCCGGGACACCGAGCAGGTCAGGCCGCTGCTGCCCGGAACCCCGACCTGTGTGGTGCTGGTGACCAGCCGCAGCCAGCTCGCCGGGCTGATCGCCGCGGAGGGCGCCACCCCCGTCACCCTCGACCTGCTCAGCCCCGGCGAGTCCCTGGAACTGCTCTCCCGGCGGCTCGGCCCCGAGCGCACCGCCGCGGAACCCGCGGCCACCGCCGCGCTGATCGAACTGTGCGCCCGGCTGCCGCTCGCCCTCAGCATCGCCGCCGCGCGCGCCATCGTCACCCCGCGGCTGTCCATCGCCGACCTGGTCTCCGCCCTGCACGACGTGCGCGACCGGCTCGACACCCTGGACATCGGCGACGCCACGACCGACCTGCGGGCGGTGTTCTCCTGGTCGTACGAGCACCTGTCGCGGTCCAGCGCGCGGATGTTCCGGCTGCTGTCGGTGCACCCGGGGCCCGACATCACCGTGCGGGCCGCCGCGAGCCTGACCGGGATGCCGGTGCCCGAGGCCCGCCGCGCCCTGCACGACCTGACCCGGGCCCATCTGGTCATGGAGCACACGCTCGGCCGCTTCACTTTCCACGACCTGCTACGCGCGTACGCCGGGGAACTCGCCCTGGAGCACGACAGCGAGGAGGAGCGCCGCACCAGCCTGCGCCGGGCCCTCGACCACTACCTGCACACCGCGCACGCCGCCGCCCGACTGCTCAGCCCGGCCCCCGTACCGTCGACGCTGGGAGCGCCGGAGAGCGGCACCGAGCCCGAACTCCTCGCCGACCAGCGGCAGGCCGCCCGTTGGATGGCGGCCGAGGAGCAGGTGCTGATGGCCGCCGTCACGATGGCCGACGTCAACGGCTTCGACGTGCACTCCGACCGGCTCGGCTGGATCCTGATGGGCATCTTCGACCGCCGCGGCCCGAGCCCCGCCGCGCCGCCCGGCTCGTCGGTCCCCCGGCTGACCGGGGTGCACCGGGGCCTGGGCACCAGCTACGCCTGGCTGGTGGACTACCCGGCCGCCCTCGACCACCTGGAGCACTGCGCCGGTATCTACCGCGAACTCGACGACAGCACCGGCCTCGCCCACACCTACTTCGGCCTCAGCTCGGTGCTGGAGCACCGCGGGCGGTACCAGGAGGCGCTGGAACGCGCCCAGGAGGCCGCGGAGTTGTTCAGCGTGGTCGGGCACCGGGCCGGGGAGGCGAGGGCGCGCAACGCGGCGGGCTGGCTGCTGGCGCAGACCGGCGACCACGCCGAGTCCCTGGCGCAGTGTCAGCAGGCCCTGGCGCTCTACCAGGAGCTGGGCGAGGAGCCCATGCAGGGCGTCGCCTGGGACAACATCGGCACCGCGCACCTCCACCTGGGGCAGCGCGGGCGGGCGCTCGACGCCTACCGGGCCTCGCACGCCCTCGCCGTGGCCCGCGGCGATCTCCCCGAACAGGTCATCACCCTCTGTCACTTGAGTGATACCCATCACGCGGCGGGGGACGAGGACGCGGCCGGGGAGTCCCGGCGCGAGGCGCTGACCATTCTCGACGCCCTCGGTCCGGCGGAAACGACGGCCCTGCGCGAGGTGACCGGACTTTAGCGCCGACGCCTGACCGGAACGCGCGGTTGACGGATTCGACCGGCGTCTGTCACGCTTTTCGCAGCGCCCTCGCCTACCCCAAATCAGCCTCCGTGCGGAATTCCCGCAGACGGGGGCTTTTTGCTGTCCATGTGGAGTTCATGTGCCGGCGGCGAAGCGCCCACTCAGTGTGATCCAGGACTCAGCGGCCGACGGCGATGTCACATCCGACCTCGTACGACCCCTCTTGGGAACAGAGCGCTGAGCATCGCGAAGGAAGCGCACCGAGCTCGAGTCACGTACGCGGACCGCCCGCCGTCGCCTCGGAACCGCGTGCCCGAACGCGTACGACCACGAGACCGTGAGCGCCTCTCACGCCCACGGCAAGGAGGAATTGTGAACAAGTGGCGAGGCAACCCGTGGGTAATCCTGACGGTGTTGTCCATCGGGTTCTTCATGACACTACTGGATCTGACGATCGTCAATATCGCGATCCCGGATATGGTCGACAAACTGGACGCGTCCCTGGATCAAATCCTGTGGATCACCAACGCGTACACCCTCGCGCTGGCCGTCCTGCTCATCACCGCCGGCCGGCTCGGCGACCTCACCGGTAAGAAGAACCTCTTCATCTACGGTGTCGGGCTCTTCACGGTCACCAGTCTCGCCTGCGGCCTCGCGCAGTCCCCGACGCAGCTCATCGTCTTCCGCGCCATCCAGGGCATCGGCGCGGCGATGCTGCTGCCGCAGACGCTCTCGCTGGTGATCGACGTCTTCCCGGCCGAGAAGCGCGGTGTCGCGCTCGGCATCTGGGGCATCGTCGCCGGTGTGTCCGGCGCGGCGGGACCGACGGTCGGCGGTCTGCTGGTCACCAAGATCGACTGGCGCTGGATCTTCTTCGTCAACGTCCCGCTGGGCGTGCTGGCGATGATCGGCGCGGTGCTCTGGATCCCCACGGTGAACCGCTCGGTCAGGCACCGCTTCGACATCCCCGGCGTCATCCTGTCCTCGATCGCGCTCTTCCTGCTCGCCTTCGCCCTGATCGAGGGTGAGAAGTACGACTGGAACGGCTGGATCTGGGCGATGCTCGCCGCCTCCGCGGTCATCATGGCGATCTTCCTGGTCTACCAGCGCGGTCAGCAGGACAACGAACCCCTCGTGCCGTTCTCGCTGTTCAAGGACCGCAACTTCACCATCATGAACTTCGTGGGCATCGCGATCGCCTTCGGTATCGTGGGCCTGTTCCTGCCGCTGACCGTCTACCTGCAGTCGATCCTCGGGTACAGCGCGATGAAGGCCGGTGTGGTGCTGCTGCCGCTGTCGGTCGGCACCTTCGTGATGGCGGGTCCCGCCGGTGTGCTGGCCGAGAAGTTCGGCGGCAAGTACATCCTGATGGCCGGTCTCGCGGCCTTCGGCGGCGGCCTGGTGTGGATCAGCGCGGTCGCGGACGTCGGCAAGACCTGGACCGGCATCGTCGCCCCGCTGTTCATCATGGGCATGGGCGCGGGCTGCACCTTCGCCCCGATGGCCGCCGAGGTCATGCGCAATGTGCCGCCGAAGCTGACGGGCGCCGCCTCGGGCGTCAACAACGCGCTGCGGCAGGTCGGTTCGGTGCTCGCGGGCGCCGTCGTCGGCGCCGTGCTCCAGGGTCAGCTGGCCGCCTCGCTCAAGACCCAGGCCGTGGAGCGCGCCTCCGGGGTCCCGGCCGAGTACCGCTCGGAGTTCGTCAAGAGCTTCAGCAAGGCGGGCAAGCACCTGGAGGTCGCGGGCAACACCTCGGGTATGCAGCTTCCCAAGAGCGTGCCCGCCGATGTGCAGCACAAGATCCAGGACACCGGCAACGCGGTCTTCGGGCACGGCTTCATCGACGCCATGCACCCGACGCTGCTGGTCTCGATCATCGTGCTGGGCCTCGGCGTCATCTCATGCTTCTTCGTCAAGAAGATCGACGGGCCGTCCCTCAACCCGCACGGCATGCCGATGACCGACGAGGAGATCGCCGCCGCCGAGGCCGCGGCGTCCGCCGACACGGCAGCGGTCCACGGCTGACCGGCACGGCGAGTGACATGACACCTCATGGCGGGCCCCACTCCCGGCACGACGCCGGGGGCGGGGCCCGCCCTTCTCGTTTTCCGCGGGGCGACTCCCCGCGGATCCGCCTCCCGCGAACCTGAAAGAGCGGTACTGCCATGTCCGAGGTCGCGTACGACGACGCCGTGAACGAAGCGCTGGACCGCCTCGACCGCGCCGGGTTCTTCTTCGGCGGCGGGGGAGCGGGCAACCGGCTGCGCGGGTTCGCCATCCACGCGCCCATGGGCGCCGAGGCGCTCGCCACGCTCGGCTGCGGCGACCAGGTCCCCGGCTGGGTCGACTGGTACGCCTCCGTCCGCGGCCTGGGCGCCCTGCCGGAACCCGTCACCCCCATCGACCCGGGCGACACGGCCTCCTGGCGCCCCGCGCTGGGCGAGACCCGCCGACTGGCCGACTGGGCGGCCCTGTTCCGGCGCCAGATCGACGAACTCGGCTGGCACCAGACGCTGGTGACCTGGTGGCCGCGGCTGACCCCCGGCATGCTCGCCGGTCTCACCCACGGCCTGATCCGTACCGCCCACGCGGTGCGCAGCGTCAGCACGGTGCCGCGGCCCAGCGCCGCGCAACTCCACGAACTCGCCAACGGCCTGGCGTTCTGGGCCGCGATGTACCAGCCGCCGAACAGTGCGATGGCCCGCGGCGCCAAGGTGATCGGCACCGTCAAGACCCTCGGCCAGCGGCCCCGGTCGAAGCTCTTCGCCGCCGCCGACGCCCGGCTCGACACCTCGGTGGACGCCGCCCTCGCGGAGCTGGGCGCGATCGCCGCCGGGCAGTACCTGTCGGTGCAGGGCGGCAACCCGGTGCCCGCGATCCACACGATCACCGCGCCCGCCGCCCTGCGGATGGTGCTGCCGCACCTGCCGCCCGATTTCGCCCTGCCGTCCTACGAGGCGGTCCGCGAGGTCTCGGGCACGCTGCTGAACATTCTCACCGGCCGGTCCCGTGAGCCGCTGCCGCCGGCCGTCGACGGAGACGACCCGGCCGTGCAGCGGAGCATCGTGGAGGCCGCGGTGGCGCTGCGGGACGAGCACGCGATCAAGATCTCCGAGGCGGCCCGGCGGGAGTACGCCGACCACCCCGATCCGCGGTACTTCGCCGCCGCGCACCACGCCATCGGACTGCTCGGCGGCTGACCGAACGAAGTGCGCCAACCCCCGTCTGGCCAGCGGACTTTGTCAGTGCTTGGCGGTAAAATCGAGAGTGTTCGAACGGGTTGGCCGACGCCTCTGGAGGATGCCGATGGCTGCTGCCGTACTGTCCCTGCCGAAGAAACCGCTGCCCGCAGGAAGGCCGCGCGACTGGTATGTCGCGCACAACCGCCGCCTGAAGACGATGCGCCTGGTCATCGCCCTGCTCGACTCGGGGGTCTACGACCCGGCGCAGGCGGGCAACCGGCGGATCCGTGACACCGCCGACCGTATCGGCGTCCACCCGCCGTCCGACATCACCTGCCGGATGGTCCGCGCCCTGCTGCAGTACGGCCGCTGAGCCGACCCCGGCCCATCGCAACGGCCATCACCACGGCCCCCGTCGTCGCCCGCGTGCGACGGCGGGGGCCGCGGTCCCCGGCGCGCCGACCGGCCGCCGAGGTCACACCTTGCGGTAGGTGTACGCCTCGGCCGCCGCCGCGGCGACCGCGTCCAGGCCCGCGCCCGTCGAGGCGGTGACCACGGCCGCGACCGCGCCTTCGAGGAAGGGGGCGTCCAACAGCCGGGAGCCGGGCGGGAGTTCGTCGTCCGCCAGCAGCGCCTTGACGGTGAGCACGGCGCTGCCGAGGTCGGCGAGGACCGCGATGCCCGCGCCCTGGTCCACCGAGCGGGCGGCCGCCGCGATCAGGTCGGAGCTGGTGCCGAGGCCGCCGTCGGGCCCGCCGCCCGCCGGGGCGACGGCCACCAGCGCGCCGCCCGCGGTGAGGTTCCTGGCGAGATCGGCGACGGCCACGGCGACCTGGGCACTGTGCGAGACCAGGACGACACCGACGGGCTGGGTCTGAGGGGTGGTCATACGGCGTTCTCCCGTGCGGTGTCGGCGAGCGCGGTGACGAGCAGGGCGGCCGAGGTGGCGCCCGGGTCCTGATGGCCGACGCTGCGCTCGCCGAGATAGCTGGCGCGCCCCTTGCGGGCCCGCAGCGGAATCGTCGCCGTGGCGCCCTCGCCTGCGGCGGCCGCCGCCGCGGCCAGCGCCTCGGCCGCCGAACCCCCCGCGTCCAGCGCCCCGGTGAGCGCGTCGAGCGCGGGGAGCAGCGCGTCGAGCATCGTCTTGTCGCCGGGCAGAGCGCCGCCGAGCTGGGCCACCCCGTCCACCCCTGCGCGCAGCGCGTCCCGCAGCCGTGCCGCCGACACCGCCCGCTCGTCGCCGAGTTCCTTGCCCGCCCGGCGCAGCAGCGTGCCGTAGAGCGGCCCTGACGCGCCGCCCACCGTGCTGATCAACGTCCGTCCCACCAGGACCAGTACGCCGCCGGGGGTGTCCGGCGGCTCCTGCTCCACCGCCGTACGGGCGGCCAGGAAGCCGCGCCGCATGTTGCCGCCGTGGTCGGCGTCCCCGATGGGGGAGTCCAGTTCGGTGAGGTGCGCGGCCTCCCGGTCGACCGCCTCGGTGGCCGCGCCCAGCCAGCGGCGCAGGAACGCCGCGTCGACCGGGAGCCCGGATTCTGCAGGGGAGTTCATACGGTCGTACGGTCCTTTCGGAGGCGGTCGGTGATCGCCGGTCGGCGGTCGGCACATCGGGTCGACCGGTGGGGGCCGGGGGCGGGGCTAGCGGCCCCCGGGTCAGCAGCCCCAGCGCAGCGCCGGGGTGGCGACCGGCGCGTCCCACAGCCGCAGCAGGTCCTCGTCCACCTGACAGATCGTCACCGAGCAGCCCGCCATGTCGAGCGAGGTCACATAGTTGCCCACCAGGGTGCGCAGCACCGGGATCTGACGCTCGGTCAGCGCCCGCTGGACCTCGGCGTTGAAGCCGTACAGCTCCAGCAGCGGTGTCGCGCCCATCCCGTTGACCAGGGCGATGACCGGGCCGTCCGGGTTGAGGTCGGTCGCCACCGCGTCCACCGCGGCGTCGGCGATCTCGCCGGAGGTCATCATGGGTCTGCGCTCACGGCCCGGCTCGCCGTGGATGCCGACGCCGAGTTCGAGTTCGCCGCCCGGCAGGTCGAAGGTCGGACTGCCCTTCGCGGGCGTGCTGCACGCGCTGAGCGCCACGCCGAAACTGCGCGAGTTCTCGTTGACCTGGCGGGCGATCGAGGCGACCCGGTCCAGCGGCGCCCCCTCCTCGGCCGCCGCGCCCGCGATCTTCTCCACGAAGAGCGTCGCGCCCGTGCCGCGCCGCCCCGCGGTGTAGAGGCTGTCGGTGACCGCCACGTCGTCATTGACCAGGACCTTGGCGATCTGCACGCCCTCGTCCTCGGCCAGTTCCGCCGCCATGTCGAAGTTGAGCACGTCACCGGTGTAGTTCTTCACCACGAACAGCACCCCGGCCCCGCTGTCCACCGCGGCGGCGGCCCGCACCATCTGGTCCGGCACCGGTGAGGTGAACACCTCGCCCGGACACGCCGCGTCCAGCATTCCCCGGCCGACGAAACCGCCGTGCAGCGGCTCGTGCCCGGAGCCGCCGCCGGAGACCAGCCCGACCTTCCCCTCGTACGGTGCCCCCCGGCGCACGATCACCCGGTGCTCGACGTCGACGGTCAACTCGGGATGGGCGCTGGCGAAGCCGCGCAGGGCGTCGGCCACCACGGTCTCGGCCACATTGATCAACATCTTCACGGGTACCTCCACGCGAGGTGTGTGTATCTGCCTTCGGCCACTGTGCCCAGTATCGGGGAAACCATGGCCGGGGCCGCCCGGTGACATCCGCCGCTCCGTGACCGTCTCAGGTCGTCGCCCGCGCCGCCGCCCGGCCGGGGACGTCGTCCTCCGGCTCCGGCGGGATGCCGCGGTCGGGGCGCAGGCCCGGTGCCAGGGCCAGCGTGACCGCGACGGACGCCACCGCCATCACCACCATCGCGGCGCGCGGCGAGCTGAACTGGGCGACCGCGCCCGCGAGCGCGGCGCCGACCCCCTGCATGGTGAGCATGCCCGAGGAGTGCAGCCCCAGCGCGTGCCCGCTCAGGGAGTCCGGCGTCAGGGCCATCAGGCGCTCCTGGAGCAGCAGGCTCGCCGAGTAGCCGACGGAGGCCAGCGTCACCGCCGCCACCGCCAGCGGCAGCCCGGGGCGGAGGGCGAAGAGCAGATACGGGGCGGCCAGCAGCAGCCGCAGCGGGGGGCCGAGCCGCCCCCGCCACCGCGGCGGCACGAACCTGCCGGTCACGACGTCGCCGATGAGCATGCCGAAGGCGGCGAAGGCGAACAGCGTCCCCGCGTGCCGGGGCGCGTACGGGACGAACAGCGACTCGCACCCGACGATCAGCCCGTTGGGCACCCACAGCGCGAGGTACACGTAGCGGCGCGGCGCCGACGACCAGAGCCGCGCGTTGGTACGCCAGGTCGCGCCGATCGACAGCCGCCCGGAGGCGCGCGGCGGGCGGCGGCTCAGGCCGCAGCGGGTCACGACCGCGGCGGCGAGATACAGCCCGGCGCCGATCAGCAGGGTGCCGCGCGCGGACACCGTGGTCACCAGCACACCGCCGACCGCGAAACCGCAGATCTGCATGGTGCCGGCGGACATGTTCAGCACCGAACGGCCCAGCAGATAGCCCTCGCGGGCGAGGATCTCGTTGAGCAGCCCGTAACGGACCCCGCCGCCCACCGAGGCGGCCACGCCCTGGCAGAACAGCACCACGAACGCGGCCCACACCGGCAGCCCGGGCACGGCCTGGGTGGCGGCACCCAGGCAGAACAGCAGCGCCAGACCGGTCAGCGCGGCTCGCGGCGCCAGCCGGTCGGCGGCCGCCAGCAGCGTGGTCGCGCCCAGCACCTGGGCCAGGGACGGCCCGAACATCGCCAGCGCGGACAGCAGCGGCGAGCCGGTGGCGGTGAAGATCAGCGTGCCCAGCGCGGGCCCGACCACCGTGGAGGCGGCGATCTGCACGGACCCGGCCAGGAAGAAGGGAGTGAACTCCTTTGTGCGGAACAGCTCTCGATAGGTGCGCATGATCGCAGTCTCCGGAGCGCCGTCCGCAGGACGTACAGTTTCGCGGGGAGGCGAAACCATGGGGTGGTGGCTGGTCAACGCGGACACGCTCGCGGGGAGCAGGTTCACCGTCTCGGCGCTGGCCGAGACCACCGCGAGCCTGAAGCACCTGGAGTGGGGGACCGGCGGTCATCCCGGCGAGCGCGCCTGGCTGGACGCGCACCGGCCCGCGTACCGGGAACTGCTCGCCGACGACCCCGTGACGGCCCTGCTGGTGCGGATCGGGCTGGGGCGCGGCTGGATCGCGGACTTCCTCACCCCCACGCCGACGGGCGCCGGCGAGCAGCCGTTCGGGCAGGAGGTGGAGCGGATACGCCGGACGCCCGCGGAGCACACCCTCGCCGACCTGGCCGTGTCGCTGGGCGGCCCGCTGCCGGAGGCGCTGCGCCGCACCGACCTCGCCGAGCGGGCGGCCGGCCTGCTGGAGTGGGTGTGGACGCAGACCGTGCTGCCGTACTGGCCGCGGCGGCGCCGGATCATGGAGGCCGATGTCCTGGCGCGCACCTCGCAGTTGACCCAGGGCGGCTGGGCGGCGGCGCTCGACGACATGCGGCCCGGGATGCGCTGGCTCGGCCAGGGACGGCTGCAGATCAACGCGCACGACTACCCGCCGCGGGAGATCTCCGGGGCGCAGCTGCTCTTCGTCCCCGTGACCCCGCGGATGGGCTGGGTCTCCTGGGAGACGCAGCCGGCCGCCGTCGCGGCGGGCGCCGACCGGGGCCGGGACCGCTACGCCGTGGTGTACCCCTGCGCCGGGGCGCTGGCCGAGGCGGACCGGCCGTCGGTGCCCAGGACGCTCGGCACGCTGCTGGGTCCGGCCCGGGCCGGGGTGCTGATGCTGCTCGACACCCCGAAGAGCACCACCCAGCTGGTGGCGCTCACCGGCCAGGGCCTGGGCTCGGTCGGCCGCCATCTCAAGGTGCTGCTCGACGCCCGGCTGGTCCGCCGCAGGCGTGCGGGCCGCTCGGTGCTGTACTTCCGCTCGGAGGCGGGCGACGCGCTGGTGCGGGCCCAACTCGACTGACCGCGCCGGTCAGACTCGCGTGCCGCGTGCCGCGTGCCGCGTGCCGCGTGCCGCCACGCGCCAGCCCTCAGCGGTCAGCCGCGCCGCCCTCGCGGCATGCCCGCGGCTCGCGCGGACGGCCCCTCAGACGTACGCCAGCAGGCCGTCCAGCGGGTGCGGGACGCGGTCGGGGGCGAGGCCGTCCACCAGCCATCGGGCGTAGAGGCTCTTACGGCCGCTGTGGGTGCCCATGAAGCGCCGCAACTGCTGCTCGACGGTCCGCTCCCGCTGCGCGGGCTGCTTCTGGAAGACCCGGAACTGCCGCGCCTCGCCCCGCGCGGCGACCACCTCCCGCACCGTGTCGGCGCCGAGCGCGCGGATCAGCTCCTCCTCCAGGTCCGCGACGCAGACGAAGAAGCCCAGCGGTTC
This sequence comes from Streptomyces sp. NPDC051976, assembly GCF_040680795.1. Classification (NCBI taxonomy): domain Bacteria; kingdom Bacillati; phylum Actinomycetota; class Actinomycetes; order Kitasatosporales; family Streptomycetaceae; genus Streptomyces; species Streptomyces sp. NPDC051976. Next base: position 216,250 of record NZ_JBFAXL010000005.1, read on the forward strand.
CAGCCCCGCGCGGGTGATCCCGGCGCCGAGCCCCGCCCGCTCCAGACCGCGGCGGAACCAGCCCTCCTCCGCGTCGTCGCACAGGCCCGCCAGCCGCACCCCGAGCCCCCGCGGCCCGAAGAGATCGAGGAACCTGGCAATGCTCATGGCACCGCCCAGCGGCACCACGCACACCCCCTCCGTGTCGAGCCGCCGTCCGCGGCGCGCCGCCAGCGCCTCGACCGCGACCCGGTCGCTGACCCCCTCCACGAGCACCACGGTCCGCACCCCGCCGTCCGTCACGAGCCGCCGGGCGGTCTCCGCCGCCTCCGGCGCCGCCACCCCACCGGCCGCCCACGCGACCGCGGCCTCCCGGAACCGCGTGATCTCGTCCACGCGCCCCAGTCTCGCAGCACCCACTGACAGCCCCCGGGTCCACCGCCCGGCCCACCGCCCCGCCGACCCGCCGTGGCAACCGCCGGGACCGGGCGCCGACGAGATCAGGATTGCGCATACTGAGCTGGTTGGTACTCACGAGAACCACGGGAGCAGCGCATGAGCCGATCGGCGGACATCGGAGTCACCGGCCTGGCGGTGATGGGCAGCAACCTCGCCCGGAACTTCGCACGGCACGGCTTCACGGTGGCCTTGCACAACCGCACCACCGCGAAGACCAAGGCCCTGGTCGAGCAGTTCGGCGACGAGGGCGCCTTCCTCCCCGCCGAAACGGCGCAGGAGTTCGTCGACGCGCTGGAACGCCCCAGGCGGCTGGTCATCATGGTCAAGGCGGGCGAGGCGACCGACGCGGTGATCGAGGAGTTCGCACCGCTGCTGGAGCCGGGCGACGTCATCATCGACGGCGGCAACGCGCACTTCGAGGACACCCGGCGCCGAGAGAAGGACCTGCGCGAGCGCGGTATCCACTTCGTCGGCGTGGGGATCTCGGGCGGCGAGGAGGGCGCGCTGAACGGCCCCTCGATCATGCCCGGCGGGTCCGCCGAGTCCTACACCTCGCTCGGCCCGCTGCTGGAGGGCATCGCCGCCAAGGCGAAGGACGGCTCGCCCTGCACCACGCACATCGGCCCCGACGGCGCGGGCCACTTCGTGAAGATGGTGCACAACGGCATCGAGTACGCCGACATGCAGCTCATCGCCGAGGCGTACCACCTGCTGCGCGAGGTCGCGGGCTACTCGCCCGCGCAGATCGCCGAGACGTTCAGGACCTGGAACACCGGGCGGCTGGACTCGTACCTCATCGAGATCACCGCCGAGGTGCTCGCGCACACCGACGCCGCCACCGGCAAGCCGTTCGTGGACGTGGTCGCCGACCAGGCCGAGCAGAAGGGCACCGGGCGCTGGACCGTGCAGATCGCCCTCGACCTCGGTGTGCCGGTCTCCGGTATCGCCGAGGCGGTCTTCGCCCGCTCGCTGTCCGGCCACGGCGAGCTGCGCGCCGCCGCCCGCGAACTGCCCGGACCGCGGGCGCGGGCGCTGGGGGAGGCCGAGGCGGCCGCCTTCGCCGACCAGGTCGAGCAGGCGCTGTACGCGTCCAAGATCGTGTCGTACACCCAGGGCTTCCACCAGATCCGGGCGGGCAGCGAGACCTACGGCTGGGACATCGACTCCGGTGCGGTGGCGGCGATCTGGCGGGGCGGCTGCATCATCCGGGCGGCGTTCCTCGACCGGATCCGGGCGGCGTTCGACGCCCGGCCCGATCTGCCGAGCCTGCTGTCGGACCGGCAGTTCGCCGAGGAGATCGGCGCCGCGCAGGACGACTGGCGGGCCGTCGTCACCGCCGCGGTGGGGCACGGCGTGCCCACCCCCGGGTTCTCCGCCGCCCTCGCCTACTACGACGCCCTGCGCGCCGAACGGCTGCCCGCGGCTCTCACCCAGGGCCAGCGCGACTTCTTCGGCGCGCACACCTACCGCCGCACCGACCGCGAGGGCTCCTTCCACACGCTCTGGGGCGGCGACCGCTCGGAGGTCACCACCGGCTGACGCGACGACCGGTCCTCCCGGGCCGCCGCCGCGGGCGGTCCGGGAGGCCGCAGGGGGCACGCCGCCCGGACGGGCCGTCAGCCGGGGCGCTGGACGCGGCGGTGCGGGGCCCGTCCCGGTGGCTGCGCGGGCGCGGGGCGGTGCGGGAGGGCGGGCACATCGCGGGTGGCGGGACCGTCGCCGGTGAGCAGAAACGTCTCGCCGTGGTGCACGACCTCCAGCGGCTCACCGCGGACCAGCGTGTACGTGGCGCTGGTCCTGCCGACCTCGACCCGCAGCCGACGGCCGCGGAACTCCAGCGGGAAGGCGATCCGGCTGAGCGCCTCCGGCAGCCGCGGCGCGAACCGGATCGGGTCCCCGTCGAAGACCCGCATGCCGCCGATCCCGGCCACCAGCGCCGTCCACGTCCCGGCCAGCGCCGCGATGTGCAGCCCGTCGCGCGAATTGTTCTCCAGGTCCCCCAGGTCGATCAGCGCCGACTCACCCAGGTAGTCGTACGCGAGCTGCAGATGTCCCACCTCGGCCGCGACGATCGACTGGCAGTAGGCGGACAGCGAGGAGTCCCGTACGGTCAGCGGCTCGTAGTACGCGAAGTTGCGGACCTTCTGGGCGTGTTCGAAGGCGTCGCCGCGCAGGTACATCGCCAGCACCAGGTCGGCCTGCTTGACCACCTGCTTGCGGTACAGGTCGAAGTACGGATAGTGCAGCATCAGCGGGTACCGCGCGGGATCGGTCTCGGCGAAGTTCCACATCTGGTGCCCGGTGTATCCGGCCGACTGCTCGTGGACGCCCAGGTCGTCGTTGTACGGCAGCGTCATCGCCGCGGCCGCGTCCCGCCAGGCGGCCGTCTCCTCGTCGCTGACGCCCAGTTCGGCCGCGCGGCGCGGATGCCGCTCGGCCGCGTCGGCGGCGGCCACCAGGTTGGCCTGCGCCATCAGGTTGGTGTAGGCGTTGTCGTCGCTGATCGCGCTGTACTCGTCGGGGCCGGTGACCCCGTCGATGTGGAAGGCACCGGTGTGGTCGTGGTGACCCAGCGAGCGCCACAACCGGGCGGTCTCCGTGAGGAGTTCGAGGCCGGTGCGCTCCTCGAACTCCTCGTCGCCGGTGATGGCGACATAGCGGACCACGGCGTCCGCGATGTCGGCGTTGATGTGGAAGGCGGCGGTGCCCGCGGGCCAGTAGCCGGACGCCTCGTCGCCGTTGATGGTGCGCCAGGGGAACGCGGCCCCGGCCAGGCCCAGTTGGCGGGCCCGGTTCTGGGCGGCGGGCAGGGTGTTGTGCCGCCACTGCAGGACCTCGGCGGTGGCGCGCGGCGCGGTGAAGGTCAGCACCGGCAGCACGGCCGTCTCGGCGTCCCAGAAGGTGTGGCCGTCGTAGCCGGAACCGGTCAGGCCCTTGGCGGGGATGGCCCGCTCCTCCGCGCGGGCGCCCGCCTGCAGCACATGGAAGAGGCCGAACCGCACCGCCTGCTGGATCTCGGTGTCGCCGTCGACCTCGACGTCGGCCCGCTCCCAGAAGTCGTCGAGATACTCGCGCTGTTCGTCGAGCAGCCCCTTCCAGCCGGTGTCGCGGGCGCCGACCAGGGCGGCGTCCGCCTGGTCGCGCAGCGCGGGCAGCGAGCGCGTCGCCGACCAGCCGTAGGCCACGAACTTCTCCAGCCGCAGCCGCTGTCCCTCCTCCAGCACAGAGGTGACGGTGAGCCTGCTGACGTCCTCGCTGGACTCCGCGGAGATCTGGGTGGTCTCCGGCCCCTCGACCCGGTGGTCGGCGGCGGCGGCCACCCGCAGCTTGCTGCGGGACGTGGAGTGCACCAGCCGCAGCCGGGTGCCCTCGGCGAAGTGCTCCTCGGGGATGAGCGGCGACTCCAGGGCGGCCGCGCGCCGCGGATCGCCCGGCGCGTACGGCAGTTCCTCGTTGGCGACCAGCTCGGACTGGACCACGACCCGCATCCGGCCGTCCAGCGGCTCGACCTCGTAGGCGATCGCGGCGACCGCCCGCTGGTTGAACGACACCATGCGCGTGGAGCGCACCCGCACCGCCCGCCCGGCGGGGGAGACCCACTCGCAGACCCGGCGCAACACGCCCGCGCGCAGGTCGAGTTCGCGCTCGTGGGAGCGGATCGTGCCGTACCGCAGGTCGAACGGCTCGTCGTCGACCAGCAGCCGGATGATCTTGCCGTTGGTGACGTTGATGACGGTCTGGCCGGACTCCGGGTAGCCGTAGCCCGCCTCGGCGTAGGGCAGCGGGTGCAGTTCGTGCAGACCGTTGAGGTACGAGCCGGGCAGGCCGTTGGGCTCGCCCTCGTCCAGGTTGCCGCGCCAGCCGATGTGGCCGTTGGAGACGGCGAAGACGGACTCGCTCTGCGGCAGCACGTCGAGGTTCAGTTCGCTCTCACGCAGCGACCAGGGCGCGACCTCGTACGCCGGGTCGGTGATCACGAGGCCGCTCCGATGAGCTCGGCGAGGTCCTCGACGACGGTGTCCGCGCCGTGGCGGCGCAGGGCGTCGGCCTGGCCGACGCGGTCGACACCGACCACATAGCCGAAGTTGCCCGCCCGGCCCGCGTCCATCCCGACCAGCGCGTCCTCGAAGACCGCGGCCTGGGCCGCGGTGAAGCCCAGGTCGCCGGCCGCCGCGAGGAAGGTGTCGGGGTGCGGCTTGCCCGGCAGGTCCCGCTCCTTCGCCACCAGGCCGTCGACCCGCACGTCCACCAGGTGCTCGATCCCGGCCGACACCAGCACGTCGCGGCAGTTGGCGCTGGAGGAGACGACCGCGGTGCGCAGGCCCGCCGCGCGGACCGCCTCCAGGTAGCGCACGGAGCCGGGGTACGGGCGGACCCCCTCCTCGCGGATCTTGACCAGCACGGTGGCGTTCTTGGCGTTCCCCAGGCCGTGCACGGTCTCACGGTCCGGCGGATCGTCGTCGCCGCCCTCCGGCAGCTCGATGCCGCGGGACGCCAGGAAGGTGCGCACCCCGTCCGCCCGCGGTCTGCCGTCCACGTACTCGTCGTAGTCGGCGACCGGGTCGAACGGCCGGAAGTCGTCCCCGTCGCGCGCCCGGAGGAAGGCGTCGAACGTCTCCTTCCAGGCGGCGGCGTGCACCAGGGCGGTCGGCGTCAGGACGCCGTCCAGGTCGAAGAGGCAGGCACGGACCTCGCGGGGCAGACCGATCTCCGTCATGCCCGCACGTCTCCCCGCTCACCCCGCCCCGCATGCCACCGGATCCGAAGACCGCCCGACTCGCCGAACGCCCGGCGGTTTCCGGCGCCGCCGCCCCGGGACGGGCTACCTCGCGGCGACCGCGCGGGCGGCCACCGCGCGCCGGGTGTCCTCGGCCATCAGGTCGCCGTTGATCGCGGCGCCCGCCCGGCCGCCCGCGGCGGCGGCCCCGAGGACGGTGTCCGCGAGGGCGGTGACATTGCCCGCCGCCCACACCCCGGGCACGGCGGTGGCGCCCCAGGCGTCGGTGGGCAGGTGCTCGCCGACCACCACTCCGGCCATCTCCTGCTCGGCGGTGGTCAGCCCCAGCCCCTCCAGGCCGCCGAGCCGGGCGGTGAGGTGGGTGGCCACCACCAGGGCGGCCCGCGGGACGACCCGGCCGCCGTCCAGGACCACGCCGGTGAGCCGGTCGCCGGCCACCCGCAGACCGGTGACCTCGCCCTCCACCACCGCGATACCGCGGGCGGCGAACTGCTCGTACGCCTCCTCGCCGAACGCGGGCGCGGTGTGCGCGAAGACCGTGACGTCCTCGGTCCACTGCCGCCACAGCAACGCCTGGTGCACCGCCAGCGGTCCGGTGGCCAGGACGCCGACCGGCTGGTCCCGCACCTCCCAGCCGTGGCAGTACGGGCAGTGCAGCACCTCGCGGCCCCACCGCTCGGCCAGGCCCGGCACGGGCGGCAGTCCGTCGACGAGTCCGGTGGCCAGCAGCAGCCGCGCCGCGAGGACCGCGGAGCCGTCGTCCAGGGTGAGGCGGAAGCCGCCGCCCGGGCGCCGCACGGCCGTCGTGACCCGGGCGGTCGCGAACTCGCCGCCGTAGCCGCGCACCTCCGCCCGGCCGTCGGCCAGCAGCGCCGCGGGCGGTGCGGCCTCGCGTCCCAGGTAGTTGTGGATGTGGGACGCCGGTGCGTTGCGCGGCTCACCCGCGTCGACGACCAGCACCGACCGGCGCGAGCGCGCCAGCGTGAGCGCCCCGCTCAGCCCGGCGGCCCCGCCGCCCACCACGACCACGTCGTAGGTCCGCTCGCCGTCCTGGTGGGACACGGGCGCGGACGTTTCCTTCTGCTCGGTCATGTCGTACCTCCGGTGACGGAGGGTGCGTCCACCCGGGGCCGATCGGCAATCTTCGTTGCCGGTTCGGCAACTCCTACGCGGTGGGGCCCCGGCGCAGCAGCCGGGCGGCCCTGGCGAGCACCGGGTGGCGGCGGGCCCATAGCGCGGTCATGCTCCGGTCCGCGGCGGCGACGGCGGCGAAGCCGTACTCGCGCATCCGCTCCTCGTAGGCGCCGACCGCGTCCAGCAGCGGCTTGTCGCCGCGGGCCGCCGCGGCCAGCTCCCTTCGCAGTACGGAGGCGTCGGTGAGCGCGGTGTTGGCGCCGGAACCGCCCGCCGGGCTCATCGGGTGGATCGCGTCGCCGAGCAGGGTGATCCGGCTCGCGGGCCAGGCGGGGACCGGTTGCGAGGTGGAGATCCGGACGAGGAACGTCTCGCCGATGTCCGCGGCACCGACCAGCGCCCGCAGGTGGGGGTGCCAGCCGGAGATCGCGGCCAGGGCGCGCGCGTGCAGCGCGACGGCGTCCAGCGCGGACAGCTCCGCGTCCCGCAGGCCGAACCCCTTCGCGGGCGCGGTGACCGCCCACATCAGGTAGTCGGCGGCAGGTGAGACGGCCGCGCCGTGGCCGGTACGGCGTGCGACGGCGTCCGGCGGGTCGGGGAAGCGGACCAGGGCGGCGGCCATCCCGACGGTGCCGCCGCCGACGATCGCGGTGAAGCCGTCGAGGAGCGTGGGCGGCAGCAGCGCCAGCGTCTCCTCGGTCAGCGGGGTCCTGCCGTACACACAGCGGGCGCCGGTGTCGGTGACCTGGGCGTCGGGCAGATACTGGCGGCGCACCCGGGAGTTGACCCCGTCCGCGCCGACCAGCACGTCCGCGTCGGCGGTCGAGCCGTCGGCGAACCGCAGCCGCACGCCCTCGGGCAGCTCCTCGAAGCCGGTGAACTCGCGGCCGTGCTCCAGCGTGCCGTCGAGACCCGCGGCCAGCACCTCGCGCAGCACCCGCCGGTCGGCGGGGGCGCTGAGCGCGGCGGGTTCCGGGGTGCCGGGGGAGGCGGGCGCGCCCTGCGTGCGGTGCACGACCTTGAGTCGCTGGTCGACGACGCTGAGTGCGGTGCCGGGCCTGCCCAGGGTGTCCAGGAAGAGCTGGTAGAGGTCGGGCGGCAGGCAGGCGTGCAGCGCGAGCCCGGCCCGTCCGTCGAGGTGGATGCGGTAGCCCTGGCGTCTGCTGTCGAGCGCCGGATCGCGCTCGTAGACGGTCACGTCCACGCCGTCCTGCCGCAGTCCCTGGGCAAGGCACAGCCCGCCCACCCCGCCGCCGACCACCGCCACCCGCAGTGTCCTCATACGCCCCGCCCCCGTGATTCCCCCGGCCCCGTCCCGCTGTCTGGACCCTAGCGCGCGGCTCCGACAACGGGCCCGGGACGGCCGGGCGGGCCGGTCCGGCGGTGCGGCCCCGGCCCCGGCTTGACGTGAGTAGACCAGTCTGTCTAATGTAGGGATCGAACTAGACAGACTGGTCTACTCAATCTCTGGACGGGAACGGACATGGCGAATCTCTCGGTCGTCTCGGCACCCACCTCCACCACCGCACCCGCGTCCGTGCGCACCCCCGCGCGGCGCGCCGGGGCGCCCGCGCCCACCGGCTCCGCCCCCGCCGTGACCGGAGCGCGCAGGCGACGACTTCCGCCGACCGCCGCGCTCTACGCCCTCGCCTCGCTGACCATCTCGTTCCTGGCCGCCTCCAGCGCGCCGACCCCGCTCTACGCCGTCTACCAGGCGGAATGGGGCTTCAACCCGATCACCACCACCGTGGTCTTCGGTGTCTACGCCGTCGCCGTACTGGTCGGCCTGCTCACCCTCGGCAAGCTCTCCGACCACGTGGGGCGGCGGCCGGTGCTGCTGGCCGCGCTCGCCGCGCAGGCGGTCTCGATGGTCGTCTTCGCCACCGCCGGGGGAGTGCCCGAGCTGATGCTGGCGCGGGTCGTCCAGGGGCTGTCGACCGGCGCCGCGCTCGGCGCGATCGGCGCCGGGATGATGGACATCGACCGCCCGCGCGGCACGATCATGAACGCCGTCGTCCCGGGCATGGGCACGGCCACCGGCGCACTGGTCTCGGGCCTGGTGGTCCAGTTCCTGCCCGCACCCACCCATCTGATCTACCTCGCGCTGCTCGCGGTGTTCGCCGTCCAGGCCGTCGCCGTCCTGGCCATGGCGGAGACCGTGACCCCCAAGGCCGGTGCGCTGGCCAGCCTGGTGCCCGAGATCAAGCTGCCGCGCTCGGTGCGCGGCCCGGTCCTGGTCGCCGCGCCCGTGCTGTTCGCGGTCTGGGCGCTGGCCGGTCTCTACGGCTCGCTCGGCCCGTCGCTGGCCCGGCAGCTCACCGGTTCCACCTCGGTCGTCTTCGGCGGCCTGAGCCTGTTCGTCCTCGCCGCGGTCGCCGCGCTCTCCGTCCTCGTACTGCGCCGGGCGGCGGCCCGCACCGTGATGCTCACCGGCATACTCGCCCTCATCGCGGGTGTCGCCGTGACGCTCGCCGCGATCAGCGACTCCTCCGCGGTCGGCTTCTTCGTCGGCACCGCCATCGCGGGCGTCGGCTTCGGCAGCGGCTTCCAGGGCGGCATCCGTACGGTCATGCCGCTGGCCGAGCCGCACGAGGCGTCCGGCGTGCTGTCGCTGCTCTTCGTCATCTCGTACCTGGGGATGGGCGTGCCCGCCGTGGCGGCCGGATTCCTGGTCGTGCACGCCAGCGGTCTCACCGCGACCGCCCAGGAGTACGGCGCCGCCGTGATCGCGCTGGCCGCGGCCGCCCTGCTGGGGCTGCTGCGCGGCGGCCGGGCCCGCCGGGCCCGTACCGCGGCGACCGCCTGACGCCGGGCCGGTGCCGGGCGTAGAATAGACAGACCTGTCTGGAAAGGTGAACGGTCATGACGACTGCCAAGAGCGCGGTACGGCCCTCGGCGCGCGAGCGCCTGCTGAACTCCGCCAACGAGCTGTTCTACGCCGAGGGTGTGCAGAGCGTCGGCATCGACCGGATCATCGAGCACGCGGGGGTGGCGAAGGCGTCGCTCTACAACACCTTCGGCGGCAAGGAACAGCTCATCCGGGCCTACCTCGACAAGCGCCACGGGGTCGTCACCGAGCGGATCACCCGCACGGTCGCCCGTTACGAGGACCCGGCCGAGCGGCTGCTGGCGGTCTTCGAGGCGCAGGGGATGGTCTTCGGCGACCCGGACTACCACGGCTGCCCCTTCGTCGCGGCGTCCGTCGAGGCCAGCCCCGACGGCCTGATCCAGGAGGCCACCGACACCTACCGCGCGTGGCTGCGGGCGCTGTTCGCCCAGCTCTCGCAGGAGGCGGGCGCCGCCGACCCCGAGTCGCTGGCCCGCCAGCTCCACCTCGTCTACGACGGCGCCCACATCACCGCCCGCATGGACCACGACCCCACCGCCGCCCAGACGGCCCGCGCCGCGGCAACCGCCCTCATCGCCGCGGCGACGGGCGCCTGCGGCTGAGCTTCGGGGTACCCGGGGCCCCCTACGACCCCGGCGCCGCGCCCACCGCCGTCGCTGCCATCACCGGGAGGGCCGCCGCGAGGTCCTGGTGCCACGGGGGCATCGGGGGGAGGCCCGCGAGGGCCCAGCGGTCGTGGGACAGGACGCTGTAGGCCGGGCGCTGGGCGGCGCGGACGAAGCGGTCGGAGGTCGTGGGCCGTACGCGCTCCGGATCGAGGCCGGAGAGCGCGAAGGCGGCGCGGGCCAGGCCGTACCAGGTCACCTCACCGCCGGCGGTGCCGTGGTAGACGCCCGCCGGGGCCCGGCCCGCGAGGGCCGCGTCGCCGAGGGCCGCCAGCCGCACCGCCAGCGAGCGGGTCCAGGTCGGCTGGCCGAGCTGGTCGTCCACCACGTCGAGGGTGTCCCGCCGGGCGGCGAGCCCCAGCATCGTGGTGACGAAGTTGCGGCCGTGCGCCCCGTACATCCAGGCCGTACGGACGACATAGCCGCTGTCCGGCAGCAGCTCCCGTACCGCCCGCTCGCCCGCCAGCTTGCCGCGGCCGTAGGCGTTCACCGGTGCGGTCGGGGCGTCCTCGGGATACGGGTGCCCGGCGTCGCCCGCGAAGACGTAGTCGGTGGAGATCTGCAGCATCGCGGCCCCGTGCCGGGCGCAGGCGGCGGCCAGCAGCCGGGCGCCGGTGCCGTTGACCCGGGTCGCGGCGGCCTCCGCGCTCTCGGCGCCGTCGACGTCCGTCCAGCCCGCGGTGTTCACCACGAGGTCCTGCCCGGCGACGGCCGCGTCCACGGCGGCCGGGTCGGTGATGTCCAGGTCCGCCCGGACCGCCCCGGTCACGACGGCGCCCGGGACGGCGGTGAGGACATCGGTGAGGTCCCGGCCGAGCATGCCGCCCGCTCCGGTCACCAGCCAGCGCGTCATGCCGACAACCCCTCCAGCCGCGCCTTCTCCTTGAGCGGTTCCCACCACTCGCGGTGCTCCCGGTACCAGGCGACCGTGTCGGCCAGCCCCTCGTCGAAGCCGGTCAGTGGCTCGTAGCCCAGCTCTCGGCGGATCTTGTCGATGCTCAGCGAGTAGCGCAGGTCGTGGCCCTTGCGGTCCTCGACGTGCTCCACCCGGTCCCAGTCCGCGCCGCAGGCGCGCAGCAGCCGCTCGGTCAGCTCCCGGTTGCTGATCTCGGTGCCGCCGCCGATGTGGTAGATCTCCCCGGCCCTGCCGTGGTGCAGCACCATGTCGATGCCGCGGCAGTGGTCGGAGACGTGCAGCCAGTCGCGGATGTTGCTCCCGTCGCCGTAGAGCGGCACCTTGCGGCCGTCCAGCAGATTGGTGACGAACAGCGGGATCATCTTCTCCGGGAAGTGGTAGCGCCCGTAGTTGTTGGAGCACCGGGTGACGGTGACGTCCATGCCGTGCGTGCGGTGGTAGGCCAGCGCCATCAGGTCGGAGGACGCCTTCGACGCGGAGTAGGGCGAGTTGGGCGCCAGCGGCCACTCCTCGGTCCAGCTCCCCTCGTCGATCGAGCCGTACACCTCGTCGGTCGAGACATGGGCGAAGCGGCCCACCCGGTGCCGCCGTGCGGCGTCCAGCAGCACCTGGGTGCCGAGGACGTTGGTGGTCACGAAGGGCGACGCGTCGATGATCGAGCGGTCCACGTGCGACTCGGCGGCGAAGTGCACCACCGCGTCGTGGCCCGCCATCACCTGGTCGACGACCTCCCTGTCCCGGATGTCGCCGTGCACGAAGGAGTAGCCACGGTGACCGGCCACCGGGGCGAGGTTCGCTTCGTTGCCCGAATACGTCAGATTGTCCAGGACCGTGATCCGGTGGTCGGGTCCCGAGGGAAGGCCGCCGAGGAGCGCGGCGCGCACGAACTGCGATCCGATGAATCCGGCGCCGCCGGTGACGAGAATTCGCATGAGATCGGCATCGTAGGCGACGTTCGGGGCGGTTCGGAGGTGTTCGCAGGACTTCGTCGTTCTTCGCCGCAGTAGCACCGACCGTGGCTATCATGACCGCCATGCGTGGGATTCTGCTGGCCGGCGGCACCGGGTCCCGCCTGTGGCCGATCACCAAGGCCGTCTCGAAGCAACTGATGCCGGTCTTCGACAAACCGATGGTCTACTACCCGCTGACCACCCTGGTGATGGCGGGCATCCAGGACATCCTGGTGATCACCACCCCCGACGACCGGCCGCAGTTCGAGCGGCTGCTCGGCGACGGCTCGCAGTTCGGCCTGCGGCTGGAGTTCGCCGCGCAGGAGCGGCCGGCGGGGATCGCCGAGGCGTTCCTGATCGGCGAGAAGTTCCTCGGCGGCGACTCGGTCGCCCTCGTCCTCGGCGACAACATCTTCCACGGCGCCGGACTCGGCGGCGAGCTGCGCAAGTACCGGGACCCGGTCGGCGGTGTGGTCTTCGCGCACGCCGTCGCCAACCCCTCCGACTACGGTGTGGTCGACTTCGACGCGGACGGCACCGTGCTTTCCATCGAGGAGAAGCCGGTCAACCCAAGGTCCCGCTACGCGGTGCCGGGCCTCTATTTCTACGACTCCGAGGTCGTCCCGATAGCGGGATCCTTGCGGCCCAGCGCCCGCGGCGAGCTGGAGATCTCCCACATCAACCAGGCGTATCTGGAACGCGGCAGGCTCAAGGTCTCCGTGCTGGACCGCGGCACGGTCTGGCTCGACACCGGCACCTTCCAGTCCCTGGTGCAGGCGTCCGAGTACGTCCGGGTGGTCGAGGAGCGGCAGGGCTTCAAGATCGGCTGCGTCGAGGAGGCCGCCTGGCGGGCCGGGTTCATCGACGACGCCCAACTGCGCGCCCTCGCCGAGCCGCTGGCCAAGAGCGGCTACGGCGACTACCTCATCGAGATCCTCCGGCACCACCGGCCCGACACCGGGCCCGGCGACCCCTCGGGCCGCTACAGCTCCTGGTAGAAGGCCACGCACTCCTCGTACGACGGCAGCAGTCCGCGCTCCCGCGCCTCCTCCAGGGTGGGCGCGGCGGCGTCCTTGTCGGACAGCAGCGGTGCGCTGCCGGACGGCCAGCCGATGCCGAGCGCCGGGTCGAGCGGGTGGACGCCGTGCTCGCGGGCCGGGGCGTACCCCTCGGAGCAGAGGTAGACCACCGTCGCGAGATCGGTCAGCGCCAGGAACGCGTGGCCCAGTCCCTCCGACAGGAACACCGCGCTGTGGTCCTGGTCGTCCAGGCGTACCGCCTCCCACTCCCCGAAGGTGGGGGAGCCAAGCCTCACGTCCACGACGACGTCGAGCACCGCGCCGCTCAGGCATTTGACGTACTTCGCCTGGCCCGGGGGTACGTCGGCGAAGTGGACGCCGCGCAGGGTGCCGCGCGCCGACACCGAGCAGTTGGCCTGCGCCAGCCGCAGCGGGCGGCCGGTCGCGGTGGTGAAGTCCGGTGCGCGGAACCACTCGTGGAAGCTGCCGCGGCTGTCCGGGATGACCTTCGGTTCGTGCACCCAGGCCCCGGGGATGCCGAGCTGCCTCATGCGAATCACGTCCTCGCCGTCGCGGTGTCCGGTGTCCGACCGGCGGCCCCGCCGGTGCGCGACCCATTGTGGCGGTGACGGGTCGCGCGTTCGGGTGGAACGCCTATGCTCGCCCCGAACAAACCACGCGTTCCCGGCGGAAGGGCAGCACCTTGAGCGTCAGGATCCAGCCGACGGCGCAGGTCGACGGCACCGCGGAACTCGGCGAGGCGACGACGATCTGGGACCTCGCCCAGATCCGTGAGGACGCCGTGCTCGGCCGCAGCTGCATCGTCGGCCGCGGCGCGTACGTCGGCCCCGGTGTACGGATCGGCGACAACGTCAAGCTGCAGAACTACGCGCTGGTCTACGAGCCCGCGGTGCTCGGCGACGGGGTGTTCGTCGGCCCGGCCGCGGTGCTGACCAACGACTACTTCCCGCGCTCGGTGGCCCCCGACGGCCGCCAGAAGCGCGGCGAGGACTGGCAGGCCGTCGCCGTCGTCGTCGAGGAGGGCGCCTCGCTCGGCGCGCGCTCGGTGTGCGTGGCGCCGGTCCGGGTGGGCCGCTGGGCGCTGGTGGCCGCCGGCGCCGTCGTCACCCGGGACGTCCCGGAGTTCGCGCTGGTCGCCGGGGTGCCCGCGCGGCGGATCGGCTGGGTCGGCAGGGCCGGTGTGCGGCTGGTCGAACGGGACGGAGCGGCGGGCCTGTGGGAGTGCCCGGAGACCGGGGCGCTGTACGACGAGAAGGACGGAGCCCTGGTGGAGCGCGGCTGACGTCGTGCTCGGGAACGGCTCATGAACAAGCGGCACCATCTTTCGTGAAAACGTCAATCACGGCACATGCGTAGGCATATCGTGATCCTGCACACTGCAGGCCGGGTACGGCGGCGAAGCCGGATCCGGCGGGGGGTTGGAGTGCGCGGTGGGGGCCAAGGACAGTTGAGGCATCGGGGCGCGAACCGCTTCGACCGCTGAACCCTGTCCGGGTCGTGCCTGCGACCGGCAGAACGCCGGGGGGTTCGCAGGTCGTCCGGTGGCGGACGGATGCGCGGTACCGGCCGGGGGTGCGGTCGGTGAACCAGCATGCGCGCAGGCGTCTTTCGCGGCCCACCGCACAGTGTCAACCCCGCATTTTCGATCGTGACCAGGGGGGCGGTGCACGTCATGCCCATGATCGCAATGAGGGTCGGATGACCACACCACGGTTGGGCGCTCTCGCGCAGGAGGACCGGACACTGCACACGCTGGCCCAGCGGCTGCTCACGGTGGCCGAGGCGGGGCTGCCGGCGATGTACCGGAAGGACGGCGACACCTTCGTCTTCACCAGGGCCGCCCGTGCCCAGGGCGGCGGCCGGTGGACGCTGGAGGACCGCGGCACCAGCACGCGCTACGCGGCCATCACCGCGCTGGGCGCGCGATTCCTGCCCGAGGAGCGCCAGCGGGCCGTCCTCGGCGGCCACACCGCCGAGGAGTTCACCGGGCTGCTGGTCCAGCGGCTGCCCGGGGTGACCAACCTCGGCGACGCGGCGCTCGTCGCCTGGGCCGCCGCCGAGACCGGACACCCCAAGCTGTCCGACGCCCTCGACCGGGTCGCGGCGCTCGACGCGGACGACGGTCCCCGGTACACGGTGGAGGCCGCGTGGGTGCTCTCGGCGCTCGCCGCGGCCCGCGAAACCGCCGACGTGGAACGGCCGTTGGCCGCCGCCCGCGACCGGCTGCTGCGCGCCAGGATCGCCGACAGCCCGCTCTTCCCGCACGCCACGGCGCCCGGTCTGGTGCCCTGGTACCGGGCGCATGTGAGCTGCTTCGCCGACCAGACCTACCCGATGCAGGCCCTCGCCCGCGCGCACGCCAGTGGTGACGACCCGTCGGCGCTCGGCGCCGCCGACGCCTGCGCGGCCCGGATCTGCCAACTCCAGGGCGACGGCGGCCAGTGGTGGTGGCACTACGACGCCCGCCGCGGCACCGTCGTCGAGGGCTATCCGGTCTACAGCGTCCACCAGCACGCCATGGCGCCCACCGCGCTCTTCGACGTGATGGAGGCGGGCGGCGGCGATTACCACCGGGCGATCCGCGACGGGCTGCGCTGGATGGCGGACACCCCGGAACTCGCCGCACGCCCGGGACGCGCCGGACCGCCGGGCGACGGGGCGCCGCTGATCCAGGACGCGTCGGGCGTCACCTGGCGCAAGGTCTACCGCGGCGACCCGAAGAAGGCGGTACGCGCCGCCCGCGGGCTCAGCACCAGGGCCGTGCCCGGCATGCGGCTGGCTCCCCTCGACCGGGTCTTCCGCCCGGCCGCGGTCGACCGCGAGTGCCGCCCGTACGAGTTCGGCTGGATGCTGTTCGCCTGGCTCGGCGGGGCGTCCCGATGAGCGGCCGCCAGACCCTCTTCGGGTTCACCCTGGACGCCCTGACCATGGACGAGACCGTGCGGCGCTGCCTCGAAGCGGCCCGCGGGGGCCGCCGGCTGGAGGTCGGCGTGGTCAACGCGGCGAAGCTGGTCAACATGCGGCGCGACCCGCGGCTCGCCGCCGCGGTCACCGGCTGCGACCTGGTGCTCGCCGACGGCCAGTCCGTCGTCTGGGCCAGCCGCCTGCTGCGCAGGCCGCTGCCCGAACGGGTGGCGGGCATCGACCTGTTCCTGCGACTGCTGGAGGCGGCGGGTCCCGAGCGGATGCCGGTCTATCTGCTGGGCGCCCGGCAGGACGTGCTGGAGGAGATGCTGCGGCGGCTCGCCGTACGCTTCCCCGACCTGGAGGTGGCGGGCAGCCGCAACGGCTACTTCGACGACTCCGAGCAGGAGAAGATCGCCGAGGACATCCGTACCAGCGGTGCCCAACTGCTCTTCCTCGGCATGACCTCGCCGAAGAAGGAGATCTTCACCGCCGCCCACGGCAAGGCCACCGGGGTACGGGTCGTGCACGGCGTCGGCGGCTCCTTCGACATCCTCGCCGGAATCACCCGCCGCGCGCCGCGGTCCTGGCAGCGCCTGGGAGTCGAATGGCTCTACCGCGTCCTCCAGGAACCGCGCCGCCTCGGCAAGCGGTACTTCACCACCAACGCCGCCTTCGTCGTCATGACGGCGCGCGAACTCATACGCCGGACCCCCACAGCCGGTTCCGCGGACAGGAGACACTGATGCGCGTCGTCGTGGTTGGACAGGGCTATGTCGGCCTGCCGCTCGCTATCCGTGCTGCCGAGGTCGGACACGAGGTGATCGGGTACGACGTGGACGCGCGCCGGGTGAAGAACCTGGCCGCCGGGGTGTCCTACGTCGAGGACGTCTCCTCCGAGCGGCTGCTCGCCGCGATGGACCGCGGGACGTACCGCCCCAGCGACTCGGCCAGGGACTGCGGCGGCTTCGACGTCGCGGTGGTGACGGTGCCGACCCCGCTGCACGAGGGCATCCCCGACCTGCGGTTCATCGAGGAGTCGGGGCGCACCCTGGCCCGCTATCTGCGCCCGGGCGCCACGGTCGTCCTGGAGTCGACCACCTACCCGGGCACCACCCAGGAGCTGTTCGCGCCGATCCTGGAGGACGGCTCGGGGCTCACCGCGGGCGCCGACTTCCACCTCGGGTACAGCCCGGAGCGCATCGACCCGGGCAACCCCGTGTGGGGCTTCCAGCAGACGCCCAAGGTCGTCTCGGGTGTCGACGCGGCCTCGTTGAAGGCCGTCCAGGACTTCTACGACCAGCTCGTCGACACCACGGTGCCGGTCGGCTCGCCCAAGGAGGCGGAGCTGGCGAAGCTGCTGGAGAACACCTTCCGGCATGTCAACATCGCGCTGGTCAACGAGATCGCGATGTTCGCCCGGCACCTGGACATCGACGTATGGCAGGCCATCGACGCGGCCTCCAGCAAGCCGTTCGGCTTCATGCGCTTCACCCCGGGGCCCGGCGTCGGCGGCCACTGCCTGCCGATCGACCCGTCGTACCTGTCCTGGCGCGTCCAGCGCGAACTGGGCCAGAACTTCCGCTTCGTGGAGCTGGCCAACGACATCAACAGCCACATGCCCGACTACGTGGCCCGCCGGGTGATCGAGGCGCTCAACAGCCGCCGCCGCTCGGTCAACGGCTCCCGGGTGCTGCTGCTCGGACTCGCCTACAAGAAGAACACCGGCGACGCCCGCGAATCGCCCAGCCTGCGGATCTCCCGGCTGCTGCTCGACATGGGCGCCAAGGTCAGGGCCGCCGATCCGCACGTCGTGGAGACCATGGCGGTCGACCCGCGGCTGGTCCGGGTCGAACTGACCCGCAAGGAACTCGCCAGCGCCGACGTCGTCGTGCTGCTCACCGACCACGACGCCTTCGACTACGACCTGGTCAGGGAACACGCCTCCTTCGTGCTCGACTGCCGCCACAAGCTGGCCGGACCCACCATCGAGGTGCTCTGACCCATGATGAGGATCATCTGTGTGGCCGGGGCGCGGCCCAACTACATGAAGATCAAACCGGTGATGGACGCGCTGGAGCGGCGTGGCGCCGAGGTGGTCCTGGTGCACACCGGCCAGCACTACGACGACGCGATGAACGACGTCTTCTTCCGCGACCTCGGCATCCGCCCGCCCGACCGCTTCCTCGGCGTCGGCTCCGGCAGCCACGCCGAGCAGACCGGCCGGGTGATGACCGCCTTCGAGCCGCTGCTCGACGAGGTCGCCCCGGACGCGGTGGTGGTCGTCGGCGACATCAACTCCACCCTGGCCTGCGCCCTGGTCACCGCGAAGGCGGGCCCGCTGCTCGCCCATGTGGAGGCCGGACTGCGCAGCCGCGACTGGAGCATGCCCGAGGAGGTCAACCGGGTCGCCACCGACCGGGTCAGCGACTATCTGCTGGCCTCCTCGCCCGACGCGGCCGACAACCTGCGCGCCGAGGGCTACCGCGACGACCAGATCCATCTCGTCGGCAACGTCATGATCGACACCCTGCTCGCCAACCTCGAACGCGCCCGCGCCTCCGACGTGCTGCGCCGGTACGGGCTGACGGCGGGGGAGTACGGCCTGGTCACCCTGCACCGCCCGGCCAACGTGGACGACCCGGAGATCCTCACCGGGCTGCTGAAGGCGCTCGGCGAGATCGCGGACCGCTGCCCGCTGCTGCTGCCCGTGCACCCGCGGGCGGCCGGCCGGCTGGCCGAACTCGGCGTGCCCGGCGGCCTGCGGCTGGTGCCGCCCGCCGGATACCTCGACTTCATCGCCCTGCAGGACGCCGCCCGGGTGGTGCTCACCGACTCCGGCGGGGTACAGGAGGAGACCACCGCGCTCGGTGTGCCGTGTGTGACGCTGCGGGACAACACCGAGCGGCCCATCACCGTGGACGAGGGCACCAATGTGCTCGCCGGGCGCGACCCGGAGCGCATCGTGGCCACCGTGACCCGGGTACTGGACGACCCGCCCGCGCCCCGCCGCCCGGCGCTGTGGGACGGGCGGGCCAGCGACCGTATCGCCACCGTGCTGCTGGAGGGAGGCACCGCCCGGGACCGGCCCAGACCGACCGACGAAGGCCGAAACGGCTCTCGTCCGTCATGACGCGTCATATGCTGATCACGCGACATGGGGCCGCGAGGGGGAAGCTGATGGATCTCGCTGAGATCGTCCGGGTGATGCGCAGGCGCTGGTACGTCCTCCTGCCCGGGCTGCTGCTCACCGCGGCGCTGGTGGCCGGCGCCTATGTGTCCGTGCCGATCACGTACCAGTCGCAGAGCACCGTGATGCTCCTCAACTCCCAGCGGGCCACCGTCGCCTTCGACGGCAACCCGTTCCTGAGCACGCAGACCTCGCTGACCGGCATGGCCGACAGCCTGGCGCGCAACCTCAACTCGGACGCCTCCGTGGCGGACCTGCGCGGCCAGGGCGCCACCGGCACCCCGGTGGCGAAGATCGCCGACAACGCCCTCGGCCCGCTGATGTGGCTCACCGTCACCGGCACCGACAAGGACGCCGTCCTGAAGTCCGACAAGCTGCTGACCGACTACGCGGCCAAGCGCCTCGACGACTTCCAGACGCAGCAGGCGGTGACGCCGAAGGCGATGATCCGGATGACGGTCATCGTGCCGCCGCAGAATCCCGCGGCCATGACGAAGTCCCGCACCGAGTACCTGGCGCTGGCCGCGATCATGGGCATCGTCATCAGCATGGTGGCCACCTTCTACGTGGAGGCCCGCCGCCGCCCGCGCCCCGCGGTGGCGACGGCCACCACGGCGGACGCGGCCGGGCCCACCGCCTCGGACGGGGCCGCCGGTCCTGCCGAGGGCGGCCCCGCCCAGGGAACGGGCGCGGACGAACCGGTCAGGCCCGCCGCCAGGACGCCGGTCAGGTCCGCGCCCCGGTGGTCGTCCCGCACCGGCGACGAGGCCGCCGAGCAGGGAGACGACGCGCCCGCCGGGCGCGAAGGAGAGGACGGCCTGACCGGCACCGGCCCGGCCGCCGGCGCGGAATCGCACCGCTTCGTATGACCGTGACCCCCGCTCTCTACGCGCCGCTCGGCGAGGAGTCGTCTCATGGACAGGGCGCACCCACCGGAAGCCAGGGCAGGTTCGGCGGCTGACACGGCCGTCCGCCGGGTCCGCCGGGTGCCCTCCTGGGCGATCCAGGACCCGGAGACCGACCCCGCACCGCCGTCGTTCGGCGGCAAGGTACGCTCCGCGGCCCGCTGGAGCCTGATCAACACCGTCGTGATGCGGCTGGGCAACTTCGCCACCGGCGTCATCCTGGCCCGCTACGTCCTCGGCCCCGCCGCCTGGGGCGTGTACGGCATCGCGCAGACCGTCCTGCTGGTGCTGCTGTCGGCCAACGAACTCGGTGTCGGGCTCGCCATCGTGCGGTGGGACGGCGACCCGCGCCGCTTCGCGCCGACCGTGCTGACGCTCAGCACCGTGTCCAGCAGCCTGGTGTACGTGGCGCTGTTCACGGCCGCGCCGTCCGTGGCCCGCGCGATGGGGTCGCCGGAGGCGTCGGGCGTGCTGCGGGTGATGTGCCTGTGCGTGGTGCTCGACGGGCTCGCCCAGGTGCCCGGCGGCTTCCTCACCCGCGAGTTCGCCCAGGGCAAGCGGATGTCCATCGACGCGGTGAACTTCGTGCTGAGCACCGGGGTGACGCTCGCGCTGGCATTCGCCGGCTGGGGCGCGATGAGCTTCGCCTGCGGCGCCGTGGTGGGCAACACCGCGTCCCTGATCGGCTGCTGCCTGGCCGCCCCCGGCACTCTGCGCTTCGGCTGGAACCCGGACCAGGCGCGGGCGCTGCTGCGCTTCGGTGTGCCGCTCGCCGGAGCGAGCATGCTCGCCCTGGGAGTGGTCAACGCCGACACCCTGGTGGTCGGCTCCACCCTCGGGAAGGTCCAACTCGGCTTCTACGCACTGGCGTTCAACATCTCCGGCTGGCCGGTGCGGATCATCTCCGAGGCCGCCCGCCGGGTCTCCTTCGCCGGTTTCTCCCGGCTGGCCGGTTCACCGCGGGCGCTCGCCCACGGGTTCAGCCGCGCGCTGGGCGTGCTGATGACCGGCACCGTGCCGCTCTGCGTCCTGCTGGGCATCCTGGCGGGACCGCTGGTCGAGGTCGTCTACGGCAGTCAGTGGCTGCCCGCCGCCAAGGCGCTGCCGTGGCTGATGGCGCTCGGCCTGGCCAGGATCGGCTGCGAACTCGCCTACGACTGCCTGGTCGCGGTGGGCCGGCGCCGGCTGCTCATCATGGTGCAGGGCCTGTGGCTGGCCGCGCTGATACCGGTGCTCATCGTGGCCGCGCACCACCGCGGCATCGTGGGCGTCTCCGAGGGCCATGTCCTGGTCGCCGCCGGACTGGTGGCCCCCGTCTTCCTCTTCGCACTGCGCCGCGGCGGCATCGGCCTGCGCTGGGTGGCCAGGGCCTGTGCCTGGCCCGCGTTCGCCGGAGCCGTCATGGCCGCGGTGATCCTTCTGCTGCGCCGCCAGCTCGGTGACAGTGTGCCCGCGCTGCTGGTCACCGGCTCGGTCGGCCTGGCCGTGTACACGCTCAGCGTGCTGCCGAGCCGTTCCTTCCTGCGCGGTGCTCTTCCCGCCGACACGGACACGAGGTAAACCCCGCCATGCTCAAGAAGAAGAGCAGACTGCTGATCCTGCTCGGCCTGGGCGCCGCCCTCGCGGTGACCCTCTCGCTGGTCCTCGCCTCGCACTCCGGTGAGAGCGGCGCCCCCAGCGGCGCCGGATGCCCGGTGGAGGCGCTGAAGTGCACTCCGGGACAGGACGACCCGCCCGACTCCGCCTCGCCCAGCGGCCAGGCCACCGACGCGGGCGGCGACGCCAAGGCACCCGGTATGAACCGCTCCTCACCGCCCGGCCACCCCTCGGCCTCCGCGACCGCCCGGCCGCGCTCCACGGGTCCCTGCGCCTCACCGGGCGCCTGCGGCTTCCCCGACGCCACCACGACCGGGCCGCGGCTGCCCTTCCTGGCGCACAAGACCGGGGACATGACCATCAGGACCAACAACATGGTCATCAAGGGCTGGGACCTCAAGGGCTCCCTCGACATCTACGCCAACAACGTCACCGTCATCGACAGCAGCATCACCTCCACCAACTGGTGGGGCATCAACCTGCGCGCCGGGTACCACGGCCTGCGAGTGCTGCACAACACCATCACCGCGCTGCCCGGCAAGGGCCCCGACAAGGGCGGTGTCGACTACGCCGTCTCCAACATGGGCGGCAGCCTGGTCGAGGTCGGCTGGACGAACATCTCGGTCTTCGGCGACACCCTCTCCATGGGCCAGGGCGACCTGCACGACAACTACGTGCACGACATCACGCCGTTCATCAACCTCGGCGGCGAGTGGCAGCACACCAACGCGGTGATCAGCGACGGCGGCGGCACCGGCGAACTGGTCATCCGGCACAACACCCTGCTCAACTCGACACCCATCGACAGGGGCGCCTCCGCCAGCATCGGCCTCTACGCGGACGTGGCACCCGTCACCCACACCACCGTCGACAACAACTGGCTGGCGGGCGGCTCCTACGCCTTATACGGCGGCGGCAAGGACGCCTCCCACATCAAGGTCACCGACAACGTCTTCTCGACCGAGTACCACCCCAACTGCGGCGCCTACGGGCCGGTCGCGGCCTGGAACGCCTCGGGCGAGGGCAACGTCTGGAGCGGGAACCGCATGTCCAATGGCAAACCCGTCGTCCCCGAGCCGTCCTGAGTCACCGAGTCCCGAGTCGCCGAGCCGTCCTGAGCGAGGACACCATGCCCCGTACCGCCCCTTCACCGCGCGCCGTCGCACGGACCGTCGCGCGGGCGCCCTGGGAGCTGCTCAAGCGGCTCTTCGGCTGGCTGGTGCTGTTCGAGCTGCGCAACAAGGTGGTGCTGGCGCCCTCGGCGGTCCGGCTGCGCCGCTTCGAGGACGCGCAGGTGCGGCGGCTGGCCGCCGAGGTGCGGCCGCCGACCGCGCGGGTGGCCACCGTCATCGCCACCCACCGCCGCCCCGAGCCGCTGCTGCGGGCGGTGCGCTCGGCGCTGGAGCAGACCGTACGCGACCAGGTGGTGATCGTCGTCGACGACGGCGCGGGCCTGCCGGAACTGCCCGCCGACCCAAGGCTGTTCGCGGTCTCGCTGGACCGCAACACCGCCGTGGCGGGCGTGGTGCGCAACGTCGGCATCCGGCTCACCCGCTCGGCGTACGTCGCCTTCCTCGACGACGACAACCTCTGGGAGCCGGACCATCTGGAGCAGGCGCTGGCCGCGCTGGAGGCACCGGGCGGACCGGACGGCGTCTACACCGCGCTGCGGCGGGTGCTGCCCGACGGCACCGACATGGACGTCCTGTCGGTGCCCTTCGACCGGCACCGGGCGGCCCGGGAGTCCTTCCTCGACACCAACGCCTTCGTCGCCCGCCGCACCCGAGCCCTGCACTTCAGCCGGCTGCGCCGCACCCCTGAGGTGATGCCCCGCGAGGACTGGGAACTGATCCGCAGATACGCGAGGAAACACCAGGTCAGGCACCTCCCCAAGGCCACCGTCCGCTACCTGGTCAACCCCGGGAGCTTCTACACGGCGTGGACGGAATGACCGGCCCCCGCCATTCCTGCCGTTGTCCGATATTTCCCGCCCCGCACCCCATACAGTGTTCCGCGAGGGCCGCGTGGCGGCCCACAGGGGCGAGGGGGGCTCGCGCATGCTCAACAATCTGATCAACAGGCATGACGCCGACCGGTTGCTGCGCAAGGTGCGGCGGCTGGAACTGCATCCCGTGGTGTCCAAACTGCGGGTGCGGGGCGGCGCCCGGGTCGTCGAGCACTGGGCCGAGGTCGAGCCCTCGCAGACGCAGTGGTGGGCGATACCGGCGGTCATCAAGCGGTGGAACCTGCTGATGACCGGCGACGCGGACACCTCCTTCCCGCAATACGTGGCGGCGCGGCACTTCGCGCCGCGCCGCGACCTGCGCGGCCTGTCACTGGGCTGCGGCACCGGCGGCAACGAACTGCTCTGGGCCGGCACGGGCGCCTTCGGGCTGCTCGAAGGCGTCGACGTCTCCGAGCCGCGG
The DNA here is from genome assembly GCF_040680795.1 of Streptomyces sp. NPDC051976. Classification (NCBI taxonomy): domain Bacteria; kingdom Bacillati; phylum Actinomycetota; class Actinomycetes; order Kitasatosporales; family Streptomycetaceae; genus Streptomyces; species Streptomyces sp. NPDC051976. The sequence continues at coordinate 240,000 of NZ_JBFAXL010000005.1, forward strand.
ATCGACTTCGCCAACCGCACGGCCGCCGAGCAGGGCCTGGCCGACGTGCTGCGCTTCCGGGTCGCCGACGTCAACCGGATGACCGCCGACGGCGAGCGGTTCGACGTGCTGCTCGGACTCCAGTCGCTGCACCACTTCGACGACCTCGACGAGACCCTGCCCCGGCTGGCCCAGCTGATCGAGCCCGACGGGATGTTCGTGGTCGACGAGTTCGTCGGCCCCACCCGGTTCCAGTGGACCGACGCCCAGTTGGACGCCGCCAACGCGCTGCTGTCCCAACTGCCGCAGGAGCGGCGGCGGTTGGCCGACGGGCGGATCAAGCAGCGCGTGGTGCGCCCCAGCCGGATGGCGATGGTGCTGGACGACCCCTCCGAGGCCGTCGACGCGGCCGCGCTGCTGCCGGGGCTGCGGCGGCTGTTCGACGTCGTCGAGGAGCGGCCGTACGGCGGCACCGTGCTGCACATCGCCTTCTCCGGCATCGCGCACAATTTCCTCGGCCAGGACGCCGAGACCCTCGCGCTGCTGGAGCAGTGCTTCGCCGCCGAGGACAAGGCGCTGCCCGAGGTCGGCCACGACTTCGTCGCCCTGGTGTGCCGCCCGCGCGCCGCGGCCTGACCGCCGCGCACCCGGTCCCCCAGCTCCGCACAGACTCTTCCGACGCCCGATCGACTCCAGGTGGTTGACTCCATGCCCGACACCCGCGCTCTCCGCAACAGGTTCGTCGACGCGCCGGGCTCGCTCGGCGAGCGCATGCGCGTCGCCCGCTGGGAGCGGTTCCGCCGCTGCTTCCCCGGAATCGAGGGGATGCGGGTGGTGGACCTCGGCGGCACCGCCGACATGTGGCTGCGGGCGCCGCTGCGCGCCAAGCACGTCCATCTCATCAACCTGGAGGAGCACCCCGCGGAGCTGCCCGACTGGATCACCGCGGAGGTCGCCGATGTGACCGCCCCGGAGGTCGCCGCGGCGCTCGGCAGCTACGACGTGGTCTTCTCCAACTCCACCATCGAGCACGTCGGCGGCCACAGCCAGCGCCAGAAGTTCGTCGCCGCCGTCGAGACGCTGGCGCCGCTGCACTGGGTCCAGACGCCGTACCGCTACTTCCCGGTGGAGCCGCACTTCGTGGCGCCCGGCTTCCAGTTCCTGCCGCTCGCCGCCCGGGCCCGGCTGGTACGGCGCTGGCCGCTCGTGCACAGCCGCCCCGGCACCCCCGAGGAGGGGATGAACGCGGTGATCAACATCGAGCTGCTGACCCGTACCGAGATGCGCTATCTCTTCCCCGGCTCGGAACTGCTCAGCGAGCGGGTGGCCGGTGTCACGAAGTCGCTGATCGCGGTGCGGGCCGAGCGGGCTGAGCGGGACCGGGGGCGCGGCGCATCTGCCGCGGGCTGATCAGCGCGAGCGCGGCGGCCCGGCTCGACGCCTTGCCCAGGGCCGCCCGCGAGGTCTCCCGCAGCAGGACCGCCGCCCAGAAGGCCGCGGTGGAGGCCCTGCCGTGCCTACGGCCGTAGAGCCGCACCCGGTTGAGGGTCAGCAGCGTCCACAGGAACGGCGAGACCTTCGAGTCGCCGCCGAGGTGGACCGCCGAGGCCGCGGGCTCCAGACGGGTGACCAGGCCGCGGTCACCGGCCCGCAGGCAGTAGTCGGTCTCCTCGGAGTACAGGAAGAACGACTCGTCCCACGGCCCGCACTGCGCCAGGCAGTTCGCCGACAGGGCCAGCAGCGCGCCGGTCGCCCAGTCCGCCACGGTCTGCCCGGTGTACGCCGCCGGGTCCGTGACCATCTCGCTCCACCGCGGGAAGCGGCCCGCCCTGGTGTTGCCCAGCACCGCCTCGCCGAACGCCCGCGTCACGCTCGACGCGCGCCGCAGCGAGTGGACGGGGGTGTCGCTGCCCTCCTCGTACAGCAGCGGGACGCTGATCCCCACCCGGGTGCCGTCGGGCAGTGGGGCGTCCAGCGCCTCGATCAGCACCTTGGCGCAGCCCGGCCGCATCCGGATGTCGGGGTTGCAGACCAGCGCCGCCCGGTAGCCGCCGTCCCACGCGGCGGCGGCGCCCAGCGCGGCGTTGATGCCCGCCGCGTACCCGGCGTTGCGGCCGGTCTGCACGATCGTGGTGTCGGGCGCCAGCTTCCGCAGCACCGCCACGGTGTCGTCCGCCGAGTCGTTGTCCGCCACGACGAGCCGCCAGTCGAGTCCGCCCATGCCGTCGGGCAGCGAGGCGAGGAAGTCCGGCAGGACGGCGGCGCTGTTCCAGGTGACGACCAGGACGGCGACCGGGCCTTCGGCGGTGGGCTGCACGGGCATCAGGACTCCACGAGTTGGGGTGCGGACGGGCGCCCGGCGGGGGTGTCGGACCGTTCGGTGCCGGTGGCCTCCGCGGCCTGACCGGCCTGTGCGGCGGCGGCCTGCTCCGCCGCGGCGTCGCGCCGCAGGAAGCCCAGATAGCTCCCGCCGGCGCCCAGGGTCAGGAAGAACATCCCCGCGAACATGGGGAAACTGAGCGCGTCGAAGGTGGCGCTGATCACCAGCCCGACCACGGCCGAGGCGAAGAACGCCTGCCCCAGCTCCCGGTCGGACTCGTCGCGGGCCAGCCGCCGTACCGCGCCGCCGTGGTGGATGCCGGTGGCGAACAGCGCCAGCAGCGCGACCATGCCGAGCAGGCCCATCTCCGCGAGCGTCAGCATGTACTGGTTGTCGGTGAAGAAGTACAGGTCGGGAGTGAAGGTGCCGAACCCCCGCCCGAAGAAGGGGCGTTCCTTCAGATACGGGACGATCGCCGAGTACTTCACCGTACGGGCCTGGGTGCTGCTGTCGGAGTTCGACAGGAACGTCGAGAACAGCGTGGTGATCGTGCCGATCAGCCCCGGCACCAGCACCTTGAAGACACCGACGGAGGCCACCAGCAGCCCGATCGCGGTCCAGCGGCGCTGCGGCTTCCAGCGCGGCGCCATCACCAGCACCACCAGCACGGCGCCGATGATGGAGGTCCGCGACACCGTCAGCGGCAGCGCGCCGGCCATGATCGCCACCGGCGCCCAGCGGCGCATCGCGCCCGCGTGCCTGCGGACCGGGTCGAACGCCTGGTGCACCGCGAAGGGCACCAGGATGGCCAGCATCCCGCCGAACTCCAGCGGATGGGCCGTGGTGGAGCGCGGCCGGGTGAAGGAGCCGCGGTCCATCGCCGCGATCCGGGCCGCGCTGGAGTGCAGCCCGGGGATGGTGATGGAGTCGGCGATGTTGGTGGCGGCGAAGAAGTCGTAGTAGCCGATCGCGGCCACCACCGTGCCCAGCACGACCAGCCGCCGCATCAGGGTGTCGAGCCGGGCCCGGTCCTGGATGCCCGCCGTGGTCAGGACCACCAGCGACACCCACACCAGCAGCCCGATCAGACCCCGGTCGGCGCCCAGCACCTCCTCGTGCGCGCTGCCGCGGGCCGCGGCAGCCTCGTACGACATCAGCACCGCGGCGGCCAGCAGGCACATCGCCAGCCGGGCCGACCGGGTGCCCGGCGCCGTGGTGATCCGGCCGGTGAGCCAGGACGCCAGGTACCACAGCAGCCCGAGCAGGGCGAAGACGTTGGCGGGGGTGCCGACACCGCCCAGCGCGGGCAGCGTGAGGTCGGACGGGATGAAGAACGCCAGCGCCAGATAGCCGGTGAGGATGGTCGTCGAGTCCAGCGGCCGCCGCAGGATCAGCCCGCGCCGCGGCCCGCCGGCCCGCCGCCCCGGCTTCGGCGCGGGCAGCGGGATCCCGCGCCTGCGGCGCCTGGCCAGCGCGTAGCTCTCCAGGGCGAAGCTGAGGAAGAAGCCGCCCGCGGTGCCCGCGATGACGACCGCCGCCATGTACTGGTAGCGGCTCTTCAGCTTCGACACCGGCGTCTGCGGCAGCACGATGGGCGCGGCCTTGACGTAGTACTGCGGGGCGACCTGCGCCGCCTGCTGCAGCGCCTTGAGCTGCTCGCCCGCGAAGTCGGTGAGGGTCTGGGTCTCCTTCAGCACCTTGGCCCGGTCGGTGCCGGTGACCGCCAGCGACAGCAGCGGCCCCGAGGCGTTGGCCGCGAAGCCGACGGTGTACGGGTCCGTCACCGCGCGGTCGTGCAGGTCCTGCGCCGCGCCCGTGGACTGCAGCGTCCTGATCAGCACGTCCGCGGTGACGACGAGCGAACCCCCGGCGTTGGAGATGGGGTTGCCGTAGGTGGGCGCGGGCTTGGCGACGGCCGTGGAGTCCAGCAGCGAGATCGAGCTCTGCGACTCGTACGACACGGGCACCGAGGTGTACAGATAGCCGCCGGTGAGCAGCCCGAGCAGGGTGAGCGGCACCATCACGTACCAGCGGCGCCCCAGGACGCCGAGGAGTTCGCTGAGATTCACCCGGCCTCCCCGGACTCGCTGACAACCGCCCGGCCGCCCTGACAGTATCGAAGCCGAGGGGAGGAGGCCCCATGACGCCTGGTGAGGTCGTCCTCGCACTGGTACGCCGCTGGTACGTGGTGCTGCTCGCACTGGTGCTGACCGCGGCCGGTGCCTATCACGTGCTGCATCCCAGGCCCGGCTATCTCAGTACCGCGGTGATCGTGGTCAAGCCGCCGGTCACCGGCAACCAGCCCAACCAGTTCGCGAACCTGCAGCCGCCGCTGGCGGCCGTGTCGTACGCGATCGTCGAGCAGTTGCGCTCGCCCGCCGGTACCGCCGAGCTGCGGGCGGCCGGAGTGCCCGAAGGCAGCTTCACCCTGGTCCCGCGCAACAGCGGCACCAGCGTCACCCCGGCGTATCTGATCCCCTCGCTCCAGGTGCAGGTGCGGCAGCCGGACCCCGCGGTGGCCGACGCCGAGGTCCGCGCGATCATCGGGGTCTTCGGCGACCATCTCGACCGGATGCAGAACGCGCAGGAGATCCCGGCGAGTTCGCGGATGAGCACGGACCTGCTGGTCCCGCCCAACGCCGTACCGGTGATCGGCACCAGGAGCCGGGCGCTGGCCGGAGTCGCGATCACCGGCGCCACCTTCGGCATCCTCGCCGCCCTGTGGACCGACCGCCTGCTGCTGCGCCGCCGCGGTGGCCGGGGCCGGTGGCGGCGTCCGGCGGGCGCGGTCGGTACTGCGGCGCGGACCGCGCACTGAGGCGGCGCGGTCCCGGCGGCGGGGGAGCGCCGCGGTGCGGCATGCGGACATCAGATCCCCCGCCGCTTCCACGACTGCCACCACAACCACTCACGGCCGCGCTCGGCGACCGCGGAGAGCACCAGCGGCTGGAGGTACGGCATCGCCTTCGCGCCGACGCGCCGCCGCAGCCGCAGCGCCCGGAACTCGGGCAGCGCCTCGAAACCCGGCAGGCACTCCGCGGCGAACTCCACCAACTCGTCCACGGGCACCACATCGGTGCGCCCGCGGTCGTACGCCCGGTAGGCCCGGCGCAGCGCGAAGCGGGCCAGCCGGGTGTGCACCAGGTCCGCCAGCCGCTCCGCCTGCGGCAGCCGGTCGCCGCACTTGTCGAGCACCGACTCGAAGGCGACACGGCGCTGCCGCAGGTCGTCGAGCTGGCCGCCGAAGTCGGTGGTGGACATGTTGTTGCCGTGGACGCGGTAGTACGCCTGGTCCGCGCCGCGGACATGGCCCACGTCGGCGTGCGAGGCGAGCCGCATCCACATCTCGATGTCTCCCGCGTGCGGGAGCTTGGGGTCGTAGCCGCCGATCTCGCGCTGGAGGTCGGCGCGGACCACCACCTCGGGCGAGGTGATGCAGCCCGTGCCCTCGCGGAACCGCCGCTCCAGCCACCAGTGGCCCGGATAGACGGCGGAACCGCGGCCCTCGGTACGGGCTCTGGGCAGCGGACCGCCGTGCTGGAAGCGCAGCGGTCTGCCGTAGCAGAACCCGACCTCGGGATGGGCGTCGAGCAGCGCCGCCGCCCGCACCAGCGCGCCCGGCACCAGCCGGTCGTCGGCGGACAGCAGCACCAGGTAGTCGCCGTCGGCCCATTCCAGCAGGCCCTCGTTGTACGTGGCGATGTGGCCCTGGTTCCGCTCGTGGACGCGCACCTCGATCCTCGGGTCGGAGGCCGCGAGCTTGCGCGCGGCCTCCGCCGAGTCATCGGGTGACGCGTCGTCGATGATCAGCACCCTGACGTCCAGGTCGCCCTGTTCGTCCAGCACGCTGCTGACGCAGTCGGCCAGGAAATGACCGTACTTGTAGCAGGGGATCACGACGCTGACGCTGCTCATCGACGGGTTGCCAATCTTCTGCCGGAAGGGACTGGACGCAAATGACCTACGGGGTCGTGGTGAAGATCGGTGCGACCCAGTAGTTGGCCGAGCCATAGGTCCCGGTCGGGAACGCCGAGTCGGAGCCGTAGTGGTACAGGCCGTTGGGACTGCCGGCCGTGTCGGCGGTGGCGGTCAGCGGATAGGACTGGTGGGCGCCGGAGAAGTAGCCTCCGTCGACCGCGTAGTTGCCGTTCGGCGCGTGGTAGGAGACCACGTACGAGGTACCCGCCGTGATCGCCACCGGGGTGGCGAACGTCAGGGTCTGCCAGCCGGACGCCGTCTCGGAGCCGAAGGTGCCGGTGGCGAGCTGCGTACCGCTCGCGGACCACAGGGTGCCGGTGTGCTGGCCGGTGTTCCCGGTGCCCTTGTAGAAGGTCACGCCCTTGACGTAGCCGTTGATCGCCGACTTGAACCGGGTGCCCAGCTCCAGGGAGTTGGGGTCGCCGGTGGCGTCGGTGGTGCCCGGGACCGTGGTCCCGCTCCACAGCGTGCACGGACAGGTGACCGTGGGCGGTGTGGAGCTGGTGGTGAAGGACCAGGTGGCCGGGTCCGCCATGTGGTTGCCCCACAGGTCGTCCGCCTGCACCGACGCCGTGTACGTGGTGCTCAGCGCCAGCTCGGTGGAGGGCGTGAAGGTCACGCTGTTGGCCGAGCTGAGGGTCGTGGTGCCCGGCACGGCGACTCCGTCGGAGTCCTTGAGCGTGAAGCTCAGGGTGTCCGCGTCCACGCCCTCGCTGAAGGTGGTGGTCACCGGCGCCGTGATCGACACGTTGACCGCGCCGGACGTCGGCGAGGTGGCGGTGACCGACGGAGGCACCGCACTGGCCTCCGAGGTGTCGAGCACCGCGTCCACCCAGTAGTTGCTGCCCGCCGACTCCGAACTGGGGAAGCCGCCGGCCGAACCGTAGTGGTAGACGCCGTTGCCGCCGTCGGTGCCCGACTTCAGGGCGGTGAGCGGGGCGAGCCCCGCGGAGTTGGCGCTGAAGTACCCGCCGTCGTAGGAGTACCCGCCGTGCGGGGCGAAGTACGAGGCGATGTACGTGGTGTTGGCCTTGACCGGCACCGGCGAGGAGAAGTTGAGCTGCTGCCAGCCCGACGCGGTCTCGTTGGTGAAGGTGCCGGTGGCCAGCCGCTGGCCGGACGCGGACCAGAGGCTTCCGGTGTGCGTGCCGGTGTTGGCGGCGGACTTGTAGAAGCGGACGCCGGTGATCGAGCCCACCGCGGTGGTACGGATCTTCACGCCCAGCTCGACGGCGCCGCCGTCACCGCTGTTGACGAGGGCCGGCACCGCGGTGGCGGGCCAGACCGTGCACGGGCACTGCTGCGGGCCGACGGTCAGCGGGACCGTGGTGGTCGCGCCGATGTTGACGCTGTCGTCGACCGCGCGGACCTTGATCTGCGCCGCGCCCGAGGTGGTGGGTGTCCAGGAGTACGTCCAGGACGTCAGCCCGGTGGCGGCGTTCCAGGTGGTGCCGCCGTCGGTGGAGACCTCGACGCGGGCGACCACACCGCCCGAGTCACTGGCCGTGCCCGTGATGGTGACCGGGCGCAGCGCCGGGACCGTGACACCGGACGCCGGGGTGGTCACGGTGACCGCCGGACCGGTGGTGTCGGTGGACGCGGTGGCCGCGACCAGGCCGCTCTGCAGGGTCTTGGGCTGGATGCCCATGTCGGCGAAGAGGTTGACCGTCGCCTGCTGCATCCGCTTGTCGGCGGTCACCACGACGGAGTCCGGGTCGCCGGTGGGGATGTTGGACAGCCCCCACGACCACTGCACGGTGGCGGAGCCGAACACCAGCGCGTGCGAGGTCTGGTCGCGGAACGCCACCAGGTTGTGGGTGGCGGTGCCGTTCCCGTATGTGTTGCCGTAGTCGAGCCGGAGCTTGCCGTCGGCGATGTCCACCGTCGTCGACGACAGGTCGATCTGCCCGGTGGGCCGGGTGCTGTTGGCCAGATCGCTGTCCCACTCGTAGCCGAGTGTGCCCGCGGGGAAGGTCGCGGTCTGACTCGGTGTCAGACCGGCGACGGTGGTGTTGCGCCACAGCCGCAGCTTGGCGTAGCTGCCCGGCACCGTGATCGCGTCGCTGCGCGAGCCGTTCACGGTGAACAGCGAGCCGGTGAGGATGTTCTGCGGCTGGAACGGCTCGCCCTTGGCGGCGCTGCCCGGGTCGAGGAACGCGCCGGTCCAGACGTTGGGGTTCGGGTCGGGGATGCCGTCGGGGACCGCGAACTCCAGCTTGGTCTCCTTGTAGCAGATCAGCGTCCTGTTGGCGGTGTTGGTGCCGTCGATGCTGGCCCCGAACCGGGTCTTCCAGGACACCTCGTTGCCGCTGAAGAAGGTCTCGTTGACCCCCGCGTGGCGGGCGTTGAGCGCGTTGGTGAACTGGTCCTGCGTCCAGTACTCGTCATGGCCCGACGACATGAACATCTTGTGGTTGGTCAGCAGCGTGCTGCCGTGCGCGGACATGTCGACGCCCGAGATGTAGCTGACGTCGTAGCCGTTCTCCTCCAGCCAGAACAGCATCTCGTACTCGGAGCCGTAGATGCCGTTGTCACCGCCCACGTCCAGCGGCCTGTTGTAACTCACCTGGTACGCACGGCCGTCGGGCGCCGGCCCGTTGCCCTGGTACAGGTTCTGGCCGCCCCACATGTTGTACGCCTGCCAGGTCTCGTCGTCGGTCTGCACGACGATGTCGGAGTGGCTGGCGTCGTTGCGCACCACGAACGGGTACGGCATCACGCCGTTCCCGTCGGTCTGGTCGAAGTTGGCGATGTAGAGACCGGACACGGCGTCACTGGGGAGCTGGAAGGTCGCGGTGACCGGCCAGTTGCCGCAGTCGACCAGGCCGGTGCCGTTGGTGTTGCAGTTGAGCGGCTTGCCGTGCGGCACGCCGTCGTTGACCGCGTTGTCGGGCGGGCTGCCGGGGGTGCCGTCCCTGGTGAAGTTCGCCGGGTAGGTCGCCGCGGCCTGGGCCGCGGTCGAGATCTCCCGGGCGCCGTCCCCGCCGTAGTACCCCAGCCGGTAGATCTCGACGTGGTACGGGACGGGGGACTGCACCTTGAACTGGACCGTGTCACCGGCCTGGACGCTCACCTGAGAGCTGAAGCCCTGGACGTTCCCATAGGCGTTGGGGGAGAACCAGTCGGACATCGGGGTGCCGGGTTTGGAGTTCTCGCAGGTGATGGGGTTCGAGCCGGATCCGCAGGGATCGGCGGCGGCGGCGCCGCTGACCGAGGCCAGCGGCAGCACGGCTGTCGTCAACACAGCCACCAGGGCGCACAGGGCGCCCCGGAGGGATCTGCTCCTTCTGTACATCTGTACCTCTCAGGTGGTGCAGGGGCCCGACGTGACGAGTCGGTGTGGAGCACGAGCGGGGGCCGGCACCGGACCGCGGCGGGGGCGCCGCGGAACGGGGGTCAGCGCAGGGCATCGGCGAGCGCGGCGGCGACTCGCTCCTGCTGGTCGGGGGTGATGTGAGGGTGGAGCGGGAGCGAGAGGATCCGGTCCGCGGCCTCCTCGGCATGCGGGAAGTCACCTCGGCGGTGGCCGAGATGCCCGAACGCCGGGGTGAGATGGACGGGGGCCGGATAGTGCACACCGGCCCCGATGCCCTCCGCGTTGAGCTTGCCCACGACGTCGTCCCGGCTGGTTCCGGTGACGCGCAGGACGTAGAGATGCCAGACGTGCGCGTTGCCCGCCGCGGTCACCGGCAGGACCACACGTCCGGCGGCCGCCAGGTCGCCGAGCAGCGCGTCGTAGCGCTCCGCGGCGGCGCGGCGGGCCGAGTTGCCCGCGGCCAGCCGGGCCAGCTTGGCGCGCAGCACCACCGCCTGGAGGCCGTCCAGGCGGCTGTTGAACCCGGCCACGTCATGGCGGTACTTGGCGACGCCGCCGTGGTTGGCGAGGGCGCGCACCAGATCGGCCCGCTCCTCGTCGTCGGTGAGCACCGCGCCCGCGTCGCCGTACGCGCCGAGGTTCTTGCCCGGGTAGAAGCTGGTCGACGCGATGCCGCCACTGCCCGGCGAGCGGCCGTCCCGGGTGGCGCCCTGGCACTGCGCCGCGTCCTCCACCACCGCGACGCCGGCGGGCAGCGCCGCGGCGAGCCCCGCCACATCGGCGCACTGGCCGTAGAGATGGACCGGGACGACCGCGCGGGTGGCCGGTCCGACGGCCCGCAGCGCCGCTTCGGTGTCCATCAGATGGGTGGCCGGATCGCAGTCCACCAGCACCGGCTGGGCACCGGCCCTGGCCACCGCGCCCGCCGTGGCGATGAAGGTGTTGGCGGGCAGCACGACCTCGTCGCCGGGCCGTACGCCACTGGCGCGCAGGGCCAGTTCGAGGGCGTCGGTGCCGTTGGCGACCCCGACGCAGTGCGCCACCCCGGCGAACTCGGCGTACTCGCGCTCGAACGCCCGCACCTCGTCACCGCCGATGAACGCGGTGTTGGCCAGGACACGGTCGAATCCTGCCCTGACCTCGTCGGCGACCTCGGCGTGTGCCGCTTTGAGGTCGACAAGCGGAATCTGGTTCATCTGAACGGGTTCCCCATCCCTGTCACCGGCCGCGGGCCGGAGTCGATTCCCTCGTATCCCTGTCCGGCCGGGAACCCGTCCCCCACGGGCCCGGCCAGTTCCGCCAGCGCGGCGGGGTCCGCCGCGCGCAGTCTGCGGGCCGGACTTCCGGCCCACACCTCACCCGGCGGCACGGCGCCGAGCACGGTGCTTCCCATCCCGACCAGCGACCAGGCGCCGACCGTGGTGAACTCCCGTACCAGCGACCCCGCGCCGACATAGGCGCCGCGCTCCAGCCGCGCCCCGCCGCCGAGCCGCACCCCGGAGGCGAGCGTGGCGAAGTCCGCCACCACGTCGTCATGCGTCAGCACCACCTGCGGCATCACCGCGACATGCGCGCCGACCCGCACGGCGGCGGTCAGCACGCAGTGCGCCAGCAGCACCGAGCCGGGGCCGACGCGCGAGGTCCTCGACACCACCGCCGTCGGGTGCACGACCGTGGCGTAGCGGTGCTCGGGCAGCGCGAGGCGCCGCACCAGCCGGGCGCGGACCGCGTAGTCCCGTGGGCTGCCGACGCAGACCACCGTCCGGGCGCCGGGCAGGTCGCGCAGCAACCCGGTGCCGCCCAGCACCGGCACACCGTCGACGTCGCGGCCGTGCAGTGCCGGATCGTCGTCCAGATGGCCGAGGAACTGCCAGCGGGCGCGGCGGCCGTGCGCCTCGTCGTCGGCGATGACGTCCCGTACCGCCTGCGCCGTCTCCCGGGCGAAGCCGCCCGCGCCGATCAGGACGAGGTCGGCGGGGACGGCTTGCGCGCTGCCCGGGCCCGCCGGTATCGGTCCGGCGGGGTCCCCGCCGGTGGCACCCGCTCTGGCGGGGCCGCTCATCCGGCGGCCGCCTTCCCGCGCAGCACCGCGACCACCCGGTCCTGCTGGTCGTCGGTCATGGTGTGGAACAGCGGCAGGATCAGCGAGTCGCGGCTGATCCGCTCGGTGACCGGCAGCGGCGCGCACCGATGCCCCTGGTAGGCGGGTTCGAGATGCGAGGCCATGATCCCGCGGCGGGCGGAGACCCCCGCCTCGGAGAGCGCGGCGAGCAGCGCGTCCCGGCCCAACGGGAAGTCCTCGGCGGGCAGCACCCAGTACGACTGGAAGTTGCCCTGGCCGTACGCCGGGTCGCGCACCGGGGTGATCCCGGGCACCTGAGCCAGCAGCGCGTCATACCGGGCCGCCAGCGCCCGGCGCCTGGCCACGATCTCGTCCAGCTTGCCGAGCTGCACCAGGCCGACGGCCGCCTGGATGTCGGTCATCCGGTAGTTGAAGCCGACCTCGAGGTAACTCTCCAGGATCGGCGTGCTGCTGGCGTGCCGCTGCGCGGCCGAGGCGTTCATGCCGTGCTCGCGCAGCCTGCGCAACCGCTGCGCCCACTCGGCGTCGTCGGTGGTGATCATGCCGCCCTCGCCGGTGGTGATCACCTTGCGCGGGTGGAAGGACCACGCGGCCAGCAGCGCGCCCTGACCGACGGACTTGCCGCCGACCGTCGAGCCGATGGCGCACGCCGCGTCCTCGACCAGCGGGAGGTCCCAGTCCGCGCACGCCGCCCGCAGCGCATGCACATCGGCGGGCACCCCGCCCTGGTGGACGGCCAGCACCGCTCGCGTACGGTCACCGCGGACCGCGTCGACGGTGGCCGCCGTCAGATTGCCGGTGGCCAGCTCCACATCGGCGAACACCGGCTCCGCGCCCACGTACCGCACCGCGTTGGCGGTCGCGATGAACGAGAGCGAGGGGACGACGACCTCGTCGCCGGGGCCGATCCCCAGGGCGACCAGGGCGAGATGCAGGGCGGTGGTGCACGAACTCACCGCGACACCGTGCTCGGCGCCCACCCGCTCGGCGAAGGCGGCCTCGAAGGCGGCGACCCGGGGGCCCTGTGCGACCCACCCGGAGAGCACCGCGTCCGCGGCGGCCCGCGCCTCCTCCTCGCCCAGCCACGGCACCATCACCGGTATCCGCGCGGGCGCGGTCTCCGGCGCGGCGCTCATCGGGCGAGCCTGGCGTCGGCGGTACCCGCGGCGCGCTCGGCACGCCACCAGGCGACCAGATCGCGCAGCCCGGTCCGCAGGTCGATCTTCGCGCGGAAACCGAGCACCTCGGCCGAGCGCGAGGTGTCCGCCAGCCGGCGGGTCACCCCGTTCACGGCGCGGGCGGGGCCGTGTTCGGGCACCAGGGATTCGGCGCCCATCGCCTCCAGCAGCGCCAGGGCGAGCTCGCGCAGCGAGGTCTCGGTGCCGCTGGCCACGTTGAACACCTCGTCGGTCAGCTCCGACTCGGCCGCCAGCACATTGGCCCTGGCGATGTCCCTGACGTCGACGAAGTCCATCGTCTGCGTGCCGTCACCGAGGATCAGCGGCGGCTCACCCGCCTCGATCCGCTCCATCCAGCGGATCAGCACCTCGGTGTACAGACCGTGGATGTCCATCCGCGGCCCGTAGACGTTGAAGTACCGCAGCGCCACGTAGTCCAGCCCGTACATGGCGTGGAAGCTGCGCAGCATCCCCTCGTTGAACGCCTTCGCCGCCCCGTAGAACGTGTCGTTGTTGTACGGGTGGTGGCGCTCGGTGGTGGGGAAGGTCTCGGCCAGCCCGTAGACGGAGGCCGAGGACGAGGCGATCACCTTGCCCACACCCGCGTCCGCGGCGGCCTCCAGCACGTTGAAGGTGCCGTCGACCATCACCTCGTTGGCCAGCCGCGGTTCCTCGGCGCACTGGGTGATGCGGATCGCCGCGAGATGGAAGACCAGGTCCGCGCCCTCGGTGACCTTCCGTACCGTGGCCGCGTCGCGGATGTCGCCCTCGACCACGCGGACCACGCCGCTGCCCATGCTGGTGGCCAGGTTGGCCATCCGCCCCCGGACGAAGTTGTCGAGGACGACGACCTCGCGCGCACCGCCCTCGACCAGCAGGTCCACCAGGTTGGAGCCGATGGTGCCCGCTCCGCCGGTGACCAGGATTGTCCTGTCTCGTACCGTGCTCAACGCCGTTGCCCCCACACTTGATCCGTCCCCAAACGGTCCGCCGCGGTGTGCGGCGGAAGCTCCCCAGACCGGCGCGCGGTCAGTGACCGGTGCGCAGCCCCACCACGGCCCCCTTGAACTCCAGGCTCCTGGACGCCGCTTCCAGGATGTCCAGCACCCGAAGGCCCGCCCGGCCGTCGGTCAGCGGCGCCCTGCCCTCGGTGATCGCCCCCGCGAACTCGTCGACCATGCTGCGCAGCGCCTCCTTCTCCGGGAGCGCCGGAGCGATCATGTCGCCGGTCCGGTACGAGATCTGCATGCTGCGCCGCTCGTGCACACCCAGCTCCTGCGGCGTCGCCAGGTCCACCCCGCGGTCGAAGAGCGCCACGCGCTGTGCCGGGTTGAGGTCGTCCCAGATCAGCGTGCGCTTCGAGCCGCCCACCATGGTGGTGCGCACCTTGGTGGGGGACAGCCAGTTGACGTGGACGTGGGCGATGGCGCCCGAGCTGAGCTGGAGCGTCAGATACGCCACGCACGCCTGCCCCGCGCCGATCGGGTCGGCGCCGTGCGCCGCGACCGCGACCGGCTCGACGCCCTCGGGGAGGATGAAGTCGAGGATCGACAGGTCGTGCGGCGCCAGGTCCCACATGACGTCGATGTCCTTCTGCACCAGCCCGAGGTTGATCCGGACCGAGTCCACGAAGTGGACCTCGCCGAGCTCCCCGGCGTGCACCAACTCGCGTATTCGGCCCACCGCGGGGGTGTAGCAGTAGGTGTGGTCGCACATCAGCGTCACACCCCGCTCCTCGGCCTCGGCGACCAGGACCGCGCCGTCGGCGTACGTGGCGGCCAGCGGCTTCTCGACGAGTACGTGCTTGCCCGCGCGGACCGCGGCGAGCGCGACGTCCAGGTGCGTGCCCGCGGGGGTGGCGACCGCCACGGCGTCGACCTCCGGGTCGGCGAGCACCGCCGCGTAGTCCGCGGTCGCCTGCACCGTGGAGTAGCCCCCGAGCACCTTGCGCGCCCGCTCCACGTCGAGGTCGCACAGCCAGCGCAGCCGGAAGTGCGGGCTGGACTGGAAGTTGCGCACCAGGTTGGGGCCCCAGTACCCCGCCCCGACGACGGCGACGCCCAGCGGCGCCGCCTGCTGCTGCCCGAGGGCATTGGTGTCCGTCACAGTGTCCGTCTCCCCTTCGTACACTTCGTACACGTTGGCCGGGATGTCGCGCAGTGCGGATCAAGGGGCGGCGAGGTGAACGGAGAGTGCGCAGAGGTCACGGCATCGCGGAAAACCCGCCCAGGCGTGACCAGTTCGTCGGCCATGCTTCCCCCCACCGCAGTGGACTAGCCGGGACACCGGAATGCTGAGTTCCCCCTCACCCAAACCGGCCCCGCGACGACAATCTAGACTACTGGGGCCACCGGGGGGGACAGTTGGACGAAACACTCAGCACGACTGCCGCCGACCACTGCATACTCCCCTCGTGACGAGCATCGTTATCCCGGCCCACAACGAGGAACGGGTCATCGGGAGGCTGCTGGACGCCCTGCTGGCGGACGGCGCGGCCGGTGGGACGGACATCGTGGTGGTGTGCAACGGCTGCACCGACGGCACCGCGGCGGTCGCCGGCGCGCGCGGGGAGCGTGTGCGGGTGGTGGAGATCCCGGTGCCGTCCAAACACGAGGCGCTGCGCACCGGGGACGCGCACGCCCGCGGCTTCCCGCGGCTGTACGTGGACGCCGACGTGGTGATCGGCGCGGCCGACGTGCGCGCGCTGGCGGACGCGCTGACCGGGGCGGGGGAGCCGGGCGGGAGCGCCGGGGGCGCGGGGGAAGCAGGGGCGGCGGGGGAAACGGCGGGGAACGCCCCGGCGAAGATTCTCGCCGCGGCTCCCGCACGGGACATCCCGCTGGCAGGATGCGCCTGGCGGGTGCGCGCCTACTACCGCGTGTGGCAGCGGCTGCCCGCGGTGCGGGAGGGACTGTTCGGCAGAGGGGTGATCGCGGTGTCCGAGGAGGGGTACGGCCGGATCGCCGCGCTGCCGCCGCTGATGGCCGACGACCTCGCCGCTTCGCTGGCCTTCGGGCCCGACGAGCGGCTGGTGGTCGACGCGGCCCGGGTGGTCGTCCATCCGCCGCGCACCTGGGGCGATCTGATCAGGCGCCGCATACGCTCGGCGACCTCGTCCGCCCAACTGGAGAGCGCGCAGGGGCAGGGTCCCGACCGGCCGTCCGCCCGGACCAGCAAGGCCGACCTGCTGGGCGTGGTCCGGCGGGAACCGCGGCTGCTGCCAGGCGTCGTCGTCTTCCTCGCGGTCGCGCTCGCGGCCCGCAGGGGATCGGGGAAGGCCATCCGCGACCAGGACTTCGGCACCTGGCTGCGGGACGAGAGCAGCAGGCAGGGCTGACAGGGGGCGACAGACATGTACCTGGCGGACCGGGCGTCGCCCAAGGCGACCAAGCCGTCGAAGACGGGCAGACAGACGCGGAACACCGGGGGGATGGGGACCGGGGAGGCCGCCGTACGCGGCCGAATACCCGCGGTCTCCTCGGTCGTCCTCGCGCTCGGCGCCGTCAGCCTGATCACCGATGTCTCCTCGGAGATGGTCACCGCGGTGCTGCCGCTCTACCTGGTGGCGGGGCTCGGCCTGAGCCCCCTGGGCTTCGGCACCCTCGACGGCGTCTACAACGGTGTCAGCGCCCTCGTCCAGCTCACCGGCGGCCATCTCGCCGACCGGGTGCGCAACCACAAACTCATCGCCGGGATCGGCTACGGCCTGTCCGCGCTGTGCAAACCGCTGCTGCTGCTCGTGCACAGCCTCGGGCCGCTCGGCGCGGTGCTGGCCCTGGAACGCACCGGCAAGGGCCTGCGCACCTCGCCCCGCGACGCGCTGATCTCGCTGTCCACCGCGCCGGAACACCGCGGCCGGGCCTTCGGTGTGCACCGGGCGATGGACACCACGGGCGCGGTACTGGGCCCGGTCGCCGCCTTCCTGATCCTGCGGGTGGCCGAGGACGGCTACGACGCCGTGTTCGGGGTGAGCGCCTGCGTGGCCGTGCTCGGCGTGCTGGTGCTGGTGCTGTTCGTGCCGGGCAAGGCGCGCGTCGAGCGGGACGCGGCGGCGGTGGCGGGAGCCGGCGGCGGCGGCGACGGTGACCGGCGGCCGGTCGACCTGCGCCAGGCGGTGGCGCTGCTGCGGCTGCCCCGGCTGCGGGCGCTCGCGGTCTGCGCGGTGCTGCTCGGCCTGACCACGGTCAGCGACGCGTTCATCTATCTGCTGCTGCAGCGCAGGATCGGCATCGACGAGCAGTGGTTCCCGCTGCTGCCGCTGGGCACCGCGGCCGTCTTCCTGCTGCTGGCGGTGCCCGTCGGCGTCCTCGCCGACCGGATCGGCAGGCGTGGGGTGTTCCTGGCGGGGCACGGCGGACTGCTCGCCGGATACGCCCTGCTGCTCTGGGCGCCGCACATGCCCGCGCTGCCGTATCTGGTGCTCGCCCTGCACGGCACCTTCTACGCCTGCACCGACGGGGTGCTGCCCGCCGCCGTCGCCGACGTGGTGCCCGACCACCTGCGGGCCAGCGGACTCGCCCTGGTCGGCACCGGCCAGGCGCTCGCCCGCTTCTGCTGCTCGCTGGCCTTCGGCGCGGCCTGGACGGTGTGGGGGGACGGCCGCGCGCTGCTGTACTCCGCGATCGGCCTGCTGCTGTGCGCGGGGGTGGCCGGAGTGGTGCTGCGGCCCGCACCGGGCATGCCGCCACCCGTGGACATGACCCCGGAGGCCACCGGGGAACCCGAAGCCCCAGGAACCACCCGAACAGACCGAGGATCCCGATGACGCCGCTGCGCCGCCTGCTCGTACTCGCCACGGCGGTCGTGCTGCTCGCCGGTCTCGGCACCGCCTTCGTGCTGCACGCCGTGTCCCGCGCCGACGACAAGAACAAGCCGCGGGCGGGAGGCCCGGTGGTGGGCGCGGGCCCGGTGACGCTCGACCCGAAGCCGAGGCAGGTGGCCTTCGTCAACGGCGCGCCTGGCCCGCACCGTACCGAGGTGGCCACCGTCCCGGCCGGTTCCGCGGACGGCTCGCGGACCGCCTCCGGCCTCAAGTGCGCCCGGTTCTACGCCGCCGCGGGCACCGGAGTCTGCCTGCAGTCCGCGGTCGGCGTGGTCTCGCAGACCAACCGCGCGGTGGTGGTCGACGCGGGCCTGCACACCTTGCGCACCTTCTCGCTCGCGGGCACCCCCAGCCGCGCCCGGGTCTCACCCAGCGGCCACTTCGCCGCCTGGACCGTCTTCGTGGGCGGCGAGTCCTACGGCGCCGCCTTCTTCTCCACCCGCACCTCGATCGTGGACACCAGGACCTGGACGCTCACGCCCAACCTGGAGGCGTTCACCATCCTCCTCAACGGCCAGAAGTACCACGCGGCCGACATCAACTTCTGGGGCGTCACCTTCGCCACCGACGACGACACCTTCTACGCCACCCTCGGCACCGGCGGTCACACCTATCTCGTCCGGGGGTCCCTCTCCCGCCGCACCGTCACCAGCCTGGTGCAGAACGTCGAGTGCCCGTCGCTGTCCCCGGACGGCACCCGGGTGGCGTTCAAGAAGCGCGTGCTGGCCGGTGCCTCGCTGTGGCACCTGTACGTGCTGGACCTGCGGACGCTGAAGGAGACGGCGCTCGCCGAGATGCACAGCGTGGACGACCAGGCCACCTGGCTCGACGACCACACCGTCGCCTACGCCCTGCCCAAGGAGGGCGCGGTCGGCACCACCGACCTGTGGAGCGTCCCCGCCGACGGCACCGGCACCCCGCACCTGCTGATCCCCGACGCCTCGTCACCCGCCCCGCTGTGACGGCGCCCGCGCGTCGGCGGGCGGGCCGTCGGGCGCGACGGCGGATGGTTCAGCGGGCCGAGACCGGGATCCGGGGGGTGGCCCGGAACGCCGCGCTGGGGGTCATCGCCACCCCGCGCACCCGCACCGAGCGGGTGGTGGCCACCTTGGCGCAGCCCGAGCCGGTCGCCGCGGTGCGGCCCCGGGTGTGCGTGGCGGGCGCGTTCGTCGGGTCGGCCGGCTTGTCGTCGCCCGCGGGCGCCCCGGTGACGGTGAGCGGCATGTCCGCGGCGATGGCGGCGAACAGCCGCTGACCGGTCTCGGTGACCACCACCCGGTTGGGGTCACCGGGGTCGGGCCTGGTGGGCGCCGTGGTGAAGGAGAGCCGCGCGGACGGCACCTTGCGCAGGTCCTTCGCCAGGCCCACCAGCTTGGACACCGAGGCCAGCCCCGGGTCCACCGTGAGCGCCCGGGTGGCGGCGTCGGCGACGTCCAGCAGCGAGGCGGGATCGGTGAGCGAACCGCTCTGCCGCATCCGCAGCGCCAGCGCGGCCAGGAACAGGTGCTGCGCGTCCGTGCGGCCGATGTCGCTGCCGTCGCCGAACCCGTGCCGTGAGCGCAGGAACTGCAGCGCGGCGGTGCCCTTGAGCGCGTGCCGCCCCCTGGCCAGCTTCAGATGCGAGTACGAGTCGTACACATCGCGGTCCACACAGACCGGGACACCGCCCACCGCGTCCGACATCCGTACCACCCCGGCGAAGTCGGCCATCACGAAGTGGTCGATGGGGATCCGGGTGAGCGCGTGCACGGCCGCGACCGTGCAGCCGGGGCCGAACCGCAGCGTGGAGTTGACCTGGCCGCGCGTCGCCGGGCTGACGCCGCCGTGCGGCTTGCGGCAGGCGGGCAGCTCGGTGACGGTGTCCCGCGGGATGCTCAGCGCGGTGGCGTGCGTCCGGTCCGCGGAGATGTGCAGCACCATCTCCACATCCGCGTTCTCACCCGGCCCGCAGGCACCGCCGAGATGGCAGTCGGCGGGGTCCGCGCGGGTGTCGGAACCGATCACCAGCACATTGACCGGGGTCCTGCCGAAGGCGTCCGGCTGCTCCTTGCCCGCGTCGCCGCCGATGCCGCCGAACAGCGGCAGGTCACGGATGTTGCCGTTCAGCCGCAGGAAGATCACCGTCCCCACGGCGGCGACCAGCAGGACCAGTCCGGACAGGGTGAGCGCGCCCAGCCGCATCACCCGCCGTCCGCCCCACCTCCTGACCGCCGCCCGCCCGCGCCCCTCCGGCTGGTCCGGCTCGTCCGGCTCGTCCGGCCGCTCCGGCTGGTCCAGCTCCGCTGCCTCCTCCGGCTCGGCTGCCTGCCCCGGCTCCTCCGGCTCCGCCTCGTCTTCGGCCATCTGGGTGAGCGCCCTCGCATCGGTCGGCGGACCGGTGGACACGGCCGCCCACCAGCGCAGTTGCAGTATCACCCGCGGTGGCGGCGATTCCCGGCTGCCCGCCGGGGCGGGGTGTCGGCGAGGCGGTGCCGGCGAGGCGATGTCGGCGGGGATCCGGCGCCGGGTCAGCGGGCGTCGGGGACCGGATCGGCCGCGTACTGGTCGGACTGCAGCCGGAACAGCGTCCGGTACCGCCCCTCGGGCCGGGCCAGCAGCTGGCGGTGGCTGCCCTCCTCCACCACCCGCCCCTCGTGCAGCACATAGATGAGGTCCGCGTGCCGGACGGCCGCCAGCCGGTGGGTGACCAGCAGGACGGTCTGCCCGCCCGCCGCCAGGCCGCGTATCTTGTCGAAGGTCTCGATCTCCGCCTTCGGGTCCAGGGCGCTGGTCGGCTCGTCGCAGATGATGACCGACGCCTTGCGGTAGCGGGCCCGGCCGATGCCGATCCGCTGCCACTGGCCGCCGGACAGCTCATGGCCGCCCCTGAACTGCCGCGCCAGCAGGGTGCGCAGACCCCGCGGCAGCGAGTCCACCAGCTCCCGCGCCCCCGCGTAGTCCACCGCGCCGTCCAGCCGCTCGCGCTGCACGGGGATGTCCGGCTGCCCGATCACCACATTGGACTCGGCGGTGAAGGGCCACCGCTGGAAGTCCTGGGTGACCATGGCGACCTGGGCGAAGAGCTGGTCGCGGTCGGCGAGCGCCGCGTCCACGCCGTCCCACAGCACCCGGCCGGAGTCCGGCAGATGGAGCCCGGCGAGCACCTTGACCAGGGTGGACTTCCCCGAGCCGTTCTCCCCGACCAGAGCCACCACCTTGCCCGCCGGGATGGTCAGCGTCACCGAGTCCAGCGCCGGGGCCGTCCGGTCGGGATAGGTGAAGGTGACGTCCTCGAAGCGGATCTGGCCGGTCGGCGCGCCCACGGCGAGCCCGCCCGACGGGATGCTGCGCTCGGCCGCCTGGTCGACCAGCCGCTCCAGGTCGCGGACGAACAGCGCCTCCTCATATGCCTGGTTGACGTGGGTGACCAGCGCGGCGAGGCTCGACGACCCGGTGCGGATGGCCAGCACCGCGGTGCCGGCCACCGATATCGGCATGCCGCCGGACAGCATCAGCGCCGCCAGCGCGCAGTACGTGGCGAGCGTCGCGGCGCCCGACATGGCGGCGGCCAGCAGCTCGGTCAGCGCGCGCTCGTCGGCCAGCCGGGTCTGCTCGGCCTCCGCCGTCTCCGACATCTGCCGGAAGTGCCCCAGCAGGAAGGGCCCCACGCCGTGCACCCGGACCTCGGGCGCCGCGGTGCGCTCGGTGAGCAGGCTGCCGAGCAGATGCCCGGCCCTGGCGTGCTCGATCCAGTTCATCATCGAGGTGTAGCGGCGCTGCGCGACCCGCAGCGCGCCCCAGCTCCTGGGCAGCGCGATCAGCGCGAGCAGCGGCAGCAGCACCGGGTGCAGCACCGTCAGCACACTCGCGGAGGCGGCGAAGGCTATGGTGCCGTTCAGCGCCGCCACGCAGGTGCCGATCATCCGCCGGGCCGACGCGGTGCCGTATCTCGCGGAGTCCAGCAGCTTGTGGAACTCGGCGTCCTCGATCGCCGACAGCTCGACCCGCGCCGCGCCGGCCAGATACTGCTCGGTGGCCAGCCGCTCGACCTTGGGCTCGAGCCGCCCGGTGCCCGCGGTGGAGACCGCCGCGAGCAGCGCGATCACCACGGCCACCGACGCCGCGGTGACCAGCGCGGGCAGCGCCGCGCGCAGCCGCTCGGGGGTGTCGCCGGTCGCGAAGAGCGCCCGCAGCACCCGGTTGGTGATCAGCAGTCCCGCCGCCTGCCCGACCCCGCGGCCCAGCTCGGCGAGCCCCACCGCGACCAGCGCCCTGCGGTCCGCCCGCCAGGCCAGCCGCAGGGTCCCGCCGACCAGTTGCGGCAGCGACCTGGCCATCGACAGCAGCGTCAGGTCCAGATACGCGTACTCGTACTGGCTGAACCCGGTGTCGTACCGCAGCGCGCCGCCGAACAGCTCCTCCTCGCTGGCCGACACGGGCTGGTCGCCGGGTGGTCCCGGCCGCCGCAGCGGACCGCGCAGGCGCGGTCGTCCCCTCCCCCTCATACACCCCTCCCCAGTGGTGGCTACGCAGTGGCATCACGTACGTACTCAGAGTGGCAGACCCCACTGACATCGCGTCAGTCCCGCGGTCGCACCGCCCTTCCGAATTAATGGAACACGTTCTACTGTGTCCGGCGGCACTGCGGAGCGACCGGAACACCACGGAGAGTCCCGAAGAGTCCAGGAGGGGCCGTGCACCTCGAATACACGCCCGAGCAGCAGCGGTTGCGGGCCCGGCTGCGTACGTACTTCGCCGGTCTCGTACCGGACAACGCGTACGCCCGCCATGACGACCCCGCCGCCCGGAAGTCCTTCTACCGGCAGACGATCCGCACGCTCGGCGCGGACGGCTGGCTCGGCGTCGGCTGGCCGGAGGAGTACGGCGGGCGCGGGATGTCGCCGATGGAGCAGTTCATCTTCTTCGACGAGGCCGCGCAGGCCGGGGTGCCGCTGCCGCTGATGGCGCTGAACACCGTCGGACCGACGATCATGCAGTTCGGCACCGAGGAGCAGAAGGCGTACTTCCTGCCGAAGGTGCTGGCCGGCGAGATCGACTTCGCCATCGGCTACTCGGAGCCCGACGCCGGTACCGACCTCGCCGCGCTGCGCACCCGCGCGGTGCGCGACGGCGACGCCTACGTGGTCGACGGCCAGAAGATCTGGACCACCAACGGCGACACCGCCGACTGGGTGTGGCTCGCGGTGCGCACCGACCCCGACGCGCCGCCGCACAAGGGCATCAGCATCCTGCTGGTGCCGACCACCGACCCCGGCTACACCTTCACCGTGATCAACACGCTGGCCTCGCACGACACCACCGCCAGCTACTACGACGGCATCCGGGTGCCGGTGAGCCGCCGGGTCGGCGAGGAGAACAAGGGCTGGCGGCTGATCACCACCCAGCTCAACCACGAGCGCGTCACCCTCGCCGCGCACGGCACCATGGCCATCCGCGCCCTGCACGACGTCCAGCGCTGGGCCGCCGACACCAAGCTCTGCGACGGCCGCCGGGTCATCGACCTCGGCTGGGTCCGCGGCCGGCTGGCGCGTACGCACGCCCGGCTGGACGCCATGAAGCTGCTCAACTGGCAGATGGTGGACGCCCTCCAGCGGGGCACCCTGACCCCCCAGGACGCCTCCGCGGTGAAGGTCTACGGCAGCGAGGCCCGCCGCGACGCCTACGCCTGGCTGATGGAGGTGACCGCCGCCGCGGGACCGCTCAAGGAGGGCTCCGCGGGCGCGGTGCTGCACGGAGAGCTGGAACGCGGCTACCGCAGCGCCGTCATCTTCACCTTCGGCGGCGGCAACAACGAGATCCAGCGGGAGATCATCTCCTGGATCGGCCTCGGCATGCCCCGCGTGCGACGTTAACGTAGACGGCGGAGGAGGCCGCCATGCGTGAGAAGGACCCGGGGCTGTTCGGCCCCGACTCGGTGACCTGGCAGCTGCACGGCGACCCCATCATGTGGGTCGCCGGGGTCAGGGCGCTGTACCTGCAGGCGCTGCACCCGCGGGCGGTGCGCGGGGTGGTGCAGAACTCCGACTTCCGCCGCGACGCCTGGGGAAGGCTGCTGCGCACCGCCTCCTTCGTCGGCGAGATCACCTACGGCACCACGGCGGCCGCCGAGCGCGCGGGCGCCCGGATCCGCGGCATCCACCGCAGGCTCTCCGCCACCGACCCGGACACCGGCGAGACCTTCGGCGTCGACGAACCCGACCTGCTGATGTGGGTGCACTGCGCGGAGATCGACTCCTATCTGCACGTCGCCCGCCGCTCGGGCTTCCCGCTCACCGACGCGCAGGCCGACGCCTACGTGGACGAGCAGAGGGTGGCGGCCCGGCTGGTCGGCCTCGACCCGGAGACGGTGCCCGCCGACACCACGGAGCTGGCCCGGTACTTCGAGAAGACCCGGCCGGAGCTGGCCGCCACCACCGAGTCGTACGAGGTCACCCGCTTCCTCAAGGCGCCGCCCGTGCCCCGGGCGCTGGTGCCGGTACGGATGGCGCTGTGGCAGCAGGTGGCGGGGGCGGCCTACGCGGCGCTGCCGCCGTTCGCGCACGAGCTGTACGGCGGCCAGCCGCCGTCCGAGGCCGCCACCACCAGGCGGCTGCGCGTCACCGGACGCCTGCTGCGCACCATCCCGGCGGGTCTGCGCTGGCAGTTGCCGCCCGGCCATATCCTGAAGGCGGTCGGCCGTCTCGGGCCCGGTACGCACCCCTCGGTGCACCGGTTGCGCGCGGCGGCCACCGGTACGCCCTGACGCGAGGTCCCGGTTGTCGGCGGTCGCGGCCATACTGGGACCGGGGAAGCACCAGGACCACCGGGGGCGGGACGGCACGTGATGGCTGCGGGACATCATGAGGGACACCAGCAGGCGCAGGGCCGGGCTCCTGACGGCCAGAACTCCCTGATCCAGCAGCGGTACCGGCTGCACGAGCTGATCGGGCGCGGCGGCATGGGCGAGGTCTGGCGCGCCCTGGACGAGTCGCTGGGCCGCCGGGTCGCCGTCAAGTGCCTCAAGCCCGCCGGCCACTCCGGGCACACCGGCGACGCGGGCTTCACCCGCATCCTCCAGGAGCGCTTCCGCCGGGAGGCCCGGGTCGCCGCGGGGCTGCAGCACCGCGGCGTCACCGTCGTCCACGACTTCGGCGAGCACGACGGCGTGCTCTACCTGGTGATGGAGCTGCTCGACGGCCGCAATCTGCTCCAGGTGCTGGACGACTCGCGCCGCCACCCGCTGCCGGTCCCCGACATCACCGACATCGCCGAGCAGGTCGCCGACGCGCTCGCGTACACCCACGACCAGGGCATCGTGCACCGCGACCTGAAACCGGCCAACATCATCCGGCTGTCCGACGGGGCCGTGAAGATCTGCGACTTCGGGATAGCACGGCTCGGCCACGACATCGGCTTCACCTCCCGGCTCACCGGCACCGGCCTGGCGATGGGCACCCCGCACTACATGTCGCCCGAGCAGATCGGCGGTGGCTCCGAGGTCGACCACCGCAGCGACCTCTACTCGTTCGGCTGCGTGCTGTACGAACTGGCCACCGGGGCGCCGCCGTTCGACCTGGAGGACGCCTGGTCGATCCTGGTCGGCCACCGCGACACCGAGCCGGAGCCGCCGCGCACCCACCGCCCGGAGCTGCCCGTCGAGCTGGAGCGGCTCATCCTCGACCTGCTCGCCAAGGACCCCGAGGACCGCCCGCAGGACGCCGCGGACGTGAGCGGCAGGCTGAAGGCGATGCGGGCCGCCGCGAGCGCCTCGGCCCTCGCGGCGCCCCCCGCCGGGCTGCCCTCCTGGGCCACCCGGCTGACCACCGGCTCGCCCGCCCGCTCCACCCGGGCGCACCGCGTCCCCGCCCCGCCGCAGCACGAGATCACCGGCGCTTGGTCGACCCGCGCGCTGGCCGCCGCCGCGGGCCCCGACACCCTGGCCGCGCTCGCCGCCCGGCACACCGAGGGCATCGACCTCGGCCGGATCGGCAACTGGCGCCAGGCGTACGACCTGCACACCTCGGTGGCCGCCGCCCGCGACCGCGCGCAGGGCACCGAGCACCCCGACACCCTGGCCAGCCGCCACGAGGCCGCCTTCTGCCTGGCCCGGCTCGGCCGGATCGAGGAGTCGCTGCGGCTGTACGAGTACGTGGCGGACGTCCGCCGCCGGGTGCTCGGCCCCGACCACCCCGACACCCTGGTGGCCCGGCACGAGGCGGCGTACGCCCTGGGCAGGCTCGGCCGCCATCTGGAGGCGCACCAGGTCTACTCGGCGGTGCTCGCCGCCCGGGAGCGCACCGTCGGTCCCGAGCACCCCGACACCCTGCACTGCAAGCACAACCTCGCCTTCAACCTCGGGCGGCTGGGCCGCGCCGAGGAGTCGTACGCGAAGGCCGTCGAAGTGGCCGACGCGCGCGCCCGGGTGCTGGGCGCCGACCACGCGGAGACCCTGGTCACCCGGTTCGAGGTGGGATACGCGCTGGGGCAGTCGGGGCGCTGGGCCGAAGCGCTCGACACCTACCGCGAGGTGGCCGCCGCCCGGGCCCGCAGCCTGGGCGCCGACCACCCCGACACCCTGGCCGCGCGGTACGAGACCGGGATCTGCCTCGGGCGCCTCGGCCGCAGCGCGGACGCGCTCACGCTGTACGAGGACCTGGTCGCCGCCCGCACCAGGACCGTGGGCTCCGCCGACGCCGAGACGCTGCGCGCCCGGCACGCGCTCGGCGTCAACCTGGGGCGGCTCGGCCACTGGGACCGCGCCCTGGCCGAGGCGCGCGACGTGGCCGCGGTCCGCGAGCGGGTGCTCGGCGGCACCCATCCCGACACTCTGGTCAGCAAGCGGGAGATAGCGGTCGGACTGGGCTGGCTCGGCCGCTGGCCCAGCGCGCTGACCGTCTACCAGGAGGTCGCCGCCGCCCGCGAGCAGGTGCTCGGCCCGACCCACCCCGACACCCTGACCAGTCGCAACGACGAGGCGCACTGCTTGGAGCAGCTGGGCAGGACCGCCGAGGCGCAGGCCCTCTACCGCCGGGTCGCCGACCAGCAGCAGGGGGCGCCCGAGCGGCTGTGACGGCGGCGTCCGGGCCTCGCCCCGGCCCGCCCGCCACAGAAAACTGACACTGCGTCAGAAAATCTCTTCCCTCTCCCCACGGGCTGGGGCATCCTGCCACCCATGGAGACCGAGCTGAGCACACGGCTGGGCATCGAGCGGCCCATCTTCGGCTTCACGCCCTTCCCCGCGGTCGCCGCCGCCATCAGCCGGGCGGGCGGGATGGGCGTGCTGGGCGCGGTGCGCTACTCCGCCGCCGCCGACCTGGCCCGCGACCTGGACTGGCTGACCGAGCACGCCGACGGGCGGCCGTACGGGCTGGACGTCGTGATGCCCGCCAAGAAGGTCGAGGGCGTCACCGAGGCCGACGTCGAGGCGATGATCCCGCCCCAGCACCGCGCGTACGTCGAGGCGCTGCTCGCCAAGCACGACGTGCCCGCGCTCGACCCCGGCGACCCCGCGGGCTGGCGGATCACCGGTTGGATGGACCAGGTCGCCCGCAGCCAGCTCGACGTGGCCTTCGGATACCCGATCAGGCTGCTCGCCAACGCGCTCGGCTCACCGCCCCCCGACGTGGTGCGCCGCGCCCACGACCACGGGGTGCTGGTCGCCGCGCTCGCGGGCAGCGCCCGGCACGCCAGGCACCACCAGGAGGCGGGCATCGACATCGTGGTCGCCCAGGGCTACGAGGCGGGCGGCCACACCGGCGAGATCGCCGGGATGGTGCTGGTCCCCGAGGTGGTGAAGGCCGTGGACCCGCTGCCGGTACTGGCCGCGGGCGGCATCGGCAGTGGCGAGCAGGTCGCCGCCGGGCTCGCGCTCGGCGCGCAGGGCGTCTGGCTCGGCTCGGTCTGGCTCACCACCACCGAGGCGGAGCTGCACTCCCGCGCCCTGACCCGCAAACTCCTGGCCGCGGGCTCGGGCGACACCGTCCGCTCCCGCGCCCTGACCGGCAAACCGGCCCGGCAGCTGCGTACCGAGTGGACCGACGCCTGGGAGGACCCGGCGGGCCCCGGGCCGCTGCCCATGCCGTTGCAGGGCCTGCTCGTCGCCGACGCCGTCTCCCGTATCCAGCGCTACGAGATCGGCCCGCTGCTCGGCACACCCGTCGGCCAGATCGTCGGCGCGATGACCGAGGAACGTCCCGTCCAGGCCGTCTTCGACGACCTCACCCGCGGCTTCGAACGCGCCATGGACCGGCTGAACCGTATCGCCGGACGCGACACCCGCTGAACACCGCACCACCGTGATCGCCCCACCGAACGCCCCGCTTGAGGAGGACCGGATGAGCACGTCCACGCCCAACGGCTTCTGGGCACAGGCCGGACAGGACCCCGGCCGCACCGTACTCACCGCGCCGGACGGCGAGGAGTGGAGCGCCGGACGGCTGCTCGCGGCCTCCAACCAGCTCGTGCACGGGCTGCGCGCGGCCGGGCTGGAGCGGGGCGACGCGTTCGCCGTCGTGCTGCCCAACGGCGTCGAGATCTTCACCGCCTATCTCGCCGCCTTCCAGGCCGGTTTCTACCTGGTGCCGGTCAACCACCACTTCGTGGCACCCGAGATCGGCTGGATACTCGCCGACTCCGGCGCCAAGGTGCTGGTCGCCCACGAGCGGTTCGCCGAGGCGGCACGGGACGCCGCCGACGAGGCGGGGCTGCCCGCCGGGCGGCGGTACGCGGTCGGCGCCATCGAGGGCTTCCGGCCGTACGCGGACCTGCTCGACGGCCAGCCCGTCACCGAGCCCGGCGACCGCACCAGCGGCTGGGTGATGAACTACACCTCGGGCACCACCGGACGCCCGCGCGGCATCCGCCGCCCGCTGTCCGGCAAGCCGCCCGAGGAGACCTACCTCGGCGGCTTCCTCGGCATCTTCGGCATCAAGCCCTTCGACGGCAACGTGCACCTGGTCTGCTCGCCGCTCTACCACACCGCAGTGCTGCAGTTCGCGGGCGCGGCGCTGCACATCGGCCACCCCGTGGTGCTGATGGACAAGTGGACCCCCGAGGAGATGCTGCGGGTCATCGACCGGTACCGCTGCACGCACACCCACATGGTGCCCACCCAGTTCCACCGGCTGCTGGCACTGCCCGCCGAGGTAAGGGCGCGCTACGACGTCTCCTCGATGCGGCACGCCATCCACGGCGCCGCGCCCTGCCCCGAGCACGTCAAGCGGGCGATGCTGGACTGGTGGGGCCCGTGCGTGGAGGAGTACTACGCGGCCAGCGAGGGCGGCGGCACCTTCGCCTCCGCGGAGGACTGGCTGAAGAAGCCGGGCACCGTCGGGAAGTCCTGGCCGATCAGTGAGATCGCCATCCACGACGACGAGGGCACGCGGCTGCCGCCCGGCGAGGTCGGCACGGTCTACATCCACATGAGGACCGGCGGCTTCAGCTACCACAAGGACGCCGACAAGACCCGGTCCAACCGCATCGGGGACTTCTTCACCGTCGGCGACCTCGGCTACCTCGACGAGGACGGCTACCTCTTCCTGCGCGACCGCAAGATCGACCTGATCATCTCCGGCGGCGTCAACATCTACCCGGCCGAGATCGAGGCGGCGCTGCTGACCCACCCGGCCGTCGCCGACGCCGCCGCCTTCGGCATCCCGCACGACGACTGGGGCGAGGAGGTCAAGGCAGTCGTCGAGGCCGCACCCGGGCAGCCCGCGGGGCCGGCGCTGGCCGACGAGATCCTCGCCCACTGCGCCCGGCACCTCGCCGCGTACAAACGGCCCAGGACCGTCGACTTCATCGCCGAGATGCCGCGCGACCCCAACGGCAAGCTCTACAAGCGGCGGCTGCGCGAGCCCTATTGGGCCGAGCGCGAACGTCCGCTGTGAGCGGCCCCCGGCCGCGTAGCCTCGGGGCGTGGACGAACTCCTGACGACAGAGGCGAACGGGGTCCGGCTCGCCCACGAGGCGGCCGGACCCGACGACGGGCCGCCGCTCGTGCTGCTGCACGCCCTCGGCGAGGACCGCACCTCCTGGCGGGCGGTGTCCGCCGCGCTGGCCGCCGACGGATGGCGGACCCACGCCCTCGACCTGCGCGGCCACGGCGGCAGCGGGCACCCGGGCGACTACGCCTTCGCGCGGATGCGTGACGACGTGCTGGCCTTCCTGGACGCCCTCGGGCTGCCGCAGGTGACCCTCGTCGGCCACTCGCTGGGCGCGGCGGTCGCCTCGCTGGTGGCCATGGAACGGCCCGCGGCCGTGACGCGGCTGGTGCTGGAGGAGGGCCCGCTGCCGTTCCCCGCCGACCCGCCGCGCCCGGTGCCGGAACGCCCCGACGGGCCGACCCCGTACGACTGGCGGCTGCTGCCCGCCGTCGCGGAGCAGCGCAACGCCCCCGACCCGCGCTGGTGGGAGGAGCTGACCGCGATCACCGCGCCGACCCTGATCGTGGCGGGCGGCCCCACCAGCCATCTGCGGCAGGACCAGCTCGCCGCGACCGCCGCGCGCATCCCCGACTGCCGGATCGTCACCCTCGACGCCGGGCACACGGTGCACGACGCGCGCCCCGGGGACTTCCTGCGGGAGGTGCGGGCCTTCCTCGCCGCCGACCCCGCCGCGCCGGGCGGTGCGGTGGGCTAGCGGCTCTTCGTACGACGGCGGTCAGGCGATGACGCGGGCGGCGATCGTACGGGCGCAGGCCAGCGACTCGGAGCGGCTGGTGTCGACCTCCAGGTCGTAGACCACGCCGCGGTGCACCAGTTCGGCCTGGGAGCGGGCCATGCCCACGACCCGGTCGCCGCGCGCGGTCTCCCGCCCCGCGGCCACCTCCGGGCTGCAGTAGACGCCCACCCACAGCACGTCGAGGCCGGTCAGCGCGGTGCGCCAGCGCTGCTGGGAGGAGGCCCCGCCGAGGAACACCTCGTCCACGACGATCCTGGCCCCGGCCCGTACCATCGCCGCGATGCCCTGCGCCCACGCTATGTCCAGGAGCTTGAACTCGTCACCGGTCGACACCGAACCGTCGGCGCCGATGGCGATCCCCTCGTCGGAGTCCCGCAGGTGCGCGGGCATCGCGGCGTACAGCGTGTCGACGCCGAGCGTCAGCCACGGCTGCGGAAGCACCGCCTGCAGACAGCGCGCGATACCGGACTTCCCCGAACTGGAACCTCCGTTGAGAATGATCACCTGAGTGGACACCCGACCACCGTATGCGCGGCGAGGGGAACGGGCGAGTGGATAACGACAACCGCACCGTGCGGATCATGACATGGAACCTGTGGTGGCGGTTCGGCCCCTGGCAGCGGCGCAGGGACGCGATCCTGCACGTCCTGCGCGAGGAGCGGCCCGACGTCCTGGGCCTGCAGGAGGTGTGGGGGAGCGCGGACGAGAACCTCGCCGGGTGGCTGGCCGACGAGCTGGGCATGGAGTGGACCTGGTCGCGCTCGCCCGTCCAGGACCGCTGGCACCGGCGCAACGGCGGCGACACCTCGGTCGACGTCGGTGTCGCGGTGCTCAGCCGCCACCCCCTGCTGGAGACGGCCGAGCGGCGGCTCCCCGCAGGCGACGAGCCCGACGACGGGAAGACCGCGCTGTACGCGCTGATCGACGCCCCCGGCGGGCCGCTGCCGTTCTTCACCACCCACCTCAACTCCGGGATCGCGCAGTCGGCGGTGCGCTGCGCCCAGGTCAGGGAGCTGGCCGCCTTCGTCGCCGAGCGGACGGCCGAGGGTGGGCATCCGCCCGTGGTGACCGGCGACTTCAACGCCGAAGCCGACTTCGACGAGGTCCGGCTGATCGGCGGCTACAAGACGGCTCCCGCCGTGCCCGGTCTCGTACTGCTCGACGCCTGGCGCTTCGCCGATCCCGCGCTGCCGCACGGCACCTGGGACATCGCCCACCGGGACTCGGTCAACTTCGGCGACCGGCCCAGCTGTATCGACTACATCCTCGTCGGCGTCCCCGGCCCCGGCGGCCGCGGCCGCATCCGCGCCGCCCGGCGCACCGCCGACCGCCCCGTAGCCGGCACCTGGCCCTCCGACCACGCCGCCGTCATCGCCGAGCTCGCTCCCTAGCCGGGTGCCCTTGCGGAGGACCTGTGCCCCGAAGGGGCGCGGGGAACTGCGCGGCCCGCCCCCACCGGGCCGGTGGCCCGAAAACAACGCGTCTGCCCCATTGGGGCCGGTGGTGACCTGCAGCCCGGTCATGGGCTGGTCGCGCAGTTCCCCGCGCCCCTGACGGGGCACGTCCGGTGCCTGGGCCTCCGCAAGCGCAGCGCGCTTCCCCGCGCCCCTACGGGGCTAGGTCCTCCGCCGCGCGAGGCGAGTTGCGCCAGGCGGTGGAGAAGGCGCGGGCGGGGTTGTGGAGGAAGATGGCCTCGGCGCCGGCGGAGCCGAGTTCACGTTCGAGACGGGGCCGGAGGGTGCGGAGGAGGTACGGAAGGCCGGGGCCGCCGCCGGTCGCGGCGCGACCGGCGGAGGAGGTGGTGTCACCGCCGAGCAGGATCTGGTGGAGGTGCCCGGCCTCGGCGAGAGCCACCACGCTGTCCACGAGCCGCCAATCGGTGGCGTGGTGGGCCCGGGTGGGCCCGTCGAAGGCCAGGAACGCACCGGAGGCGGCCAGTTCACGGTGGACGCCCGGGTCGGGGAAGCGGTTGAGATGGCCGAGCAGAATGCTCTCGACGGGCACTGCGGCCTCGCCGTGCAGCAGCCCGAGCACGTCCACGGCGGCCGTACCCAGCTCGTGGTGGACACCGATCGGCGCACCGGTCGCGTGGTGCGCCTCGGCGGCGGCCGCCATCACCTCACGGGTGTGGCCGTCGAGGCCGTGGTACATCCCGGCGACCTTGATCATCCCGGCCTTCGCGGCGCCGCGCGGCCCGTCCGGGTCGTCGCCCTCGTGCATCCCGCGGGTCAGCTCCGCGGTGAAGAACGCGGCGAGGCCCCCGCCTTCGCGCAGCCGCTCCAGCAACTCCGGCCGGTAGTGCACCGCCTGGTGCAGCCCGGTGGCGGCCACCACGTGCACGCCGTGCGTACGGGAGAGCGCGGGCAGCTCGGCGGCCCTGCGCCCCATGCCGAAGGGCGTCCACTGGGCGAGTCCCTCACCGCCGAGCGCGCGGTAGGCGGCGAGTTCGGCGCCCGCCGCCTCCGCGTCGTCCAGTTCCTGCCCGGCCAGTACGGGACTGCTGAGGAAGAGGTGGTCGTGGGCGTCGAACACCCCGAGCCGGTCGGGCGCGATGTCACCGAGGACCGTACGGACCGTCCTCACGCCGTCGCCCCCTCGGCGGCGGCGTCCCCGGTGACGGCGTCCTCGGTGTCGGCGAACGCCGCCGCGGCGACCCGCAGTCCGGCCAGCGCCTTGGGCACGCCCACGTACGGCGCCAGGTGCACCATCACCTCGACGATCTCCTGGGGCGACATCCCGATCCGCAGGCTGTTGCGCACATGGTCGTCGAGCTGCGGCTCGACGCCGCCGAAGGCCGTGAGGGCGGCCAGGGTGGCTATCTGCCGGTCGCGCAGGGCGAGCCCCTCGCGCTGGTAGGTGCCGCCGAAGAGGCTGGTGACGATCCAGTCGGGGAAGCCCGGCGCGAGGGCGTCGAGCCCGGCCAGGGTGCCCTCGACGGTGGCGGGACCCGCCAGTTCACCGAGCAGCCGGTACCCGGCCTCGCGATCGACGGTGGCCTGCTTCATGCCTCTGCTCTCCTTCATGTCCCCGGCTGCTTCCCTGTCGTCCCGCGTGTGCCGCGCGGCTGTTGTCGTCACCACTGCCGCCCGGTCTCGATCGCGTCCAGCCCGGGCGCCGACAGATGCAGCACCTGGAAGTGCTCCTCGGTGCCGTCCACCAGCGCCTCCTGGGGCGCCCCGTCCTCCCGGAGCGTGAAGTGCAGCAGTTCCCAGTGGCGCGGGTCGATGGCCACGGCCGCACTGTGCACCCCGGGGTGTGCGGCCTGCTCCGCCAGGTCGTCGAGCGCGCGGTCGATCACGGCGGCGTGCGCGTCGCCGGGACCCAGCGGCCGCACGCGGCGAGTGGCGGTGCGCGGTGTACGGGCGAAGGCGGGTCCGCGGGCGAAGCCGAGACCGGTCCAGTGCTGGACGACCGGGCGGCCGAAGTCGTCGACGAGCCCCTGGAACCCCGGGCCCCACAGGAAGCTGTTCATACCCCGCTCGGTGTTCCACAGATAGAACGGCGCGTACTCGTTGACGGGCGACCCGTCGACCCCGCGCTCGCGGATCAGATACGCCTTCAGGCCGAGCCCGGGGAAGCCGTCGAGCAGATGCCCCTTCGTCTCCACCCGGCGACGGATGATCTTCATGTCGTAGTCCGCGGGCAGGGTGATGCGGTAGTTCATGGCGTGCATGGGTGCTGACTCCCCGTCGGTGTGCTGTGCTGTGGCGCGGTAGGCGGCTGCCGTCTCCGGTGGGCGGCGGGTGGTTACGCGGACGGGCCGGTGACGCGGGCCGCCGCGAGCAGCGCGGTGGCGCCGCGGACCGCCCGGTCGAAGGGCTCCTGCGAGTCGGCGGCGCGGGCGAGTACGTATCCGCCCTGTACGACCGCGGCGAGAGCGGCGCCGGTGTCCACCGGGTCGAGGTCCGGGCGCAGTTCGCCGCTGGCGATGCCGTCGGCGACGATGCCGGCCAGCCGCTCGCACAGCCAGGCGAACGTCTCCCGTACCGGCGCGCGGAGGTCGTCGCTGTCGAGCACGTCGGGGTCCATCGCCATCCGGCCGACCCGGCAGCCGCGCACCGCGTCGCGCTCGCGCAGCAGGTAGCCGGACGCCTTGTCCAGCGCCGTGCCGCCGTCGGCGAACTGCCGCTCGGCCAGCGCCCGCAGCTGCTCGGCGCTGCGCCGCATCGCGGTCACCGCCAGATCGGGCTTGCCACGGAAGTGGTGGTACATGCTGCCCTGCCCGGCGCCTGCCCGCTCCTGGATGGCCTTGGGGCTGGTGCCGACGTAGCCGCGCTCCCACAGGAGTTCCTGGGCGCTCTCGATCAACCGTTCCGCGGTGTCCATGAGGTGAGTGTACATACTAGTAGGTACAGAATCCAGGAGGAGCGGGGCGGCGGACGTCCGCCGCCGCCCCGGGCACGTCCTCGCGGAGGACGCCCACGGGGAAGGCGCCCGCCCCGTGGGCGCCTTCCCCGAAGTGCCGCTATCCCGCCGCCTCCGCCTCGCGTACGGCGACCGCGCGGGCCCAGCGGTAGTCCGCCTTGCCGCTCGGTGAGCGCTGGATGCGGTCGGTCAGCACCAGGCTGCGCGGGATCTTGTAACCGGCCAGCCGGGCGCGGCAGTGCGCCTGCACCGACTCCAGGGTGAGCGGGCCCGCACCCTCGCGCGGCTGCACCACGGCGGCCACGTGATTGCCCCACCGCTCGTCGGGCACACCCGCGACCAGCGCGTCGTACACGTCCGGGTGCGCCTTCAGCGCCTCCTCGACCTCCTCCGGATACACCTTCTCGCCCCCGGTGTTGATGCACTGCGAGCCGCGTCCGAGTACGGTCACCACGCCGTCCGCGTCGACGGTCGCCATGTCGCCGAGCAGCACCCAGCGCTCGCCGTTGCGCTCGAAGAAGGTCTCGGCGGACGCGGCGGGGTCGTTGTAGTAGCCCAGCGGTACGTGGCCGCGCAGCGCGATCCGGCCGGGCTCGCCGGGGGCGACGGGTTCGAGGGTGGCGAGGTCGACCACCGCGATGTTCGCGCCGACCTCGATACGGAAGCCGCGGTCGGGGCCCGAGTCGGCGGTGGCGGTGCCGTTGAAACCGGACTCCGACGAGCCGAAGTTGTTGAGGATCAGCACACCGGGCACCAGTGCCTGGAACTGGTCCCGCACCGTCTCCGACATGATCGCGCCCGAACTCGACAGCGTGAACAGCGAGGAGCAGTCGGTGCCGCGCAGCGGGCCGGCCAGCGCGTCGGCGAGCGGCCTGAGCATCGCGTCGCCGACCAGCGAGACGCTGGTGACGCGCTCCCGCTCGATGGTGCGCAGCACCTCGTGCGGGGCGAACTTCCGGTGCACGACCACCTTCTGGCCGAAGTGGAAGGCGATGAAGGCGGTGAGCGTCGACGTGCCGTGCATCAGCGGCGGGGTGGGGAAGAAGACCAGTCCGTCGCCGCCGGCCGCGACCCGCTCGGCCAGTTCCTCCGGGCGCTTGACGGGCTCGCCGGTCGGCGCGCCGCCGCCCATCCCGGAGAAGAACAGGTCCTCCTGACGCCACATCACGCCCTTGGGCATGCCGGTGGTGCCGCCGGTGTAGATCACGAACTGGTCGTCGGCCGAGCGCGGCCCGAAGTCCCGCTCGGGCGAGCCCGACGCCTCCGCGTCGGCGAAGGCGACCGGCGCCAGAGCGGGTTCGGTGGCGTCCGGGGGAGTGGTCCCGACCCGGATCAGATGGCGCAGCCGCTCGGTCTGCGGCAGCGCCGCCGCCACCCGGTCGGTGAACTCGCCGTCGAAGACCAGCGCCGCGAGATCCGCGTCCCGGTACAGGTAGACCAACTCGTCGGCCACATAGCGGTAGTTGACGTTCACCGGCACCAGCCGCGCCTTCAGGCAGGCGTACGCGGTCTGCAGATATTCGACGCCGTTGTAGAGGTGCAGCCCCACGTGCTCGCCGGGCTTCAGGCCCGCAGCGGTCAGATGGTGCGCGAGCCGGTTGGCCGCCGCGTCGAACTCGCCATAGGTCAGCCGCCGTTCCGCGCCGGTGCCGGGATGGTCGACGTACACCAGCGCTTCTCGGCCGGGGACCACGTCGGCCACCGACTCGAACAGGTCGGCAAGGTTGTACTCCACAGTGCCTCCAGCCCCGCATCGGTGGACCAGGGCCTGTCCAGCCGGTCCTGGCGGTCATTAGAACGTCCCCGGCGCGCACTGGGAAGGGCTCCCGTGCAAGAAATCTGACGAGTAGTCAGAAAATCCTTGTCCTGCCACCGCGGTTACTGCAACCTGTTCCAGTACCGGACGAAGGAGAGTGGCCCATGGACGGTACGGAACACCTCACCGTGGAACGCGCCGGGGCGACCCTGGTGCTGACCCTCAACCGGCCCGAGGCGCGCAACGCACTGTCGCTGCCGATGCTCGTCGGCCTCTACGACGGCTGGCTGCGCGCCGACGAGGACGACGACATCCGCTCGGTCGTGCTGACCGGCGCGGGCGGCGCCTTCTGCGCCGGGATGGACCTCAAGGCGCTGTCCGAGGGTGGCGGCGGAGCGGCGGGTCAGCAGTACAGGGACCGGCTCAAGGAGGACCCCGACCTGCACTGGAAGGCCATGCTGCGGCACCACAGACCGCGCAAGCCGGTGATCGCCGCGGTCGAGGGGCCGTGCGTGGCCGGCGGCACCGAGATCCTCCAGGGCACCGACATCAGGGTCGCGGGCAAGAGCGCGGTCTTCGGGCTGTACGAGGTGCGGCGCGGGCTGTTCCCGATCGGCGGCTCCACCGTCCGCCTCGCCCGGCAGATCGCCCGCACCCACGCCCTGGAGATGCTGCTCACCGGCCGCCCGTACACCGCGGACGAAGCCCTGGAGATCGGCCTGATCGGCCATGTGGTGCCCGACGGCACGGCCCTGGACAAGGCCCTGGAGATCGCCGAACTCGTCAACGCCAACGGGCCGCTGGCCGTCGAGGCCGTCAAGGCGTGCGTCTACGACAGCGCCGAACTGACCGAGACCGAGGGGCTGAAGCTCGAACTCGACCGCGGCTGGCCGGTCTTCGCCACCGCCGACGCCAAGGAGGGCCCCCGCGCCTTCGCCGAGAAGCGGCCGCCCGTCTTCCGCCGCGCCTGACAGCCCCCCTGACAGCCCCCCTGACAGATCGTCACCAAGGAGGCAGCCCATGACATCCGGTACCGCACCGGACGTGCTCCGCGCCCCGCTCGTCGTCGAGTTCCCCTTCACCCGCTCGCTGGGCCCCGTGCAGAGCGCCTTCCTCAGCGGTCTGCGGCTGCGCACGGTGCTCGGCGTACGCACCAGCGACCGGCGGGTGCTGGTGCCCCCCGTCGAGTACGACCCGGCGACCGCCGCCGAACTGCGCGAACTGGTCGAGGTCGGCGCCACCGGCACCGTCACCACCTGGGCCTGGAACCCCACCCCCCGCCCGCAGCAGCCGCTGGCCACCCCCTTCGCCTGGGTCCTCGTACGCCTCGACGGCGCCGACACCGCCCTGCTGCACGCGCTCGACGCGCCCGGCCCCGCACACGTCCGCACCGGTATGCGGGTCCGGATCCGCTGGGCGGAGCGGCGCGAGGGCGCGATCACCGACATCGCCTGCTTCGAGCCCTGCGCCGCCGACGAACCGCCCGCCGCCGCCACGGCCGTCGCCCACGACGGGCGGTTCGACAGCCCCGTCACCGGCATCGTCGCCACCGCACGCCTCGACTACACCCACACACCCGGCCGCGCCCAGACCCGCTACCTCCGGGCCGCCGCCGAGCAGCGCATCACCGGAGAGCGCTGCCCCAAGTGCCGCAAGGTCTATGTGCCGCCGCGCGGCGCCTGCCCCACCTGCGGCGTCGCCACCGACGAACAGGTCGAGGTCGGCCCGGCCGGCACGGTCACCACCTTCTGCATCGTCAACATCAAGAGCCAGCATCTCAAGGCCCTCGACATCGAAGTCCCCTACGTCTACGCGCACATCGCGCTCGACGGCGCCGACCTCGCGCTGCACGGCCGGATCGGCGGCATCCCGTACGACCAGGTGCGGATGGGGCTGCGGGTCGAGCCGGTGTGGACCGAGGGCGGCCGCTACCCCGACCACTACCGGCCCACGGGAGAGCCGGACGCCGACTACGACACCTACCGGGAGCTGGTCTAGATGCGGGACGTCGCCATCGTCGCCTTCGCGCAGTCGCCCTGCCGCCGCAGCACCGACGAGGTCTCCGAGGTCGAACTGCTGATGCCGGTACTGCACGACGTGCTGGAGCGGACCGGGCTGGCCGCCGGTGAGATCGGCTTCACCTGCTCCGGCTCCTCCGACTACCTCGCCGGGCGGGCCTTCTCCTTCACCATGGCCCTCGACGGCGTCGGCGCCTGGCCACCGATCCCGGAGTCCCATGTCGAGATGGACGGCGCCTGGGCGCTGTACGAGGCGTGGGTGAAGCTCCTCACCGGCGAGGCCGACACCGCGCTGGTCTACTCCTACGGCAAGTCGTCGCCCGGCGACGTCCGTTCGGTGCTGACCCGGCAGCTCGACCCCTACTACGCGGCCCCGCTGTGGCCCGACTCCGTCGCCCTGGCCGCGCTCCAGGCGCGGGCGCTGCTCGACGCCGGGATCACCGACGAGGCCGAACTCGCCGGTATCGCCGCCCGCAACCGCACCGCCGCCCGCGGCAATCCCTACGCCCAGGTGACGGCGGTGGAGACCGCGCCGGACCAAGGCCCGTACGTCGTCAGCCCGTTGCGCCGTCACGACTGCCCGCCCGTCGGCGACGGCGCCGCCGCGGTGGTGCTCGCGGCCGGTGACACCGCGCGGCGGCTGTGCGAGCGGCCCGCCTGGATCCGCGGCATGGACC
The DNA here is from genome assembly GCF_040680795.1 of Streptomyces sp. NPDC051976. NCBI lineage: Bacteria > Bacillati > Actinomycetota > Actinomycetes > Kitasatosporales > Streptomycetaceae > Streptomyces > Streptomyces sp. NPDC051976. The sequence continues at coordinate 279,152 of NZ_JBFAXL010000005.1, forward strand.
ACCGCATCGAGGCGCCCGCGCTGGGCGTGCGCGACCTCACCGACTCACCCTCGACCCGCCTCGCCGCCGAACGCGCCGGGGTGTTCACCGCCCCCGTCGACACCGCCGAGCTGCACGCGCCCTTCACCTCGCAGGAGGTCGTGCTGCGCCGGGCGCTGCGGCTCGACGCGCCCGACTGCGCGACCGTGGTCAACCCGTCGGGCGGCCCGCTCGCCGCCAACCCCGTGATGGCGGCCGGGCTGATCCGGCTCGGCGAGGCCGCCGCCCGTATCCAGCGCGGCGACGCGACGCGGGCCCTGGCCCACGCCACCTCGGGGCCGTGCCTGCAGCAGAATCTCGTGGCCGTCCTGGAAGGGGAGTAGCCGCATGCCCAAGGAGCCCGTGGCCGTCGTCGGGGTCGGCCAGACCAAGCATGTCGCCGCCCGCCATGACGTCTCCATCGCCGGTCTCGTCCGGGAGGCGGCCCGCCGCGCCCTCGACGACGCCGGACTGGACTGGGCGGACGTCGACGCCGTCGTGATCGGCAAGGCGCCCGACTTCTTCGAGGGCGTCATGATGCCGGAGCTGTACCTCGCCGACGCGCTCGGCGCCGTCGGCAAGCCGATGATGCGGGTCCACACCGCGGGTTCGGTCGGCGGCTCCACCGCGCTGGTCGCCGCCGGTCTCGTCGCCTCCCGGGTGCACCGCACCGTCCTCACCGTCGCCTTCGAGAAGCAGTCGGAGTCCAACGCGATGTGGGGGTTGTCGCTCCCCGTACCGTTCCAGCAACCGCTGCTGGCCGGCGCGGGCGGCTTCTTCGCCCCCCACGTACGCGCCTACATGCGGCGCACCGGCGCGCCGTCGTCCGTCGGCTCCCTCGTCGCCTTCAAGGACCGGCGCAACGCCCTCCTCAACCCCTACGCCCATCTGCACGAGACCGGCATCACCCTTGAGAAGGTGCAGTCCTCGCCCATGCTGTGGGACCCCATCCGCTACTCCGAGACCTGCCCGTCCTCCGACGGCGCCTGCGCCATGGTGCTCACCGACCGGCAGGGCGCGGCCCGTTCGCCGCGGCCGCCCGGGTGGGTGCACGGTGGCGCGATGCGCAGCGAGCCCACCATGTTCGCGGGCAAGGACTACGTCAGTCCGCGGGCCGGGCGGGACTGCGCCGCCGATGTCTACCGGCAGGCCGGGATCACCGAGCCGCGGCGGGAGATCGACGCCGTCGAGATGTACGTGCCCTTCTCCTGGTACGAGCCGATGTGGCTGGAGAACCTCGGCTTCGCCGCCGAGGGCGAGGGCTGGAAACTCACCGAGTCCGGTGTCACCGAACTCGACGGCGACCTTCCGGTCAATCCTTCGGGTGGCGTCCTGTCCACCAATCCGATCGGCGCCTCCGGCATGATTCGCTTCGCCGAGGCGGCACTTCAGGTGCGAGGGCTGGCCGGGGAGCACCAAGTGCCGGGTGCGCAGCGGGCGATGGGGCACGCGTACGGGGGTGGCTCCCAGTTCTTCGCCATGTGGGTGGTGGGAAGCGAGGCTCCTTCCACGTGACGGGTTCTGCGGGTTCTACCTGACGAGAGGCTGTTGTGGGGGCCGGTTCTCGCATCTTGTGTAGGGCGCTGCCGCGGTGGATAGGCTGAGGCACGGACGACGACGTGGGAGGAGAGCGGACGTGGCCGAAAGCACCATCGGACAGCCGTTGACCAACGGGAAGAAGCCGCAGGTCGACCTGACGGACGCGGAATGGCTTTCCAGCAGCCAAGGCACGGGTGACGTGCAGATCGCTTTCGTCGAGGGGTACATCGCGATGCGCGACGGGCGTAACCCCGAGGGTCCGGCGCTGATCTTCACTCCGGCGGAGTGGCGGGCCTTTGTGCTGGGGGCGCGTGACGGGGAGTTCGATCTGACCTGAGGTGACGTGCCCGGCACGCGGAGGCGGGCCGGGCACACGCGTCACGGCCACTCGGAGAGCGGCGGGATCGGGTCGCCCGTCAGCGGAGTGCTGGGGTGGCGGCCCGCGAGCCAGGCGGCGAGGTCGGCGGCGGGGCCGGTCACTGTCACCGGGCGGCCCTCTCCGAAGGTCCACGAGTCGTCGTTGTCGGTCGCGGTGAGGGTGACCCTGTGGCCGTGGGGCAGCCGGGGGGACAGGTAGGTGATCAGGTGGGCGCAGAAGGGGAGCGTCCAGTCGCGGGGGGTGGGCCCGAGTAGGGCGTCGGCCGTGTGGATCTCCAGTTCGCGCCACCATGCCTGGGCGGCGGTTTCGAGGGTGCCGTCGCGGTGGCGGACCGGGCGGGTCCAGTCGGTGGGCTCGACGGCGGACCAGGATGCTTCGATCTCGTCGAGTGCCTCCTCCAGCGCCGAGCTCAACTGCGCTGCGGGGCGGCCGTGTCCGGCCTCGATCGCGGCGTCACGGGCCGGGCGGCCGCCGTCGTACAGGTCGACCTGGGCGCCGCGCAGGGCGTAGCGGGCCTGGCGGGCGAGGGCGAGGCCGACGCCTTCGATGTGGGTGAGGACATGGCCCCTGGTCCAGCCGGGGAGGGCGCTCGGGGCGCGGAGCGCTTCGTCGGTGAGGGTGGGGAGCAGAGCGCGCAGGCGGTTCTGGCCGGTGGTGAGGGCGGCCTGCGTGTCGGCTGGGGGGAAGGTGGAGTTCGGGGTGGTCACGGCCATAGCAGACCTCGCTCCCAGGTGCCTTCGGTGCGGCGGTAGTTGACGCGGGTGTGGTTGCGGTCGGGGTCGCCCTGCCAGAACTCCACGGTGGTGGCGTGCAGGGCGTAAAGGGTCCAGGTGGGGGAGATCAGGTCGGGCTCGGCGGTGACGCGGGCGGTGGAGGCGCGTACGGCCGTGTCGCGGGCGGTGGTGTCGGGGAGGGGGCCGCTCTGGCGGCCGAGCAGGGCCTCGGCGCGGGCGCTGGGGGAGCGGGCGAGGAAGTCGGCGGCACTGGCGGCGGGGGGCGCCGTGGTGACGCCGCCGCGGACGCGGATCTGGCGGGCGAGGGCGGGCCAGTAGAAGGTGAGGGTCGCCGAGGGGTGGGCGGCGAGGTCGCGGCCCTTGGGGCTGGTGGAGTCGGCGGCGAATTCCCAGCCGTCCGGCGAGACGTTCTTGAGGATCAGGACCCGGGCGGCCGGGTCGCCGTCGGCGTCGACGGTGGACAGGGTCATCGCGTGCGGCTCGCGGACGCCCTGGCGTACCGCGGCCAGGAGCCAGGCGATGAACAACTCATGCGGGTCGGCGGGGAGTTCGGAGGTGTCGAACGTCGGCAGGGCGCCGTCGAAGACCTCGAGTGCGCGGAGTGTCTCGCGCAGGTCGGACACAGGTACCCCCTCGTGGGTTAACGGTCTTTGGTGAAGATAGCATTAGCTCATGGAAGGTATGGGATCGCCGGAGGGCCTCGCACTCGATCTGGCCGTCACCATCCGGCACGACGGGCACGGGGGTGTGGCCGATGACCTCGCCACGCCGGACGGGTTGACCCTCTGGGTACGTGCGCACGCGGACGCGCTCGGGGCCGATGTGGGGGCGGACGGCTTCACGGCGGACGAGGAGGTGCGGGTGGCGGTGGTCGCGGTGCGGACGGCGGTGCGGACGCTGTTCGCGCGGGCGGTGCGGCCGGGGCCGCCGAGTTCCGCTGATGCCGGGCGGCTGCCGTCGGCAGGCGAGGCGCTGGAGCGGCTCAACGCGGCGTCCGCGCGGGTGCCCGTCAGCCCGTGTCTGGACTGGCCCGACGAGGGGCTGCCGGTGGCCTCGCACCATGTGCGGGAAGGCGCCGTGGAGAGCGAGCGGCTGGCCGCCGCTCTCGCCCGTTCCGCGATCGCCTTCCTGGCGGGGCCCCGGCGCGAGCTGCTGCGGGCGTGTCCCGCGCCGCGGTGTGTGCGGTACTTCGTCAAGGAGCACGCGCGGCAGGAGTGGTGCAAGCCGTCCTGCGGCAACCGGGCCCGGGTCGCGCGGCATCACGCGCGCCGTAAGGAGGGACAGCCGCCCGGCTGAGGCGGGGGCGCTTTACGGCGGGTAACAGGGGCGCACACAGGGCGCACGGTGGCTTCGGGGCGGTGCGGGGACGTGGGCGCCTGGTGGGGCGGCGGTGGGGCGTGACAGTCTCCGCCATGACCGGCGCGCCGGGGGCACCCCCCGCGGCGGCCGGTCCCGCCGTGCCGGTCACGTCCCCTGCCAGTGGCGAAACCGGCACGGCCGTTTGTCCTCACAGTACGCAGTCGGCGGCGTACGCTGTGAGGCCACCGGACAGACGTCCTCCCGACACGATGTGCGCCGGGCGTGCGCTGCCGGAAGGGCCAGGGGGTGTGCACCATGCCGCAGCGCCCATCGCGCCATCGGCGCGCGCTGCTCGAACGCGAGGCCGAACTCGTCGCCGTCGACGACGCGTTGGCCGAGCTGACCGGTCTGCGCGCCGACGCGGCCGGGCCGCGGGACCACAGGCCGCGCGGCGGCCTGCTCGCGTTCGCCGGTTCCGCCGGTCTCGGCAAGACCACACTGCTCGCCGAAGCCAGGCGCCGCGCCGGTGAACTCGGCTGCACCGTACTGTCCGCGCGCGGCGGCGACCAGGAGCAGCAGGTCGCCTTCCATGTCGCGCGGCAACTGCTGCAGCCGCAGCTCGCGGGCGCCGCGGAGACCGAACTGCGCGCCACACTGGGCAGTTGGTACGGCATCATCGGACCGGCGCTCGGACTGTGCACCGCCGAGGGCGCCGCACCCGACCCGCAGGGTCTGCGCGACGGACTCGACTGGGTGCTCACCCATCTCGCCGTCCAGCGTGCCCCCGTCGTGCTGATGCTCGACGACGCGCACTGGGCCGACCCGCAGTCGCTCAACTGGCTGGCCGCGTTCGCGCCCCGCGCCGACGAGCTGGGGTTACTCCTGATCGTCGCCTACCGCCCCGACGAACTGCCGCCGGGCGCCGAGTCGTTCCGCGGGCTGCCGGGGCGCGCGGGACACCGGCCGATCGACCTGGAACCGCTCACCGCCGGCGCGATCGGCACGCTGGTCCGCTCGTCGGTCGGCGAACACGCCGACGACGCCTTCTGCCGGGAGTGCTGGGCGGTCACCGCGGGCAACCCGTTCGAGGCGGTCGAGTTGACCGCCAAGGTCCGCGACCGCGGGGTGCGGCCCGACGAGGCCAGCGCCCATCTGCTGCGCGACCTCGCCGCCGCGATCAAGGGCAGCGGTCTGGTCACCCGGCTGGAACGGCTCGGCCCGTCCACCGTGCGGCTCGCCTGGGCCGCCGCGGTCCTGGGCACCGAGATCTCGCCGGCGCTGGCCGCGACCGTCGCGGGCCTCGGCAGGGAGGAGGCCGCGGACTGCGCCGAACGACTGCGCGACGCCCGTATCCTCACCGGCGGCGGCACCCTGGAGTTCGTCCACCCGCTGATCGCCACCGCCGTCTACCGGGCCATCCCGGACGCCGTCCGCGTCGCGCTGCACGGCCAGGCCGCCTGGTCGGTCGTCGACGCCGGGCTGGGCGCCTCGGCCGCCGCCCGCCACCTGCTGGAGACCCACCCCGAGGGCGACCCGTGGGTGGTCTCCCAACTCCGGGCCGCCGCCCGCGAGACGCTGCGCGCGGGCGCCCCCGAGGCCGCCCGCAGCTACCTGGGCCGCGCGCTGCGCGAACCCCCGCCGTACGACGACCGGGCCGCCGTGCTCTACGAACTCGGCTGCTCCTCCCAGCTGCTGGAGCCGTCGGTCACCGTCAACCATCTGCGCGCCGCGCTGGAGGAGCCGATCGCCGACCCGGCGCTGCGCGACGGCATCGTCTTCCGGCTCTCGCAGTCGCTGGCGCACAGCGACCGGCTCGGCGAGGCCGCCGAGGTCGTCGGGCACGCCGCCCGCACCGCCACCAGCGCCCGCACCCGGCTGCGGATGCAGGCCGAGCAGTTCATGTGGGACGCGTTCCGGGCCGACGAACCCGACTCGCCCAGCCGCTCGCGGCGGCTGTCCCGGCTCGCCGACCGGCTCACCGGCCGCGACCTCACCGAGCGCTACATCATCGGCCTGCGCGCCTGGGACGCCACCCTGCGCGGCGAGCACACCGCCACCGTGCTGCACCACGCGGGCCGGGCCCTGGACGGCGGGCTGCCCTGGGCCCACGAGGATTGGGGCTTCGAGGTTCCCGTCCTGGTCGCCATGACGTACATGTACGCCGACCGGCCCGGCCGCGCCGAGGAACTGTTCGCCACCGGCATCGCCGACTTCGAGCGGCACGGCTGGCGCGGCGCCCATCTGTCCTTCGGGTACGTGCTGCTCGGCTACGTCCGCTACCGGCGCGGCCGGCTGGCCGAGGCGGAGGACTTCGCCCGGGACGGACTGCGGCTTGCCGAGCGCGTCGGACGCGGCACCCCCGTGCAGTGGTACGCGGTCGCCGTCCTCGTCGAGATCCTGCTGGCCCGCGGCAGGACCGAGGAGGCCGCCGCGCTCGCCGCGGAATACGCCTTCCAGGAGCCCTTCCCGGCCGCGGTCACCTTCCCCGACGCCCAGGCCGTCCACGGTGAGCTGCTGCTCGCCCGCGGCCTGCACCGGGAGGCCGCCGCCGAGCTCGCCGCGGTCGGCCGCCGCCTCGACCCGCGGGGCATGCGCAACCCCGCGTGGAGTCCCTGGCAGCTGCACCTGGCACTCGCCGAGGCCCCGGACGCGCCGGACAGGGCGCGGGCGACCGCGCGGGACGCGGTGGCACGCGCCCGCCAGTTCGGCGCCCCGTCCGCCGTCGGCCAGGCACTGCGGGTCGCCGCCGAGGTCACCGGCGGCGCCGAGGGCCTGAAACTGCTGGAGGAGTCCGTCGCCCAGCTGGAGGCGTCGCCCTCGGCGCACCAGCTCGCCTGCGCGCTCGTCGCCCACGGCGCCGCGCTGCGCCGGGCGGGACAGCCCGCACAGGCGGCGGAGCAGCTCTACCGCGGCCTCGAAGGCGCACTCCAGTGCGGCGCCGACGGACTCGCCGAGCAGGCGTCGCGGGAGCTCGGCCTCGCCGGGCTGCGCCCGCGGCGGCTGCACGCGGCCCACTCCGACACCCTCACCGGCCGGGAGAGCGAGGCCGCCCGCCGCGCCGCCCACGGCGACGACCACCCCCGGATCGCCGCCGCCCTGGGCACCGGCGAGCGCGATGTGGCCCGGCTGCTCTCCGCCGTCTACCGCAAGCTCGGCACCGACCCCTCCGGCCTGCCGGAAGCCCTCCACGAACCGCCCCGCCCGCCGGCCCCGCCCGCACCCCGCCCCGCGGCGACCGCGACCGGAGCCCGGGCGCCGCAACCCCGCTAGGCCGGACGAGGACGGTGAGGACCGGGGTCGGCCCACCTCGGCGGTGAATGGCGTGCCGCCCGGCTCCCCGTGTCCTGGCGGTACCCGTACGATGGCCGCATGTCGTTCCTCCGCCGCCGTAGCGCAGCCACGCCCACCGGGCCGGACTTCGATGTCCTCGCGATGGACCCGGGTGACTGGCCGGGCGACCTCGGCGCCGGGCTGCTGCCCGGCCCCGACGGGAGCTGCCAGGGCATCTACCTGCGGTACGACCTGTTCGGCGGCCGCGGCCCCGCGATGCTGATCGGCAACCTGCCGGTCGGCTCGCCCGCCCGGGAGCTGGACGAGGGGCAGGTGCCCTTCGAGGTGGCGCAGCTCCTCGCCGCGCTCGGCAACGACGAGCCCGCCGAGGTCACCGGTGTGGAGGACACCCCCGTGATGCACGGCGACAGCCTGCTGATCGTCCGCCGGGTCAAGATCTCCGAGTCGCGGGTCGCCTGCGCCCAGTTCGACCGCAGCGACGGCGTCCAGGTCACCATCGCCACCTGGGACCGGCCGATCACCGACGACCTGTACCAGCTCCTGAAGCCGCTCCCCGCCGAGATGTTCCAGGCGGGCTGAGGCCCCCCGAAGGACCTCGCGCACGGACAGTGAAGGGGCGCCACCGCGACCGCGGTGACGCCCCTTCCCCCCGTTCCCCTGCCCGGCCGCCGCCGGTCAGCGCGGTGCCCCCTGGGCCTGTCCGGCAGATCCCGTCTGGTCCGCGGCGCCTGGCACGCACGCTCGCTGCGTTGTCAGTCGTCGGCGCAGCCCGCTGCGCTCTCCTCCCTCCGCCTTGCGAGCGCACGCACCAGGCACCGCGGACCCCGCCCTTCGGGCGGACGACGCTATCTGCCGGACAGGCCCAGTGCCGACGGCAGCAGCGAGACGTCCTCCGCCTTCACGTACGCCACCCGGTGGCCGAGCTGGATCTCGTAGTAGACCTGCTCGCCCCGCACCACCTGCTGGCCGGTGGTGTCGAAGTTCACCGAGTAGTAGTACTCGCCGTGCTCGGCGCCGCCGACCACGTACCGCTGGCCCGCGAGGATCTGGTACGGCAGTGCGAAGATGCCCTGGACGGGGACGCCCGCCGGGTAGGCGGCCGCCTCCGGGTAGGCGCGGCCGTAGACCGGGATGCTCGCCAGGCCCTCCTTCGGGGTGATGACCAGCGTCAGCGCGTTGACCGCGGTCGGCTGATCCTGCGGGTTGTGGAACCACGCCTCCTGGCCGAGGTACCAGATCGCCGTCCAGTCGCCCTGCCGGTCGGCCACCGCGAACTGCTGGCCGGTCGAGGCCCGCGCGCCCACGTCGTTGACGCCCGTGGTGGTGGCCGCCGTGCCGTGCAGGCCGACGTCCTTCACCAGCGGCGCGTCCTCGCTGGGCGCCGAGTACAGCCGGACCGCGTCCGAGCCGTGCGCCGGGCAGGTGTCACCCGCCTTCACGCAGCCGGTGTAGAGCGGCTGGTTGGTCTCGTAGTCCGGGTCGATCGTCACCGCGCCGCCCCACGGACCGGCGGTCGCGTGCACCGGGGCGCCGACCAGCGCCATGTAGTGGCCCCAGTCCCAGTACGGGCCCGGGTCGGTGTGCATCCCCGCGATGTACGAGGCGGTCGGCCCCTGCACGTTGTCGTGGCCGAGGATGTGCTGCCGGTCCAGCGGGATCCGGTACTTCGCCGCCAGGTACTTCACCAGCCGCGCCGACGTCCGGTACATCGACTCCGTGTACCAGGTGCCCGGATCGGTCAGGAAGCCCTCGTGCTCGATGCCGATCGACTTGGCGTTGGTGTACCAGTTGCCCGCGTGCCAGCCCACGTCCTTGGTGTTCAGGTGCTGGGCGATGTGCCCGTCGGACGAGCGCACCGTGTAGTGCCAGGCCAGATACGTCGGGTCCTGGACCAGCTGCATCGCCGTGTCCCAGTAGCCCTCGGTGTCATGGATGACGATGGTGTCGATCTTCTCGTCGACCGGCCGGTTCGCGAGGTCGTGGTTGCCGTAGTCACCGCCGCCGATGTCCTGGTACGGCGCCGGGACCCATTCGCAGCCCAGCCCGCGCGGGCACTCGGTCCCCGCGGCGTTCACCTGCTTCAGGCCGATCCGCGCCGCCTGCCCCGCGGCCGGCTTCAGCGCGGGCGACGCGGCCAGCGTCACCTGCTGGCCGCCGTCGGTGGTCCGCGCCTGGCCCTCCTTCAGCACGTCGAAGACGTCGTCGGCGAAGGCGGCCGCGGTGGCGGTGTCGTCGGCGCCCGAGTACCGGGCCACGGCCGCGTACCAGTTGGCCGGGTCGGCGCTCAGCGGTTCGCCCAGCGACTTCTGGGTGGCGGCGAGCAGCGCGGCGCCACCGGCCACGTTCACCGCGGGATCGGTGCGCAGCGCGTCCGCGGACAGCCCCGTCAGGGCGGCCGCGCGGTCCAGCGTCGTCATCGTGGCGGGCAGCGCCGCCAGATCGGGCGCCTCGGCGGTGGCCGTGGTGACCAGTGGCCGGGAGTCGTCGCCTCGGGCGTCGTTCCCGCCGTCGCCGGTGCTCCGCGGCGGGAAGTCCGTGAGGGCGGTACGCGCGTCGGTGAGGTGCATCGGGCCGTAGCCGCCGGTCACGCTCGGCATGCCCTGGTGGGCGTCCCAGCGGGACTCCAGATAGGCCACGCCGAGCAGCACGCTCTTCGGTACCTGGTAGTGCTGTGCGGCGTCGCTGAACGCCTGCTGCAGCGTGCCGCCCGCGCCCTGCGCGGGCTCCGCCGCGTGCGCGGTGGCGAACACCGGCAGCAGCGTCGCGGCCGCGGCGGCGGCCGTCACGGTGCGCAGCGCGCGCCGTCGGCGGCGGGTCTCGGGCGAGGGAGCGGATCTTCGCAAAGCAGCCTCCTCCTGGGGATGCCGAACGATCGGCACCACAGAGGTATCGGCTGTCCGATGATCCGTCAACTACCCGTAGCGTAGGTCGTCTTCCCACGTCAGGGCGGTGTCCGCCAAGTTTCCCCGCCGCGGTCTGCTGGCCAGCCCCGCGTCAGAGGTGTGGACCAGTGGGGCGCACGGGACGACCCGCGAAACTCGTACGGTCTCACCGGGTGCCGACCGCCGCGCGGACCGCCCTTCGCGCCAGACCGCAGTCGTCGTGCAACCGGCGCAGCAGCAGCCGCTGTTCCTCGCCCGCCTCGGCCGCGCCGGGAGCGACGGGCCCCACCGCGCGCATGGTGCGCTGCACGGCGGTCTCGTAGGTACGGATCTCCCGGGTCAGCACCAGCATCAGGTTGACCAGGAAGGAGTCGCGCGCCGCCGGGCCCTGCGCCTGCGCCTGCTGGCTGATCTGCCGCCGGGCCGCCGGGTCGTCGCCCAGCACCGACCACAGCACCGCCAGGTCGTACCCGGGCAGGTACCAGCCGGAGTGCTCCCAGTCGACCAGCGAGGGGCCGGCGGGGGAGAGCAGGACGTTGGACAGCAGGGCGTCGCCGTGGCAGAACTGCCCCTGCACATGGGCCAGTCCGTGCAGCAGCTGCTGCAGGTCGCCCATGTCCCGGTCGGTGAGCAGACCGAGCTCGTGGTAGCGGTTGACCCGGACCGGATAGTCGATCGGCGCGTCGAACGCGCCGGCCGGCGGACGCCACATGTTGATCCGCGAGTACGCCGACAGGGCCGCCCGTACGTCTCCGCGGGTGGGGGGCGTGACCGGGTGCCGCTGCGGCGACACGACCCGTCCCGGCATCCGTTCCATCACCAGGACGCAGCTCTCCGGGTCGGCCGCGATCAGCCGGGGCACCCGCACCGGCGGACGGTGCCGCACGAAGGTGCGGTATGCCGCTATCTCCTGCCGGAACCTTTCAGCCCAGGCCGGCGACTGGTCCAGCAGGCACTTGGCGACGGCCGGGGCGCGGCCGGAGGTGCCGATGAGCAGCGCGGTACGGCCGCCGCGGCGGAGCAGTTGCACAGGGGTGAACTCGGGGCAGATCCGCTGCACGGCGGCCACCGCGCTGCGAAGCTGGGTGCCCTGCGGGCCGGTCAAGTCGATTCTCCCGCTGAGCGGATGGGAGCTGCCCGTCGGCACGCCACGCCGCAGGGCGGTGGACGGGCGCGGGCGGAGGGCGGGTTCCGCCACGGCGGGGTGGTACGGCCGGGGCGGGGCGGACACGGAGGACGATGCCGAATACATGGGGAGAAGCAATTCCCTTCGTGTGCCAACGAGTTCAGGGGCGCCGCCCCCGGGCCGGGTTCCGCACCCTGGGGAATGCGGTGCCGGGCCGGGGTGGCGCGTTCCTACCTGACACCCGCGCGCGGGTGGCAGACCATCTGGCGGACCCTGGCGAACCCTGGCGAATAGTCGCGGGGCCAATGTCAGCGGGATTAGTGTCGAACCAGCCGAGGAACCTGGGGGCTTGACGTGGGCAATGAAGCCAACACCCGACTCGCGGATCTGTTCGGCCTCACCGGCTGGTCCAAAGGAGAACTCGCACGACTGGTCAACCGGCAGGCGGCGGCCATGGGCCACCCGCAGCTGGCGACCGACACCTCGCGGGTGCGCCGTTGGATCGAAACCGGTGAGTCGCCGCGCGAACCCGTGCCGAAGGTGTTGGCCGCGCTGTTCACCGAGCGTCTCGGCCGTGTCGTGACCATCGAGGATCTCGGGTTCGACCGGCGCCGGCAGACGGGAAAGAGACAGACCGGAGACGGCCTCCCGTGGCCGCCGGAGCGAACCGCCGCGGTCCTCACCGAATTCACGGGAATGGACCTCATGCTCAACCGACGCGGTCTGGTGGGCGCGGGCGCCGCGCTCGCCACCGGCTCCGTACTCAGCAGTGCCATGCACGACTGGCTGCACTCCGACCCGGTCCTCGCGGCCGACGCGCCAGTCCTCGACAATCCCCTCACCGTCAGTGCCGCCGCCGACCCGGCCGCCTTCGACCGCTACGAGGCGGTCCCGGTCGGCTCCCAGGAGATCGAGTCACTGGAACGCTCGGTCGAGGTGTTCCGGGCCTGGGACTCCTCACGCGGCGGCGGTCTGCAGCGCAAGGCGGTGGTCGGCCAGCTCAACGAGGTGGGCGGCATGCTCTCCTACCGGCACCCGCCGCACCTGCAGCGCAGGCTGTGGGGTGTGGCGGCCAACCTCGCGGTGCTCGCGGGCTGGATGTCGCACGACGTCGGCCTGGAACCCACCGCCCAGAAGTACTTCGTGATCGCCGCACACGCCGCCAGGGAGGGCGGCGACCGGCCGAGGGCGGGCGAGGCGCTGTCCAGGGCCGCCCGCCAGATGGTGCACCTGGGCCGGCCCGACGACGCGCTGGACCTGATGAAGCTCGCCAAGTCCGGTTCGGGCGAGGCCACGCTGCCGCGCACCCGCGCCATGCTGCACACCATCGAGGCGTGGGCGCAGGCGTCCCTGGGCCGCGGCCAGGCCATGCGCAGGACCCTGGGCGAGGCCGAGGAGATGTTCGTCTCCGACCGGGGCGACGTACCACCGCCGAGCTGGATGCAGAACTTCGACGAGGCGGATCTGCACGGCATGCAGGCGCTGGCCTACCGCACGCTCGCCGAGCACGACCCGTCGGCGGCGTCCCAGGCGCAGGTGCACGCCAAGCAGGCGCTGGAGCTGCGGTCCGGCGGTCACGAGCGGTCGATGATCTTCGACTACCTGTCGCTGGCCTCGGCCTGCTTCATCGCCGACGACCCGGAGCAGGCCGACCGCTACGCGCGGATGGCGCTGCTCACCATCGGCGAGACCTCCTCGCACCGCACCTGGGACCGGCTGCGCGAGATGTACCGGCTCACCGGCCGGTACTCCGACTACCGCAACATCCAGGACCTGCGGAACGAGATCGAGACGGCGCTGCCGCCGAAGGGAAGGAAGAACCCGGTGCGTTTCCGTTCGGTGTGAGGGCGGCCCGGCCTGCCGCCGAACGGGCCGGACAGATCGCACACCACAGCCGTTCCAGCCATGCGTCCAGGTGTCCGTACCGGTGCCTTGAAGGTGCCGTGCGGGTGAGCCGTCGGGTCTGCGCCCGGCTCAGGCGATCCTGGCGACCAGGACGCAGGCGTCGTCCTCGCGCTCGGGGGTGCCGAACTCCTCCGCCACGATCCGTACGCAGTCCTGTGCGGACCTGGCGCGGGCGAACAGCGGTGCCATGGCCAGCAGTCGGCCGGCGCCGCTGTCGGCACCGTCCGAGAGCGTGGAGCGGCGTGGCACCAGGCCGTCGGTGTGCAGCACGAGCAGGTCGCCCGGGGCCAGTTGCTCCCCGGCCTGGCCGTACTGCGCGCCGGAGGTGGCGCCGAGCAGCACGCCCTCGGGCGATTCCAGGGCGCGCCCCGCTCCGTCGCGGAACAGCAGCGGGGCGGGGTGTCCGGCCTGGGCCCAGTGCAGCATGCGGGTGGCCGGTTCGTAGCGGCAGCACAGGGCGCTGCCGAGCGCGGGCTGCGCCGAGGTGTCGAGCAGTTCGTTGAGCCAGCCCATCAGCGGGCCGGGCTGGAGACCGGCGACCGCCATGCCGCGCAGCGCGCCCAGCAGCATCGCCATACCGGAGGTGGCCGCGACCCCGTGTCCTGTGAGGTCGCCCACGGTCAGTAAGGAGGAGCCGTCGGGGAGCTGCAGCGCGTCGTACCAGTCGCCGCCGATCAGCGCGCTGGTGGCGGACGGCAGGTAGTGGGCGGCCAGGTCCATCGTGGTGGGCCCTCCGTCCTGCGGGAAGCGGAGGGTGCCGCGCCACGGCGGGAGCACCGCCTCCTGCAGCTCGACCGCGAGCCGCCGCTCGGTCTGCGCGATCTGCCGCTGCCGCTGCAGCGAGTCACGTGTCTCGCGCAGGGTCCGCTGGCTGCGCCGCAGATCGCTGACGTCACGCAGCACCGCCCACATGGACACGGTGTCGCCGTCGGAGCCGAGCACCGGCTCGCCGACCATGTGCACGGTGCGCACCGAGCCGTCGGCGCGGACGATACGGAACTCGCCGTCGATCGGCCGTCCGTCGACCAGGCAGCCGGTGACCATCTCGGTGAGCAGCTGCTGGTCCTCGGCGAAGAGCCAGGAGGGCAGCTCGTCCAGGGTCAGCGGTCCGTCGACCGGGCTGCGGCCGAAGATCCGGTACAGCTCGTCCGACCACTGCGCGTCATCGGTGAGCAGGTCCCACTCGGCGCTGCCGGCCCGGCCGAGCGCGCCGACGGCGGCGGCGCCCGGCGCGGCGTGCGCGGAGCCGAGGTCCGCGAGCAGCAGATCGCCCTGGTCGTCGTCCTCGAGGCCGTCCCTGAGCTGGCCGAGGTGGACGTCCACGTCGTCGAGCTGGTGCACGGCGAGATCGCACAGCGCGCGCTGCCAGCGCAGCTGCGGGTCCTCGGCGGCGGCCGCGCTGTCCCGCAGCACGGAGTCGACCCGGGTCCTGAGCTGACGCGCCTGGGAGATCAGGGCGTCCACCGCACCGGGATCCGGTGGCTGCGCGGAATCGTGATCCGCGTGCGTGGGGAACGGCATGACGCACTCCGAACGTGTCTGCTGGCAGGCGTTGGACGGCCGTGGCGGACGGAAGGACCGGTTACGACTGTTGCACAGTGAGCGATGGGCCGTAAGGGTTTCCGCGATACCCGATCCGGTGGTGCTTGCGGCATATGCCAAATGCCCAGCTCACCGAAGCAGGGTGGCCGGTAACCGTCCTGCAACCGCCCGGAAGCGACATCCCGCCCAGGAATCGGTAGGCTGCCGCCGCCCGTCCCCACGGAATCCCCGCCGCCACCGGGCATGAAACGCCCGGTGGCCGGTAAGGATGCCGGGCACCGGTAGCGGAAATCCCGTTGCCATGGAACCCCCCGCACCGGATGCTGACCTCATGTTCGACCCAGACATAGCGCCCAGTGGATCCCTTCTCGGCCTCCTCCAGCGAGGACGCGGGGACGGGCCCCTGCACGCCCTGGCGGCGCAGCGGGCGGAAGCCCTCGCCGCTCTGGAGCAGTGCGTTCTGCGCGACCCCCGCCTCGACTGGCGGGTGGAATCGCGCTCCCTCTACTACGCGCGCCTGTATTCGGACCTCGAAGGCCCGCTCGACGGGATCGAACAGCACCTCTTCCACACCGACGACCTGCTCACCCCGGACGAGCACCGGTGCGGCCTCGCCCTGTCGGTTCTCGGCCACCTCGCCGGGTACGGCCGCCGCGACGCGCTGCACCTGCTGCGCCGCTACGCCACCACCGGCGGCTGCTGGGAATGGGCCCTCGACGAGCTGGCCGTCCGCGACGACGAAGCGGGCCTGCGCTCCCTCGGCCCCGCCATCGTCGCCCGCTTCCCGCGCACCCCCGAGGGCGACGCGGAACTGGCGCGCGCGGTCCGCGAGGCGTACGAACCCCGCCCCTGGCAGATCTGGGCCGAGGACAGCTCCCAGCCCGGCACCGCCCGGCGGGTCGGCAAGGCCACCGAACAGGTGTCGTTCGACCGCTGGCAGCGGCAGATGCGGCCCGCAGGCCCGACCCCCGGGTGGAGCGTCGGCGCCGTACTGGAATGGGCGCAGCAGGGCCTCACGCAGTACCCCGCCGTGGAACGCGACCAGGCAGCCGCACGCTGTCTGACCGCGGTCGCCGGCCCCGAGGACCGGCCCGAGCTGCTGGCCGCCGCGCTCGACGGCCCGTCCGCCGCCCGCGCCGCGGCGCTGCGCCATCTCGTCGACCGCCGCGACCCGCGGCGCCTGGAGCTGATCGAGACCGCCGCCGCGGGCACCGACGAACTCGTCGTACGCGCCGCGCTGGAGTCCTTCGAGCGGTTGAACGACGACGAGGTGCTGGCCCGCGCCCTCGACTGGGCCGCCCGCACCGACGCGCTCGGCTCGGCCGCCGCCCGCATCCTGGCCCGGCACGGCGACCCCGCCTCCACCGAGGTGGCCGACCTCGTCCTGGGCGCGCTTCGCCGCACCGTGCAGACCGGCGGCGCCGACGCCGACGGGCTCGCCGCGCTCGTCGAGGGCGTGGGACGCCTCGTCGAGTGCCGCGCCGCGCCCGTGCTGCGGCACCTCTACCGTGAGACGTCCTCCTCGCAGCTGCGCGGCACCGCCGCCCGCGCGCTCGCCGTCGCCGACCCCGGATTCGCCGCGGGCTTCGCCGTCGAGTGCCTGTGGGACTGCGAGGAGAGCACCAGGGAACTGGCCGCGCACCGGGCCACGTCGGGCGATGTCAGGGTGCTCGCCCAGCTCCGCAGACTGGCCGCCGACCCGGCCGAGGAGGCCGAAGTGCAGACCGCCGTCCGCGGCCGCTTGAGTTCCGGCGGTTCTGCCAGGTGAACCGGCGTGTCCAGAAGCTCATGGGGCGTTCCGCATCTGGAAAGATCCACGTGGCCCTGACAACTCTCAGTACGGCGACAACCTCGGTATGCGAGTCGCCATCGTCACCGAGTCCTTCCCGCCCGATGTCAACGGAGTGGCCCACTGCGCGCTGCGCACGGCCGAACACCTCGCCAGGAACGGCCACGAGCCCCTGGTCGTAGCGCCCGCCGGGCCGCACGACCAGGAAGCCGACCTGGACCCCTGCCCCGTCGTCCGCGTCCCCTCCCTGCCGCTGCCCGGCTACCCGCAGGTGCGGGTCGCGCTGCCGGGCCGCCGTACCGCCGCCGCCATCACCGCCCACCGCGCCGACCTCGTCCACCTGGCGAGCCCCTTCGTGCTGGGGGCGCGCGGCCTGGCCGCCGCCACCCGGCTGCGGATCCCGGCCGTCGCCGTCTACCAGACCGACCTGGCCGGATACGCCCGCACCTACCTCAACGCCGGTGAGGCCGCCGCCTGGCGCCGTATCCGCGCGGTGCACAGCGCCGCCGCCCGCACCCTCGCCCCCTCCACCGCCTCCGTCACCGCGCTCAGGGACCAGGGCGTGCCTCGCGTCCACCTGTGGCCGCGCGGTGTCGACTCCGTACGCTTCCACCCCGCCCGGCGGGACGAGGCGCTGCGCCGCGAACTCGCCCCCCGCGGCGAGCTGATCGTCGGCTACGTCGGCCGGCTCGCCCCCGAGAAGCACGTCGAACTCCTGGCCGGGGTGTGCGAACTGCCCGGTGTCCGGGTGGTCGTGGTCGGTGACGGGCCCAGCGCGCCCGGTCTGCGCGGCGCCCTGCCCGGCGCGGTCTTCCTCGGCCGCAGGACCGGCGCCGACCTCGCCCGGATCTACGCCAGCCTCGATCTGTTCTGCCACACCGGCCCGTTCGAGACCTTCTGCCAGACCGTGCAGGAGGCCATGGCCAGCGGCGTCCCGGTGATCGCGCCCGCCGCGGGCGGCCCGCTCGACCTCGTCGGCCACGGCCGCACCGGCCTGCTGGTGCCCCCGGTCGACGCCCTCGCCGTCCGCGCCGCCGTCCAACTCCTGCACGCCGACCCGAGGTTGCGCGCCCGGTACGGCGCCGCGGCCCGGGTCGCGGTGGCGGAACGCACCTGGGAGGCGGTCGGCGACCAGCTCCTGCGCCACTACGAGCAGGTCATCGGGGAGCGGGAGGCGGCAGCGGCATGAACGCCTTCCTCTACGACGGCCCGCCGCGGGACGACGCGGAACGCGGCCTGCGGATCGTCCGGCTCGCCAACTTCGTCACCCCGGTCTCCGGCGGCCTG
Source organism: Streptomyces sp. NPDC051976 (assembly GCF_040680795.1). NCBI lineage: Bacteria > Bacillati > Actinomycetota > Actinomycetes > Kitasatosporales > Streptomycetaceae > Streptomyces > Streptomyces sp. NPDC051976. The sequence continues at coordinate 296,943 of NZ_JBFAXL010000005.1, forward strand.
CGCACCGCGCTGCGCCACCTCGGCGAGGGATACGCGGCGGCCGGCCACGAGCCGGTGCTGATCGTGCCCGGCGCCACCGCGTCCGACGAACTCACCGGCCAGGGACGGGTGATCACCCTGCCGGGCCCGGAGATCCCCGGCACCGGCGGCTACCGGGTGCTGGCCCGCCGCGCCCCCGTCGAGGCGGTGCTCGCCGACCTCGCCCCCGACCGCCTGGAGGTCTCCGACCGCACCACACTGCGCTGGACGGGGGAGTGGGCCCGCCGCCACCGGGTACCGGCGGTGATGGTCTCCCACGAGAGCGCCGACGGCGTGCTCGGCACCTGGGGCCTGCCGTCCGGGCCCGCGCGCGGCGCTGCCGACGCCCTCAACCGCCGTACCGCGCGGGCCTACACCCGCGTGGTGTGCACCACCGCCTGGGCCGCCGCCGAGTTCGAGCGGATCGGCGCCCGCAACGTCGTCCGCGCCCCGCTCGGCGTCGACCTCGACGGCTGGCACCCCTCCGCCGCGGACCCGCGGCTGCGCGAGCGGTACGGGCACGGCGCCGCCGTCCTGCTGGTGCTCTGCTCTCGGCTGTCGCCGGAGAAGCGGCCGGGCACCGCGCTGGAGACCCTGGCGTACCTGCGCGGCAGCGGCGTCGACGCGGCCCTGGTGGTCGCGGGCGAGGGGCCGCTGCGGGCCCGGCTCACCACCCAGGCCAGGTCGGCCAGGCTGCCGGTGACCTTCCTCGGCCATGTGCCGCGGCGGGCCGACCTCGCCGCACTGCTGGCCACCGCCGATGTGGCGCTGGCCCCCGGCCCGGTCGAGACCTTCGGCCTGGCGGCGCTCGAAGCGCTCGCCTGCGGCACGCCCGTCGTCGCCAGCGCCCGCTCCGCGCTGCCCGCGCTGATCGGCCCGGCGGGAGCGGCCGCCGACACCCCGCAGGAGTACGCGGGCGCCGTCCAGCGGCTGCTCGCCACCCCGGCGGCGGCGCGCCGCGCGCTGGCCCGTACCCGGTCCGAGCGGTACACCTGGCCCGCGGCGGTCGCCGCCTTCCTCACCGCGCACCGGGCGTCGGCCACCGTGCTCCCGTCCGGTGACGGGGTCGACGGCCCGCGGGGCGCCGCCGGTTCGACCGACGCCGGAGTGGGGGCGCCGTCGTGAGCGGCGCCTCGCCCCGCCCGCGGTTCGCCGTGCTCGGCGACTCCCTCAGCGAGGGGGTGGGCGATCCGCTGCCGGGCGGCGGGTGGCGCGGCTGGGCGGTGCTGCTGGCCGAGGGGCTGGCCGCCGCGCCCGGCGACACCCAGGTCCTCAACGCGGCCCGCAGCGGGGCCCGTACCGCCGACGTCGCGGGACGGCAGCTCGAAGCCGCCCTGCGCCACCGCCCGCACCTGGCCTCCGTGGTCGTCGGCGGCAACGACACCCTGCGCGGCGGCTTCGACGTCGCCGCGCTCGCCGGGGATCTGCACACCGCGCTCGGCGCCCTGCGCGCCCAGGGCGCCGAGGTGCTGACCGCCTGCCTGCCCGACCCCGGTACGGTGCTCGGTCTGCCGTGGCCGCTCGCCCGGCCGCTCGGCCGCAGGATGCGGGCGGTCAACGACACCGTCCACGCCCTGTCCGACCACCACGGCGCCCTCCATCTGCACGCCGCGCGCAGCCCGTGGGCGGCCGGGCCCGGCACGCTCAGCGCCGACCGGCTGCACCCCAGCGAGACCGGGCACCGCCTGCTCGCCCATGACTTCCACACCCTCCTCGACGCGGCGGGGCTGGCCGCGGGACCCGCGCCCCGCCTCGATCCCGACGGCCCGCCGCCCGGCCGCGGAGCCGCCGCCTGGTGGCTGGCCACCCGCGGCACCCGGTGGATCGCCGACCGCTGCACCGACCTCCTGCCCGACCTGCTCCGCCTGGCCTCCACCGAACTGCGCCACCAACGCCTGGGCACCACCGCCGTCCTGGAGGAGGACTCCCGCCGAGCCACCGTCGCCGCCCTTGCCGCCCTCAAACTCCACCAAACCCGCCCGGCACCCCGCCCCGCGGGCAGCCCCCAGTCCTGAGCGGCACCTCTGGCCCCGGCGCTCAGCGGGGGCGTATGGGCCCTGGGGCCTGGGCGGGAGGGGCGCCGCGTCGGCCGCGCTGGGGCTCCCGGCAGAGGCCTCCGGCGCTCAGCGGGGGCGTACGGGCCGGAAGCGGATTGGTGTGCCCGGTGGAGCCTGGGCGGCGGCGGGGAGGGCCGCTCGCGGGACGACGCCGATCACCGGGTAGCCGCCGGTGGTCGGGTGGTCGGCGAGGAAGACGACGGGGCGGCCGTCCGGGGGGACCTGGACGGCGCCCAGGACCATGCCCTCGCTGGGCAGTTCACCCCGCCGCGCCCGGGCCAGCCGCGGGCCGAGCGTGCGCAGCCCGATCCGGTTGGAGTGCGGCGAGACGGTGTACGCGCCGGTGGCGAGCGTGGCCAGCGCGCCGTCGGTGAACCAGTCGGCACGCGGCCCCGGCGCCAGCGGCAGCACCAGTACGGACACCGGTCCCGGACCGGCCGGCACATCGGTGGCCGCCGTACCCCCGGTGGCAGGGCCCACCGGCAGCGTGTCACCCGCCGCGAGCGGCGCCGGACCGAGCCCCGACAGCAGATCGGTCGCGCGGCTGCCGAGCACCGGCTCCACGTCGACACCGCCGGAGACGCCGACATAGCCGCGCAGTCCGCAGGTCGCCGTGCCCACGTCCAGCACCGCCCCCTCCGGCACCCGCACCGGCGCGCCCCACGCGACGGGCCGGCCGTCGACCCGTACCGGGCACGGCGCACCCGTCACCGCGACCACCAGCGGGCGTGACGGGCGCAGCGCGCAGCCGTCGAGCGTGGTCTCCAGCGTCGCCGCCGTCGCGGGGTTGCCGACCAGCCGGTTCGCCAGCCGGTGCGCGGGCCCGTCGAGCGCCCCGGAGTGCGGGACACCGAGGTGCGCGTAGCCGGGGCGGCCCAGGTCCTGCACCGTGGTGAGCGCCCCCGGGCGTACGACGTACAGGCTCATCGCTCCTCCGTGAAGCGCACCCGGGTGCCGGGGGAGAGCAGCGCGGCGGGCTCGCGCCGCGGGTCCCACAACGCCGCGCCGGTCGTGCCGATCACCTGCCAACCCCCGGGCGACGACCGCGGATACACCCCGGCGTACGGCCCGGCCAGTGCCACGGCGCCCGCGGGCACGGCGGTACGCGGCTCCGCCCGGCGCGGCACGTGCAGCCGCTCCGGCAGCCCCGTCAGATAGCCGAAGCCCGGCGCGAAGCCGCAGAACGCCACCCGGAAAGGCGTCGCCGCCACCACCCCGGCCACCTCGCCGGGGGCCACACCCCACAGCCCGGCCACCTCCGCGAGATCGGGCCCGTCGAAGCGCACGGCGATCCGCACCTCCGTACCCTCCTCCGCGGCCACCGGCGGCACGTCCCACCCGGGAACCCGCTCGGCGAAGCGGCCCGGCTCCGCCAGCCCGCTCACCAGCACGGTCCGCGCGGCGGGCACGATCTCGGTGACGCCGGGCAGCTCGCCCGCGGCCCGGCGCCGCACCAACTCCGCGTGCAGCGCCTCGGCCTGGGCGCCGGTCTCCGTCTCCAGCAGCACCGCCGACTCCCCGGCGGGCAGCACCCGCAGCGGCAGCCTCACGCGAACGCCTCGACGCGCAGGCCCGCCGCCTCCAGCTCCCGCCTGACGCGGGCCGCGAGCGCCGCCGCGCCGGGGGTGTCGCCGTGGACGCACAACGAGCGGGCCGGGACCGCGACCCGCTCGCCGGTGGCCGCCGTCACCACCCCGTCCCTGGCGATGCCCACCGACCGCGCGACCACCTCGTCCGGCCCGTCGAGCACCGCCCCCGGCTCACCGCGCGGCACCAGGGTGCCGCCCGCGGTGTAGGCCCGGTCGGCGAACGCCTCCTCGACCGTACGCAACCCCGCCCGCGCCGCCGCCGCCAGCAACTCGCCGCCCGGCAGCCCCAGCACGGGCAGCCCGCCCGCGAGCACCACGCCCGCCACCACCGCCGCTGCCTGCTCCGCGTCACGCACCGCCCGGTTGTAGAGCGCCCCGTGCGGCTTCACATAGACCACCGCCGTCCCCGCGGCGCGGGCGAAGACCTCCAGCGCGCCGATCTGGTACGCCACCTCCGCGGCGAGTTCGTCCGGCGGCACGTCCATCGCGCGGCGCCCGAAACCGGCGAGGTCGCGGTACGACACCTGGGCGCCGATCCGCACCCCGCGCTCCGCCGCCCGCTCGCACACCCGCCGCATCGTCGCCGGGTCGCCCGCGTGGAAGCCGCACGCCACGTTGGCGCTCGTCACCACCGACAGCAGCGCCTCGTCGTCCGTCAGCCGCCAGCGGCCGAATCCCTCGCCGAGGTCCGCGTTGAGATCGATGACCGCGCCCGGGATGACCGCGCCCGCCATGGTGAACCGCCCGTCCTCGTCCGCGTACCCGCCCGTGTGAGACCGGTGGTGACCGGTGACCCGTCCACGATCATGGCAGAGCGGACCGGCGACCGGAGTCGTGCCCGCACCGTGACGATCCGTGCCGTTTCGGTCCTTGTCGGTGCCACCGCCTAATGTGTGGGGCGTGACCACCACCATCCCGTACTCGCTGCCGGGCGCCGCCCGGCCCGCCCCGGGCCCGGCCGCCGACGAGGGCCTGGCCCGTCGGCTCAAGGCGCTGGCCTGCACGGCGCCGCTGCACGACCTGGACGCCCGCAAGGCGAACCTGGCGGGCGAGTACTCGGTGTACGCGATGGCGGAGGTCGCGCTCGCCGCGATCGATCTGGTCACCCTCAACATGGACTTCGACACCGGAGCCGACCACGACCAGATAGTGGCCAGACTGCTGCCCCGGGTCGCCGCCCAGGCCCCCCGGCGCGACCCCGCCGAGCACGAGCGGGTCGCCCGCTGGGTGCTGGAGAACCTGATCAACGTCGGCAGCGCGGACCGCGGATTCCGCGCGGTGTACGGCACGTTCGGCCCCGACGGCGGCTATGTGCGGCGCGACTACGACTTCAAGCTGATCGAGGAGGTGCCGGGGCCGGGCGGCAGCGTCTATCTGCGCACCACCGACGAGGCCGTCAACGTCCTGGTCGGCGCCCTCGACACCGACGTGACCAGCGCGCAGATCGCCGCCGAGGTCAAGCTGGAGGTGCTGATCAGCCGCGGGCGGCTGGCCGACGCCCAACTCGCCGCGGAGCAGGCCCGCTACCGCACGGTGCAGTACGCGGAGACGCTCCGCCGCACCCTGGAGGCGACCCGGCGCAATGTGCGGGCCGTCGACTGGCTGCGGGCCGTCCCCGACATGATCGCCGAGGCGCTCGACCATGTCGCCGACCGGTACCGGCATGAGAACGCGATCCTCACCAACATCCGCAAGGCGCGCGACGAGGCGGAGGAGCCCGAGCACAAGCGGCGGGCCGCCGAGCTGGTCGACATCGTCAAGGACTGCATCCGGCGGCACACCCAGCTCCAGTCCCGGCTGCTGGAGGCCGGACCGCTCTTCCGCGCCGAGCAGGACCGGCAGGCGTTCGCCGCGCCGCCCGCCCGCGCCGGACTCGACCTCTACGGGCAGCTCATGGCGCCCGTGCTGCCGGTCCCGGTGGAGCAGGCGTCCAGGGTCACCGACGCGTTCTTCGCCCGTGGCGCGGGGCTGCGCACCCCCGCGGCGGTCCGCGTCACCGACCTCGTCGAACTGCTGCTCACCCCGCCGCTGGAGCGAGAGCACCTCGGGGCGGAGATGCCCGAGCCCGATCTCGTGGCGACGCCGGACGACAGCCGGTTCAGCGACGAGCAGCTCGAATCCGCCCTCGACCTGCTCGACCTGCCGCACGACGCGCCCCGACGGCTGTCGGGACTGCTCGCCGACGCCCGGCGCCGCGACCCCGAACTGCCCTACCTCCTCGCCCTGCTGGCCATCCACGCCGCCAGCCCCCCGGTCGGCACCGCCTACCGCCAGGGCGAGCAGCGCCTGCTCTTCGCCGTCGACGACGGCACCCCCCTCGACGACCCCGAATTCGGCGGCGCCGACCTCATCCTCGGCACCGCCCACCTGGACACCACCACCATGACCGCCGCCCGCCAGGACCCCTCATGAAGCGGCCCCCGACCGCGGCGATCAGCCCACCACCGCCCGGCCGCACCACCACCGCGACCCGCCCCGGAGCTGCCGTACCGTCGTGCGGTCCTCGGCCCGGGCAGGGCATTGTTTCCCGCCGCCGCGGCGCGCAGCCGAGACATGCGTGTCCGGCGGTGCCGGGCCGTGCCCGGCTCACGCGCCCGGCGCCGGCCGCGTACAACCGCCGCGGAGTCGCCGTACCGTCGTGCGGTCCTCGGCCCGGGCAGGGCATTGTTTCCCGCCGCCGCGGCGCGCAGCCGAGACGTGGGTGTCCGGCGGTGCCGGGCCGCGCGCGGCTCACGCGTCCGGCGTCGGCCGCGTACAACCGCCCCGGAGTCGCCGTACCGTCGTGCGGTCCTCGGCCCGGGCAGGGCATTGTTTCCCGCCGCCGCGGCGCGCAGCCGAGACGTGGGTGTCCGGCGGTGCCG